>DASYDU010000190.1:0-19093 GCA_036499445.1 Lacipirellulaceae bacterium
GCTCGCATTTATATGATCTTGGCAAGCAAATCGGTGCTGACAAGTTTTGCGACTTCGTCGATCAAAACAGAGCGGCGATAAAAAGTTCGATTGAAAATGCCGTCAAAATTAGCCGTCGCAGCTTTATATGGGTCTAACCGCCGGCATTGACATGAAGGTTAAAAAACGTGCTGGCGATGTCGCACGCTTCTCGCGGGGGTCGTCTGCGGCGGGGCCCCATATTTTGCGTGCATAATTCCTGGATATTGCACGGCGGGGCGGCGAGAAGCAGCCTGAATTGCTATCGCTTGTGTTCGTGGGCGTGCAAAATGGCGTGGGGTTTTGTCATTGGAGTGGGTGTAAGTCGTTGGTCGTAAGGGGTTAGTTTTTTTTTGCAATCGCCAGCGCAGTGAAGACTCGCCAACGACTAACGACCCACCACCAACGACCGTTCCCAGCACATCGCCCGGTCAAATTCAGCTCTTTGTTTTTGGCCGGCTGTACACGAACAGCCGTCACATGCGGTGGCGGCTTGATGGGGATTGAGTTACGATCCGGGCATGGCGAACATCCCGAGCTGCCTGGTATGAACCTCACTCATCAACTTACCGGGATTCCAAAATTGCTATGCGTCGCCTCGTGCCGACTCATTCCCAAAAAACATCACATTTTCCACTGGCTTCCGTTCGACGTACCAAATCCCATAGCTTTCAAGCTGCCTCAATTACGTTTCCAACTGGTGAAGGTACGAACACGCTACAGCCGATTCAGCCTGAAGGCATTGCTGATTGCCCTGACGATATGGTGCATCTGTATCGGGGAATATTCGTACCTTGCCCATCGACAGAGAAAAGCCGTTGACGAAGTTCGCAAGGCGGGCGGCGAAGTTTACTATTCGCATCAATTAACCTCGTTGGCGGACGCGCCGGGTCCATTGCGTCGAATAATTGCCGATACGCTCGGTGAAGAATGGGCGTACACAGTAACGGGAGTGATCTTTTATCCAGACCAAGATCATCCCGCTGACGATTTGGTCCGAATACTTTCGGAAATGCCCCACTTACAACGGCTTTCTATTTGGCCAGAGAGCCGCGGAACGAGGACGCTCAGCAATAAGGCGTCGTTCGGGCTCACGGACGAAGGCGTAGATGTCATTGTTAAAAGCCTTCCGCACCTTGCGCAATTATGCATTTCGGCAGCGCGAGTTTCCGACGAAAAAATCGACGAACTACGCCATCGAAAAAACTTCACCAGCCTGCAAATCTTTCGGCACCCAGACTTTGGTAGTGAACGGGCGATCGACACTTGGCCAAACAAAGATGGTTCATTCCGTATCGTCGACCTACGGAAAGACTCTTCAGATTAGCCAGGAGGAGTCTTCACGACGTTTGCAACGGAATGTCTCACGCAAAGGCGCCAAGGCGGCAAGGCGCCAAGGCGCGTTGCCATCGAACTTGCGCCTTTGCGCCTTTGCGTGAGGCCTTTATTTGGCCCAATAGCAATCGACCAAACTCATTTCGACTCTTCCCCAAACATCACATTCCCCGGCTTGGGGTCGACGTACCAAATCCCATAGCTCTCAAGCTGCCGAATGAGGGACAATACCATCGCCCAATGCTGGCCAAAATTCTCGCCCCCCTCGGTGTGCCAATTGGCCATGATCTCGCCGTCGCTCCAATAGGGCGGCGGAGAATCCAAATACACTTTGCCGAAATCAAGCAGGAAGGGCCGCCGGACAATTGACATTTCAATTGCCATCAACGAATCGTCGGCATCGATCAATTTCGGAACGGCAAATCCTTGAATCCGATCGACGCGAGCGAGCCGAAACCGGCGGTAACATTCCGCCTCGTCTTGATAGTTTTTCAAGCGTTCGCAGAGCTTGAGTGCCGATGCTCTCGATGTCCGCCAAACGCAGCCGTCGATTCCGCTGCCGAGCGGATATTGTAAATCGATCGATAATCCCCTAGACTGGACGTACGCTTCGGCTCGCTTCAAAAGTTCATCATGGATGGAATGGGTCACAATGGCAGTTCGCAACGGTTATTCAGCCAAGGTAGCACTGACGCTCAAAGTTGCCGAGCGCGAAATCCCGCTTTCGCACGTCGGACCGGGTGAGGTATCGGTCCAGGAACTGGGCGAAGAGCTGCCGCCGTCGGATGCCGAGCTGGTGATCGAGGTCGACGACAGTTCGGAGGTGATGAATGTTTACCTCCCCAACGGCATCTCCGCTACATCGTATGACGTGACCTACGTTTGACACGCGGCGAGAGGGCCACTACGGCACTTGGCTCGTCTCCTCGCCCGCGATCGTCGACATTACTTTCCAGACCGTGGCGTCAATCTCGTCGCCGACAAAGCGCAACGAGCCGTCGGCCAGTGCCACATTCACGCCGCCCGGATGATTGCTGCGCGCCGCACGCCAGCCGTATGGGGTGAATTGCTGCTGCACGCCGCCGCCGAGCTGCACGCCCATGCAATCGAATGTCGCTGAGTTGGGCGTCATGTAGTGGTTGTAAAGACCGCAACGGAATTCGCCATTCACCCAAGCGAAGCCGCGCGGGTCGCTCATATTCCATTGCGCAGTCGCCGCGCAGGTCGCGTCGCTGAGCGGCCAGGCAAAGGCAAACTTGTAGTCCGTTCGCGGATCGTGATTTGACTGCTGCGGCTGCCCTAACGTGCTCTCTGCCGCGAGCGCCGTTTTGCTCAATCCGTCGATGATCTTGGCGGGCGTCGTCTGCGAGTTCATGAAGAACACGCCATCTGTGTCCCGCGGCGTGCCGCCGCCCCTACCCGAGCCGGCGCACATCGTGTAGTTTGCCGGCGCGAAGTCGTCCGACACCGGCCGCTGGATGTCGCTCGGGCACAAAAACTCCGGCACAAAAATCTTTACGGCGGCCGTATTCTCCGGCCGCACGAGAAAGTTCGCCCCGTACAGCGGCACGGATAGGTTCAGCGCGTTGTAGGCGGCCGTGTTCTCTAGATATGGCGTCAGCTCGGCCAGCGCCGACCAGCGATAAAAGGTCCAGGCAGTGAACGGCTGCGCGGGAAACTCCTTGGCGATCGTTCCGCTCGGAAAATAGCCTTTCGCGGCGACGTGATTCTGGGCAGCCAAACAGAGTTGCCGCAGATTATTGGCGCATGCGCTCCGACTGGCTGCGGCACGACTCGCTTGC
This sequence comes from Lacipirellulaceae bacterium, assembly GCA_036499445.1. Lineage (GTDB taxonomy): Bacteria > Planctomycetota > Planctomycetia > Pirellulales > Lacipirellulaceae > DASYDU01. The sequence goes on from DASYDU010000190.1 coordinate 3,156, forward strand.
ACCGCCGGCAACAAGAGCGCCACCAGCACGCCGATGATCGCGATCACGATCAACAGCTCGACGAGCGTGAAAGCGAGGAGCGAGGAGCGAGGAGCAGGGCGCGAAGATTTGCAAATACATCGCGGATTTCGGATTTCGGATTGCGGATTTCCGATTGGCAGTTGCAATCCGCAATCCGCAAGTCGCAATCCGCAATGGTTCATCGGACGGATACCGTGCTGGATTAATTCGGGAAGGTCGCTGCTCGCGGCTCGCGGCTTCGATTCAGCCGGCCCGCCATTCTAGCAGCTATGGCCAGCGCGCCGCCGAGAATCACTAGCATGAGGGTCGTCGGCTCGGGGATCGCATTAGCCCCCATTCCGCCCTGCCCAAAATGGTCCCGCCACACGGTGTAATCGGCCGCGTCAATGATGCCATCGCCGTTGCCGTCCGCACCGTTGCTCGGAGCGACGAGCTTGCCGAAGTCGGCCTTCCACTTCGCGTAATCCGCTAGATCGACGAGTAAATTGCCATCGTGACTGAAGTTGTAATTTCCCAGCAGCGTGGACGCGGCGGGCGTCCAGGCAAGGCCGCCGATGGGCTGCAATCCGTCTTTGATCGTTTGCGGCGGATTCCCGCTTAAATCATACCGCAATAGAGCGCCGCGATTGTCAGGCGGATTCGTCAGTCCTAGGATCGACACGATCACATTCCCATCGGGGTCAAACTTGATGTCCGATGGAAAATTCGAATTCGGGGGTGTCTGGACCGGCGGAGTTACCGCAAACGGGCCTAAAAAGGTCCCATCCGCGCCAAAGTGTGCCACGTAACTTCCCTCCAAATCCACCGCCAGCACACTGTCGTCCTTCAGGGCGAGCAGCGAAACCGGCGATGACAGATATCCCAAGTTGCTTTGACCCAACGTCGTTTGGGCGCCGTTGTGGACACGCACGATCTGCGCCGTTTGCCCCACACCCATGACAAATCCGTCCCCGACCAATAGATCGCCATTCGAGGCAAAGGCCAACCCGCCGGCACTGCTCAGGCCCGTTGCCGCATCCGCCAGCCGGGCACCGGTCGCCGGATTGTAGACTCGTACGTTCGGTCCAAAAAACTCCGACATGTAGAGGTTGCCGTCTGGCCCAAAAGCCAACGTCGAAGGCGCCGCGTCTGTCAATTGCTCGAACACGCCGGTCCCGACCGGCGCACCCGTCATTCCGTTGTAACGCAGTATCCTGCCACCGCCCGCGTCGCTCACATAGACGTTTCCGTCCGGGCCGACGGCAATGCCGACCGGCAAGAGGGGATATGGATCCGCTAGCGAGTGACCGTGAGGGATTCCATTCACTCCGGTGAGCTGGTTGCCGTCGACGGCAAACCGCAGCACATTGTTATAGGCGTCCTCCGAACCCGCCGGCGCCGTATGGTTGGAATCGACGTTAAGTGCCCACAAGTCGGCGAGCGCCGGTGCCGACCAGGACACCGCCAGTAAGAAGTTTAGTAGGCACGTCGTCCGCCGATAGTATTTGGTGTGCATCAAGGTGGTCTCCGCTGGTGTTTGCCTCGGCCCGGCGCACGTTAGGGATGCGGCGCATTGCGACACGCTCGTACATTCGGGCGGAGGAGCCGATTCAGGACGGACGTGGGCGGTGGCGTGGCCTGGCGAGCGCCGGGATTGCTGCGCGGAAAGTCGTCGCCTGCTTCGGCTCAAATGGGTGGGTCGGTCTCCGGATGAACCGACATTCTAACTCGCGAATACTCGCGCACGAAACTAGCTTTTCCGTCAAAATGCGGGATTCAATCGCTTCGGCGCGCGCACGATGATCGTCACCCAAACAGAAATCCGCGATCTGCCGCCCATTCCTTGCGGACATTGCCATGCGGCGGACGGGCCAAAATCAGCGGCCAAAACGCCCGATTTCGCGCTTTCCTTGCTCGTTTCTTGGGCAGTGCGTCGCTCCCAGAAGTGCCCGCCGTCATCGTCGCGATTTGCCGCCTAACGCCATATCTCTCGACGCCGCAGTCGCCGCGAGCGCCGCTGCCGGTCGGATCGAACGTTAAAACTTTGCCGGCGCGCCGTTTGCACGCCCCGGATCTGCTTGGCCCATTGCCTGGCCGTGTTGCACTCGTCCCTCTTCTTCGGATCTGGATTATTCGGTGCGAAAGGGCCTCGACTGCCGGTCGGAGAATTGCAGCGACCCAAACACTCCTCGACTCCCCGCACAGGATCGGTCAACATGCTAAGTGAACAATCGGCGGTAGTCACCTGGAAACGACGCGATCGGAAGGCCGACCCACCGGCAAGCGGCATGACTGAGTTCCAACTCTCCCAGTATCAATCGGACGGCTTTCACGACGAGATGTTCGACGGCGAGGGCCAGCCGCGCGGCGATTGCGAGCCCCTCTTCCGCCGCATGCAAATGATGACGGCCGACGACCTGGTTCGTCGCCAGCGGGCCGCCGACCGCTCGATGGTCCAACTCGGCATCACGTTCAACGTCTATGGCGACAATCAGGGCCGCGAGCGGATCATCCCCTTCGACATCGTGCCGCGAATCATCCCGCAAAAGGAATGGGAGTGGCTGGAGCGGGGCCTCAAGCAGCGTATCACGGCGCTCAACCTGTTCATCGACGACATTTACCACGATCAGAAAGTCGTCCGCGACGGCGTCGTCCCCGAGCACGTCATTGCCACCGCGACCGGCTTCCGGCAACAGTGCGTCGGGCTCACGCCGCCGCGCGGCATCTGGTGCCACATCACCGGTACCGACCTGGTCCGCGACAGCGACGGCCAGTTCTATGTCCTTGAAGACAATCTTCGCTGTCCGTCCGGCGTGTCGTATGTGCTGCAAAACCGACAGCTCATGAAGCAGACGTTTCCTCAGCTGTTCGAGCTCACGTCGATCCGCCCGGTCGACGACTATTGCAGCCGCCTGCTCGATGCGCTTCAGTACCTGCGCGAAGATCAGGTTCGCGCCCCGTCGGTGGCGCTCCTTTCGCCCGGCAGCTTCAACTCCGCCTACTTTGAGCATTCGTTCCTCGCGCAGCAGATGGGTATCGACCTGGTGGAAGGCCGGGACCTCGTGGTCTCCGACGGCTTCGTCTACATGCGGACCACCAAGGGCTTCGAACGGATCGACGTTCTCTATCGCCGGATCGACGACGACTTCCTCGATCCACAAGCGTTCCGCGAGGACTCGATGCTCGGCGTGCCCGGCCTGATGGACGCCTATCGCGCCGGCCGCATCGCGCTCGCCAACGCGCCGGGCACGGGCATCGCCGATGACAAAGTCATCTATGCCTACGTGCCTGCGATCATCAAATATTATCTCAGCGAAGAGGCGATCATCCCCAACGTGCCGACGTTTGTTTGCTGCGATGAAACGCAGCGCAACCACGTGCTCGCGAATCTCGAAACGCTGGTTGTGAAGCCGGCGAACGAATCGGGCGGCTACGGCCTGATGATCGGCCCCCGCGCGACCGAAGCCGAGCGGGCTGCCTGCGCCGAACAAGTTAAAGCTAACCCGCGCAACTACATTGGTCAGCCGACGCTCAGCCTGTCGCGAGTCCCCGTCCTCACCGACGACGGCCTCGCAGGTCGGCACGTCGATCTGCGGCCGTTCATTGTCTATGGTCGTGATGTGTTTGTGCTCCCTGGAGGGCTGACGCGCGTCGCGCTCAAAAAAGGCTCGCTGGTCGTCAACTCCTCGCAAGGCGGCGGCAGCAAAGACACCTGGGTCGTTTCGTAAAGGACCTTGGAGCATGGAGCAGGGAACGTGGAGTACGATGTTCAACTCCTGGCTCCCTGCTCCGTGCTCACTGCGATAAAGACATGCTGAGCCGCGTCGCCGAATCAATCTACTGGATGAGCCGCTACGTCGAGCGGGCGGAAAACGTCGCCCGTTTTATCTCGGTCAACCTTAACCTCAGCCTCGACATGCCGGGCGAAGCCGGCCAGCAGTGGTGGCCGCTCGTGGTGATCACCGGCGATCAGGCCGAGTTTCAAGAACGCATCGGCACCACGACGAAGGAGACCGTAGTCAACTTTCTCACCTTCGACGCCGACAATCCCAACTCGATCCTCTCTTGTCTCCGCGGGGCCAGAGAAAACGCCCGCAGCGTCCGCGAGATCATCTCCGCCGAGATGTGGGAGCACATCAATAAGTTCTACCTGATGGTCCGCGACGGCGGCACGCTCGAAGACGTGCTCGACAACCCCTACGAGTTCTACGACCGCGTGAACGTTTCCGGTCAACAGTTCCTGGGCGTCACCGATGCCACGATGACCCACGGCGAAGCCTGGCACTTCTGCCAACTTGGCCGCATGATGGAGCGGGCCGACAAGACCTCGCGGATCCTCGACGTCAAATACTTCATTCTCTTGCCCAAAGTGACGGACGTCGGCACGCCCTATGACGACATCCAGTGGCTCGCCCTCCTGCGATCCGCCAGCGCGCTCGAAATGTATCGTCAGCGGCACGGCCGCATCTCGCCGGTCAACGTCGTGAAATTCCTCGTGCTCGACAAAGAATTTCCCCGTGCAGTGCTTCATTGCCTCACGCGGGCGAACGAATCGCTCCACCACATATCGGGCACGGTGACCGGTGGCTTCTCGAATCTCGCGGAGCAGCGTCTGGGCCAGCTCCGTGCCGAGCTCGCCTACACCCGCGCGGAAGAGGCGATCGCCGGCGGCCTCCACGAATTCATCGACGACTTCCAAAAACGGCTCAATCTTGTCGGCGAGGCCGTCTTCGAAGCCTTCTTCGCCAAGCGCCCGCTGGAGTCGCTGGCCGGCGGGCGGTGAAACTATTTTCGACAGGATAACAGGATCGGCAGGATTTACAGGATGCCGAAATCGCAACAAACCACACTCAATTTGTCTCACGCAAAGGCGCAAAGATGCAAAGGAGATACAGTGTCGAACCGAATTTGAAACTTGCGGGTCGCTTTCCGATTTAATTGGGATGTTGAAACTTCGCGCCTTCGCGCCTTTGTGTGAGGACACCGATATTGTTCACCGAATCAACCTTTGCACTTGATTTGCCAATCCTGTACATCCTGCCGATCCTGTTATCCTTTCAAACTCCTCCTCAGGCGACATAGGAAGAGATCATGCTCTTTAACATCGAACACTTCACTGAATATCGCTTCTCGCGGCCGGTCTTCCTCGAACCGCACCTGTTGCGGTTTCAGCCGCGGAACGATCCGTCGCAGCGCCTGTTACGATTCGATCTGGCGATTGATCCCGCGCCCGCCGGCATGTCCCAAGCCCTCGACGCCGACGGCAATCTGGTCACGATGGCCTGGTTCAACGATCTACACGAAGAAATGACGATCCGCGCTACCTCCGAAGTCGAAACGCTTCGCGAGAACCCGTTCGACTACCTGCTGCTCCCCCAGAATCGCCGGCTGCCCGTCGGCTATCAGCCTTGGGAGCAGGTGCAACTGTCGGCCGCCTGCCGCCGGGCGATCGTGCCAGAGCCCTGCGATCCGGTCCGCGAGCTGGCGGAGAAACTGCGTGAGGCCGCTGGCAACGAGCTTGTCTCTTTCCTCACCCGACTTAGCACGACCATTTACGACCGCTTCAAACGGGTCCGCCGCGAATCGGGCCCCGCCTGGCCCGCGACGACCACCATGGAACAGCGGCAAGGCGCTTGTCGCGATCTGGCCGTGCTATTCATCGACGCCTGCCGCTGCGTCGGTCTCGCCGCGCGCTTCGTCAGCGGCTACCAAGAAGGCTACGGCAGTTCGGAACAGCAAGACCTCCACGCCTGGGCCGAAGTCTATCTGCCGGGCGCCGGCTGGCGCGGCTACGATCCGACCCACGGCCTGGCCATTGCCGATCGCCACGTCGCGGTCGCCGCGGCCCCCGATCCGCTCAATGCGGCTCCGGTCACCGCCACCTACCGCGGCCTTGACGTCGAATCCGAGCTTCGCGCCGAAGTTTCCGTCGAAACCCATTCGGCCGTCGAAGCCGCCTGCTGAGGCTCCGCCTTCTTCCTATCGCCGGCGCAACTGGCTCATCCCATCAAACCGGGAGGCTACTACACCGCGTCCAGGCCGCATACCACGCACAATCGCGCCAGCAGCAAGAAATTCGATTATTCCTTTTCCAAAAACTAAACCCGCCGCCGGTGGATGTCCTAAATTGTCGAAGGCGGTGCGCGGGATCAAAAGCTCGATCTCGATCTTACTCTGGGGGCAGAGAAAGTTTGCGAGTTTTCCATGAGTGCCACGGAGGCTCAGAAGGCTCCGGCCGCGCGCCGTGACTCGGGATTTGCACCAGTCCTCGTCGACTCTCTGCGATGCTTGGTGACTGCGCCGGTTGACATTTTTGTAAGAAACCAGACCAAAGGCGCGCCCACGCTCTATTGCCGCGCCGGCTATCCCCTCGCCTCGGCCAAGTTCCTTGGTTTAGCGGATGCTGGCGTCGAGCAGGTTTACATTCGCGCGGACGACTATCACTGTTTTGGCACCGAGCTGCTGCAATCCGTCCAATCGCTGCTGCAACGGGATGACGTTCCGGCAATCGATCGCTTCGCCGCGCTGCAGGCCGCGGTGTCCGTCGAAATCGAACACTCCGCCCGACTAATGGATTGCAGAAGGTTTCTCTCGCTTGCCGACAAGGTCGGTCGCGATCTCGTCACCCTATTGACGGCCAGCGAAGTACTACCCAGAGACTTGTTTGGGATTGCTCGGCATGATTTCCGCACCTTCACGCACGTGACCAACGTGGCCAGCTATGGCGTCGTTCTTGCCGAGCGAATGGGAATCAAGGACGAGGGCGAGCTCAATCAGATCGCCATCGCCGGGATGCTACACGATATCGGCAAGCGGTTCGTTCCCGCCAGCATCCTCAACAAACCAGCAAAACTTGACTCGGCTGAACGCGCCATCATTGAGTTGCATCCCGTGCGTGGCTACGAAGACCTGCAACATCGCCACGAATTCACGTTCGGCCAACTCATGATCGTTTATCAGCACCACGAACGAATCGACGGCACAGGTTATCCGGTTCGACTCACCGGAAAGGAGATTCACCCCTGGGCCAAGATGTTGGCGGTGGTCGATGTCTTCGACGCCATGACTGGCAACCGCCCCTATCGGCGGCCCGCGCCCGCAAAGATCGCCCTGGAATATATTCAAGATAATTTAGGAACGCATTTCGATTCGGAGGCGGCAAAATGCTGGATCTCAGCAATGAGCGAAACTTGATCGTCGACTTCTGGGAGACAACAGCGTCGAAAGCCCGCTTGCCGGAGCCCGAGAACAGCTACTTCGCGCCGGAAGGCGTGATGCCAGTTTCGCCGGGAAATAAACGCGCCTATCACCGCTTTTATCTGCGAGGCAAGGCCTTGCTCAAGCGGCAAGGTTCCTTTATCGGAATCTACACCAAAGACGTGTCGCGACGAGGCATCGGCTTCCTGTCGCCGGTGCAACTGCTCCCCAAAGAACATGTACATCTTCACTTACCAGGTGCCAACGAGTTAATGGTCGAAGTCACGCGTTGCCGACGCGTGGACGAAAGCTGCTTCGATTCCGGAGCTAAGTTTATTTTGAAAGTCATACGAGAATAGAAGCAGTTTCAAAACCTGGAAGGGCGAGGCTCCCGCCGAGCCAAATGCCGATACATCAAGGCTCAGCAGGAGCTTCGCCCTCCCGGTTGCGGGTTTTGAAAGTGCTTCTCGTCAAACAGCGGAGGTATCTACCATGTCTTGCGTCCGGGACATCATGAATCGGCCAGCGTTCACCGTTTCTGCTTCGACAACGGTCGCTGAAGTTGTGCGCTATCTTGCCGAGCAGCATGTCAGCAGCATCCCGGTTATTTCGGGCCAAGGTGAGGTCATCGGCATCATTTCCGAGATGGCTTTGCTCGACGTTTTGTTCGATCGAGCGTTGAGAGATGCACCGGTTTCGGAGTTCATGGAGCACCACGTTCATGTTGTGCACCCAGACGACTCTTTGACGCACGCGGCTCAATTGCTTGCCATGTATGGCATCCGACGACTTCCAGTCGTGGAAAATGGAATCATCGTCGGCATCATCGCTCGCCGAGAGCTGCTGTGCTTCGCGCTGGATTCCGCCGATCCGATCTCCGATCCGCTCATCGAGCTAATCCCCTCGCTCGCGCAGTATAAGTAATCTGGACCAGCTCTTGCGCGCCCCGTTTCACCAGCACACAGGGGCGCGCTCGAGACGCGTCACGCCAATCAAGCGCGCCCTTGCAGGGCGAGGCGCTTCATCGGGAATCGTCCTCCCAGAGCTTCGTCCTGGGCTATCACAGCGCGGCATTTCAGTCCGAAACCGCCCGTTCGCGCCCTTCGTCCGGCAACGAAGCTTCTTGTCGCTGCGCGACACGGGTTGAGACAACCCGTGCTCATGCCACCTGAATTGACGCGGGACAGGACTAATCAAACAGCGGCAGCTCGTCGCCGTTCGGTGGGCGGGAGAATGGGTTAGCCGTTTCGTCCGGCGGCGAGACTCCCAGGTGCTCGTACGCCTTGGCTGCCAGCTTCCGGCCGCGCGGCGTCCGAACCACCAGCTCCGAGCGCAACAAGAATGGCTCGACTTCGTCCGACAGAGTGTCGAGCTCGAGATTCATCGTATGGGCGATCGCCTCGATGCCGGCCGGGCCGCCGTGGAACACGCGGAGAATTGTCTCCATGTATTTGCGATCTTGCGGATCGAGTCCCAAATGATCGATGCCCAGCATATCGAGCGCGGCCGTGGCAATTTCGAGCGAAGCCAGCCCGCTGTGCTTGCTGGTCGAGTAATCGCGGACCCAACGCAGCCGATTGTTGGCGATCCGCGGCGTGCCCCGACTGCACTGGGCGATCTTGGCAGCGGCCGTGTCGTCGAGCTTCAGGCTGAGCTTCCCCGCGTTGCGGCCGACAATTTCGGTCAGCTCCGGGATACTGTAAAAATCCAGGTGTTCGCGGATTTGGAAGCGGTCGCGCAGCGGCGCGGAGAGCAGCCCGCTGCGGGTCGTCGCGCCGATCACCGTGAACGGCCGCAACCGCATCGACACGGTTCTCGCCCCGGTTCCCTCGCCGAGCGTAATGTCGACGCGAAAGTCCTCCATCGCCGGATACATGAACTCCTCGACCGCTTTGGGCAGCCGATGGATTTCGTCGATGAATAGGATGGAGCCTTCCTCCGCATTGGTCAGATAGGGCAAGAGGTCCTTCGGCGCCGCGAGCACGGCCCCGCTGGTGATCTGCAGGGGCACGCCCAGATCGCGCGGAATGCACGTTGCAAACGTCGTCTTGCCCAGGCCGGGAGGGCCGTCGAACAGGATATGGCCCAGTGGCTCCTTCCGCTTGCGGGCGGCGTCGACCGCGATCGCCAGCCGCTCGGCGACTTTCCGCTGGCCGACCATTTCGTGCATGTGGCGCGGCCGCAGCGCGATCTCGTCATCGCGCAGCTTGGCCAGGGCTTCGCGCGGGCTGCCCAAGGCCGGAGCGGCTTCGGCCGTGTTATCAGCAGTGAGTATCCGTTCACGCGGCATGAACGAATGATAACAGATGCCGCCCGACCGCGAATACGGCAGAGGGCGGGTGGTGCGGGTGACTCGGCCAGTTCACTACGAAACCAGTTGCCGCTTGCCGTGCGGCACGCGAGCCGGCGCTTTCTCTTTCGCATCGACTCTGTCGAGGAAGTTTGCCAGCGCTTCGTAATAGCGGGGCGGCAACGTGTCGTTGTGACGCCCATTGGCAATCTCGTAGAACTGCTTCATTTCGCCCGGTACGGCCGCGTGCAGCTTGCGGGCGAGCCGAATCGGCACGACTTCGTCGGCGGCCCCATGGCACTGAAATACCGGACCATGAAAGCGCTGAACCCGCTTCACCGAATTGTACCGGTTCCGCATGAACCAATTGACCGGAAAATACGGGTACAAGGCCCGTGCGGCGTCGGTCATCCGCGAGAATGTGTGCTCCAGCACGAGGGCTTTGGCGCCTTGCTGGGCTGCCATCGCTACGGCCACGCCGCCGCCGATCGACCGGCCCATCAGCACGATATCGTCTGCTGCTACCCCCTCGCGATCGGCCAGCCACCGTTGGGCCGCCATGCCGTCCGCGATGCAGCCCCGCTCAAACGGCTTGCCACGGCTCCGGCCATAGCCCCGGTAGTCGAAAACAAACAGCGTGGCCTGCAACAGCGATTGCAGCCGGCACATCAGATTGGCCTGATCCGCCACATGCTCACCGTTTGGGTGGCAATAGAGGACCAATCGCCGGGCATCCGGATTCGGCACGTACCAGCCATGCAGCTTGGTATCGTCCGCCGAGCGGAACCAGACGTTTTGCGGCCGCAGCCAACGGGGCTTCCAGTCGCCCCGTTCACGAGAAGGGACAGGATAGACCAGGGATCGTTCAATGAATTTGATGAGCAAGTCGGTTCGTCCTCGATGTCGGGGAGGCAGGGAGGGAATCGCTCGGCTTCCAGGCCGATGCTAGCGTACCCAAACGGAAAGTGGTTGTCGATATGGTGGACTGGGTAACTTCAAGTCGCCGGCACGGAGCAAAACAGTAGCATAGCTAGCAGCCAACAACGTTGAGAAGTCATAAAGCCGGACGCCATAAGGTGATCCAGCTCACAGGGCGGGAGGATACAGCATGGTGCTGCATCGTGACCAGGTCGCCGCAACGTCCGCCAAAAGCCGGTGGTCAAGGCAGGATTGCCCTTTCGGCCTGAATTCAGCGACCGCAACTAGGTATCGACCCGGGGCGGGTTCTTGGCCGAATAATAGCTGCCGGGGCCTGTTTGTACAGGTCACGGCCAGCAATTCCGGCCCTATCACTCGCCTGACCGTAGCCGGCGACTGCTGAGGGCCACAACCCCACTGCGGAGTGGTTATTGTGAGCTGGTGGCCTGGGCCGAGCCTGGCTGCGGCACCATTCGATCCAAAAATGCCCGCACTTCGGGAAGGTATTTGCTCGGAAGCGGATCGTTATGGTCGCGGTGTGGGAACTCCCGAAACGTCTTCTGGTCCGATGGAATTGCGGCAAACAGTTGCCGTGCGAGCTCGATTGGCACGATGGTATCCGCCGTTCCGTGACTTTGAAACACAGGGCCATGGTATTGCCCAATCCTGGCTACCGAGTCGTATCGATTCTGCATCAAGATGCGAACCGGGAGCCAAGGATAATGGTAGGCCGCAGCATCGGTCATTCGCGAAAACGTGCTATCAAGGACCAAAGCTTGCGCTCCTTGCTCGGCGGCGACCGCGACGGCAATCGCCCCGCCCAGCGAACGGCCCATCACAACGACATCCGCGGTTTTCAGGACCAACCGGTCGGCTAGCCAGCGCTCGGCAGCCAATCCATCGGCGATGCAGCCGGCCTCGTTCGGGCGACCTTCGCTACGGCCATAGCCCCGATAATCGAAAAGGAACACGTTTGCGTTCAACTCACTCCGCAGTGCCGAGAGCGTATCGGCGTTGCTGGCTACGTCCTCGCCGTTGCCGTGACAATACAGGACGGCCCGCTTCGAGTTTGGCTGCGATGCAAACCAGCCGAAAAGCTTGATGCCATCGGCCGCATTGAACCAAACTTCCTCATGATCGAGCCCCGCCGGATGCCAATTGCGTTCCACAAATCGCGGAATCGGGTAAATGAGCCAGGTTTCAAGAAATGTCATGGCCAGGAGAACTAGCAAGTACGCAATAAGCGCTGGACAAAGTATCCGCCAAATCAATCGCAGCCAGCGGTGGGGATTCCTGGTCTCCGGTCTGTGATCGCTCGTCCCCTGTTCAACGATGCTGCTTTTCATAAATGGCGTGGAGCAATGAATCGACGTCTTTGTATTTCTGTTTCTTATCCAGCGCATCGTCGAGCAAGCGGCGAGATTCCGTTTCGCTGTGTCCCAGTACTCGCAGCACCTCAAATGCTTCGGCCAACAGGTCGCGCTCTATTTCGGCGGTCGCCGGCAGATCGCGGCCCACCAAGAGCGCGAATTTGGGCACTCTGCGGCGAAGCTTGGCGATCACCCGCTCGGCCGTTGCCGGGCCGATGCCGGGAAGAGTGGCCAACCCCTTGGCATCTTGTTCTTCGATCAACGTGGCCACCTCTTGTACCGGCCGGACCATCGCCCGCAGGGCCTTCTTAACGCCTACGCCGTCGACCTCGCAGAACATCTCGAAGAACTCCCGCTCGATCGGGCTCAGGAAGCCGACCAGTCGCGGGATCATTCGGCCCTGCATTGCATTGCCTTCGATGTACTGGATCGTGTGGAGGCTCACCTTTTGGCCGAGCTCTTCCTGCAATCGCCGCCGAGCGAATTCGGGGATCAGCACTTCGTATTCAAACGCGCCGACCGCGAGCGTCAGGACGTCGCCCGCGACAGTAATCGGCACGCCGGTGATTTTGGAAATCATGGAATGGTTGTGTGTCCAGGGTTCAGAGTCGAGGGCCGAAACTTAGCACTCGCGGCAAATCATACCGTCGGCAGTCCCTGGTCCCCAGCCCCTAACTGATGACTGACGACATTCGGCTGTCGACATAGAAATCCGTGGCACATGGCAATTGCTAGCGCGTCGGCCACGTCGGCCGGTTCTGGCAGCTGATTCAATTCGAGCTCGCGCCGGACGGCCTCCTGCATCTGCCACTTGGCTGCGTGGCCGTTGCCCGTGAGCGTCTTTTTGACTTGCGTGGCCGCGTAGCTCTCGACCGGAATGCTGGCCTCGGCCGCTGCCAAGATGATCACGCCGCGGGCATGGCCCATCAAGATGGCCGTCGTCGGCCGCTCGTAATGCGAATAGAGCTCTTCAATCGCCAGCACGTCCGGCTTGAGTGAGGAAATCACGTCCGCAACTCCAGCGTGAATTTCATGCACCCGCTCGGCCAGCGTCGCTCCCGACTTGCCGCGCACGACGCCGGCCTCAATCAGCTTCGGCTGCCGTCCGGTGAAATCGACGACGCCGTAGCCGGTGGTGTTGAGGCCGGGATCAATGCCGAGGACACGCATGCTAGGGTTGAAAGCTGAGGGTCGAGAGTCGAGCGCCAGGATACGGGCTCCCAAGTTATCGCTTTAGAGTGGTTGGCTCGTCGCGATCGATCATCATCGCATTGTTTGAAATCGATTGTCCCGGCGATTGCATTCCAAACGAGGTGGCGGCGAGTTGCGTTTCGATGTCGTGATGCTCATCGAGAAAGAAATAGGTTACGTGCAGTTGGACTTCTCTCCGACCACATAGAAATTGGGCAAAGCTCCACGGCAAGAATGCCGCGTCGGATCGAAAGCCCCAGTACTTGTCCTGCCATTGCGTGAGCACTCGGTCATTCGTACTTCGAATGAGATCATCGGCGGATTGATAGTCCTCTCTATTGATCGCGTTGACAAATCGCTTTGCCATGGCGCCGGGCATCACGATCCAGTAGTAACAGAAACCGGCGAAGACCGCGGTCAGTATGAACAGAGCACGCAAAGAGAATCGAAACTTCATGCTCGTTGCAAACATCGATTTCGCTTGTGTTCGGCTCTAGCCTCTTGTCCACTCGGTTCCGCCGGCGCGGTCTTCGAGCGTGACGCCGATCGCGGCGAGCTTGTCGCGAATCAAATCGCCGGTGGCAAAGTCTTTCGCAGCCCGCGCGTCCGCACGCAATTGGATCAACAGCTTCATTAGGCCGTCCGTGGCGCTGGCGCCTCCTCCTGACCATTCTGTGCCGCCGGCGCGATCTTCGAGCGTGATGCCGATGGGCGCAAGGGCGTCGCGGATTTTGTCGGCCACCGCAAACTTCTTGTCCTTCCGGGCGGCGGCCCGCAATTCGATCACCAGCGGCATAATCTTCGCTAAGAGGTCATCGACGCCGCCGGATCGCGCCTTGACCACCTCGCCAACAAAGATGCCAAGGATGTTGGTGAGTTCCTTGAATGTCGTCAGGAGCGCGGTGAACTTGGCTACCGCCGCTACGTCGTCCTTCCCTTTGCCTTCGAGGTCGGCGTCGTCGCAGAATTTGTTGACGATCTTGGCCAGCTCAAATAGTTCTCCGATCGCGCCGCCCGTGTTGAAGTCATCATCCATCGCGGCGAGGAATTTTTGGCGACAATTGGCGGCCGCTGCGAGAACCGGGTCGTTCCCGCCCGCCGAAGCGAGCTCGCCGGCCGCGCGGGTTGTCGCTGGCTTGAGCGTGTAAAATTCCTTGCTCGTTACGCGCGTGTATCGCTTAAACAATCGATAGAACGATTCGAGCCCGATGCCGGCCTCTTCGATCGCCGGTTCATTAAACAAAACCGTGCTGCGGTAATGCGTTCGCAATAGGAAGAAGCGAATCCGTTCACCGCCCTGTCGCTTGATCAGGTCCGCCAGGCCGCCGGCGCCCTTCGAGCGGCTCATCTTGCCGCTTACCGCGTCGGGTGCGGATTCCCCGCCCGCTGAAGCGGGCTCGCCTTCGCGTTCGCTACGGCCGCCGACTTTGCCGCTGGTTATGCCTGCCCGCAAGAGGCCGTTATGAGCCCAATAGCCGACCATGGGCTTTCCGTGACAGCATTCGCTCTGCGCGATTTCATTTTCGTGGTGGGGAAACAATAGGTCCAATCCGCCGCCGTGAATGTCAAACGTCTCGCCGAGCAGCTTACGGCTCATGGCCGAGCACTCGATGTGCCAGCCGGGGCGGCCCTTGCCCCAAGGGCTATCCCAGGACGGCTCGCCTGGCTTGGCCGATTTCCACAATGCAAAGTCGGCCACATGCCGTTTGCGGGCGGCCGTCTCGCCCCCTTCGCCGTGCATCGTTTCGACGCTACGATTCGAAAGCTTGCCGTACTGCACGTCCTTGCCGACGTCGAAATAAACGTCGCCGTCGGATTCGTAGGCGAAATCACGTTTGATCAGTTGGGCGATGAACTCGATGATCTCAGGCATGCAATCGGTCGCCCGCGGGAAATGATCAATTTGATCGACGCCGAGCGCGGCCAGATTGCCGTTGTAGTCGGCGATGTTCTCGTCGGCCACGTCGAGCATCGTGATGCCGCGATCGTTCGCTTTTTTGATTAGCTTGTCGTCGACGTCCGTAATATTGACGATCCAAGTGACGTCGTAACCGCAATAGGTGAGATACCGTTTGATGCAGTCGAAGATCACTGGCCCGACCATGTGGCCGATGTGGGCCTTGTCGTAGACCGTCGGTCCGCAAAGATAGATGGCGACCTTGCCTGGTTCGACCGTGCGAAACGGTTCCTTCTCGCGGCTGAGCGTGTTGTAGACGCGGAGCGTTGGATGGGAATCTGATGCGGACTTCGCGGCGGTCGATTTAGGTGATGCTGACACGCTCATAGTCGTTCGTTGGTTAGTGGATGATCGATGGTTGCCGATCGAGACCTCGAAATTCTGACATGCCGTCAATCCTTCCCAATTTTCTCTAGTAATGCCACGCAGTGCGCTTCGATCGCTTCCTCGCGGCCGACGGGTCCCACGCCCTCACCGGTTTTGGCCTTGAGCCCGATTTGATGTACGTTCAAGCGGACGATGCCGGCGATGCGGTGGCGGATCGCGTCCAAATAGTCGGATAGTTTTGGCCGCTGAGCTAGGACCACACAGTCGAGGTTTACCACGCGATATCCGACCTCGGCCAGCTTGGCGGCGGCAACGGTCAGCATCTCGGCCGAGTCGCGGTCGCGGTTCGCCTCGTCGGTGTTCGGGAACACCCGACCAATGTCGGGGAGCGCCACCGCGCCGAGCAACGCATCGGTCACGGCGTGCAGCAACACGTCGCCATCGCTGTGGCCGACCAATTGCCGATCGTGTGGGACGTCAATGCCGCCCAATCGCAAAGGGCCGCCGACCTCCAGGCAATGCGTGTCCGCGCCGATTCCAATCCGAAAGTTAGTCGTAAGCGGGTCTCCTTAATTTCAAATCCGTTGAAATACAAATTGATCAAGCCGCGCGGATTATACCGGAGCGGCAGTAAGGCGACAACGCGGGAGCACTTTGGCGACACGGTCAATAAGTTTTTCATGATGCC
>DASYDU010000191.1:0-5460 GCA_036499445.1 Lacipirellulaceae bacterium
GCTGGGGACCGGGGTCGGAGACGCGGCGTCGGATGAATTTCGGCCTCGGTGGCGCGTTACATGAACACGGCACTTTCTGCTCGGCCGAGGAGAGTCCGGGCGTTCTGGTCCGGGGGCTTACGAAACTCGATCAATTCGCTACCGCCCTCGGCCTCTTCCCTCGCACGCTCGGCGGCCTCAGTTGCTCATGCCGTCGCCGCTTCGCGGCTGGGGATGGGTGGCGCGGTTAAGACTCGCGCTCCGCTGCGCTGGGGCTCCGCGTCGCGGCGAACGTACGCGATTCGCGGCTAACGGGGTGTGTTAATCGCCGCGGCAGTTCGCGGTTGTGATTGCTGTTGCGGGGTAGTCGGTGATTGTCTGCTGCCCTATAATTTTGGCCTATTGTCGGTAGCTGGGGGCTCGCTTAGGCTCGACCCCAGCCACCCGGAAAGGCTTGCAAATTCGATGCGGATTGGCGCCGTCAACTATCTGAACAGCAAGCCGCTCGTCTACGGGCTGGAACCGTCGGCGACCGGCCATCGATTGCTGTTCGATTTGCCGAGCCGGCTGGCCGATTCGCTCTCGACCGGCCGGCTCGACGTCGCGCTGATTCCTTCCGTCGAGTTCTTTCGCAGTCCGGATTACACGATCGTCTCGGACGCGTGCGTGGCTTGTCGCGGGCCGGTGCGGAGCGTGAAGCTCCATTTTCGTGTGCCGCCGCAACGAGTGACGCGGATCGCGCTCGACGAAGGCTCGCGGACGAGCGCAGCCCTGGCACTCATTTTGCTCCGCGAGCTAGCCGGCGTCACGCCGCAACGCGAGTCGCTGCCGATCGGCTGCGGCGCCCATGATACGGATGCGGATGCCGTACTGTTGATCGGCGACCGCGCGATGCAGCCGGTGGACGGCTCATTTGTCGAAGCTTGGGATTTAGGTGAGCGATGGCAGGAGTGGACCGGGCTGCCATTTGTATTTGCGATGTGGGTCGCGCGGGCCGGTGTCGACACTGCGGCGGTGGCGGATGCTCTGGCCGCGGCCCGTGATCGTGGCGTGACGGCCCTGGCTGAAATCGCGGAGCGCGAAGCGCCGCCACTGGGGATCACCGCCAAGAGTGCGCTCAGCTATTTGCGGGACAACCTACATTTCACGCTGGGAGACCAAGAGCTGCGCGGACTGCGCCGCTTTTACGAACTGTGTGTCGAGGGCGGCTTCGTTCCCGGCAACTTTGATACGACGTGGGACCAGTTTTACGCTCATGGGTGCACAGATTCATAAGGCGGACAATCGTAACGCCGATCTGCTGTCGAAGGCTGTGGCCGGCGAGCGGCTCACGCCCGAGGAGGGCCTGCAGCTGCTCGAGTCGCACGACCTGGCGGCGCTCGGCCGGGCGGCGGACGAGGTGACGCGGCGGCTGCATCCGGAGAATTACCGCACATACAACATCGACCGCAATATCAACTATACGAACGTCTGCACGGCGGTCTGCGATTTCTGTGCCTTCTATCGCACGCCAAAATCGGCCGAAGGTTACGTGCTCGATCGCGGCGAGCTGCTCGAGAAGATTCAAGAAACGGTCGAGCTGGGCGGCGACCAAATCCTGATGCAGGGCGGCTTGCACCCGGAGTTTCAGCTCGAGTGGTACGAGGAGCTGCTCCACGAGATCAAGGAGCGCTTTCCGCAGATCAACATCCACGGCTTCAGTCCGCCTGAGATTTATCATTTTACGAAGGTCTCGAAGCTACCGCTCCGCACGGTGCTCGAACGGTTGAAGGTGGCCGGCTTGGGAAGTCTGCCGGGCGGCGGCGCGGAGATTCTCGTCGATCGCGTCCGGCTGGCGATTACGCGGGGCAAAGTTCTGACCGACGATTGGCTGGACGTGAACCGGGTCTGGCACGAGCTGGGCGGACGCAGCACGGCGACCATGATGTTTGGTCACGTGGAAACTTTGGCCGAGCGGATCGAGCACCTGGAGCGGCTGCGACAGCTGCAAGACGAGACGGGCGGTTTTACCGCTTATATCTGTTGGACGTTTCAGCCCGATCATACGGATATGTCCGACGTGCCGCCGGCTGGAGCGTTTGAGTATCTCAGGACGAACGCCGTGAGCCGGCTGTACCTCGACAACTTTGCCAACATTCAGTCGAGCTGGGTCACCCAGGGCCTTAAGATCGGGCAGTTGGCCCTCGTTTACGGGGCCAACGACATGGGGAGCCTGATGATCGAGGAAAACGTCGTGGCCGAGGCGGGGACGGTTCACTACCTCACGCTGGCCGAAATTCGCGGGGCAATCGAGGAATTGGGGTACATCCCGCGACAGCGGAACGTCCATTACCAGCTGATTGACGGATCGAAAGCGCTGCCAGCGGCCGCACTTCCGGCGGCCAATCGATTGCCGGCCCTCCCGGTCATAAGCTAAGCTGGTATAACGATTTACTATCGGCCTCGGGCGACTTTGGGTCGCCATCGGCCGAGCTCTCCCCGGTTCGGCCTGCCATGATCGAAGCACGCTCCCTTTCGAAGGCCTATTCCGATCTGCGGCGAGGCACGATCTTGGCCCTGGACGACGTGAGCTTCGAGGCCGGTCCCGGGCAAATCTACGGCCTTTTGGGACCGAATGGGGCGGGCAAAACGACGGCCCTGCGAATCCTCAGCACGGTCCTCGAACCGACCAGCGGGACAGCGATCGTCGGCGGATTTGATTGTGTTACGCAGCCTGAATTGGTCCGGCACCAAATCGGATTTATTTCCGCCAACACGGCCGTGTACGACCGCATGACGGCCTGGGAAATGGTCGAGTACTTTGGCCGCCTTTACGGCATGGGCGAAGACGAGCTGCGCGAGCGGATGGAGCAGCTGTTCGAGCGGTTTCAGATGCAAGAAATTCGCGACGTGCTCGGCGCCAAGATGTCGACCGGCATGAAACAAAAGGTATCGATCTCCCGCGCGATCGTCCACGATCCGCCGGTTCTGATTTTTGACGAAGCGACGACCGGGCTCGATGTGCTGGTGGCCCGGGCGCTGTTGGACGCGGTGTCGGAGCTTCGCGATCAGGGGAAGTGCATCGTTTTTTCGACGCACATCATGCGGGAAGCGGAGCGGCTTTGCGACCGAGTGGCGATCATGCACCGCGGTCGCATCCTGGCCGAAGGGACGCTGGATGAACTTCGCGATCAACAACAAGAGCGTGACCTGGAAGAATTGTTTTTTCAATTGATTTGGAAACAAGAAGCGGAACGGCCCGCCGTCGTATAGGAACGGACGGGACAGGTCTATGAGCTGGCGCAATATTAAATTGATCTACTTCCGCGAGATTCGCGATCAGCTGCGCGATCGGCGCACGCTGTTCATGATCGCGGTGTTGCCGCTCTTGCTCTATCCGCTGATTGGCATGAGCGTCTTTCAATTGACGCAATTCCTGCGCAAAAACGAATCGCGCATCGTGGTGATTGGCGGCGAACAATTGGCGCAGCGTGGTGATCTGCCGGCGCTCGTCTCCGACGGGAAGTTTGCCGACGATTTGTTCGATGATCCGAGCGAGGCAGCCCGCTTGGTCGTGGAAACCGCCGGCACGCGGTCCGCGGATTCACATACGCCGAAGAGCGGCGATGGAACCAATGCGAATGACGCGGCGGCAAATTCGTCGGAAAAGAGCGACGACTCCGATGAGGTTCAAACACGCCTTAAGTCTGGCGAGGTCCAGGTCGTGCTGCGTTTTCCGGCCGACTTTGGCGCGCGACTGGAGGCATTGCAGGCGGCGATGCGGCGCGGGGCCGATCGTCCCGAGGCAGCGAAGTCGGCGGCCGCCGGCAGCGACACATCCCAGTCTTTTCCGGTGCCAGAGCCGGAAAATCTGTTCAACTCCGCTCGCGAGAAATCGCGGCTGGCGCACGCCGTTGTCGAGCGCCTCTTGAATAATTGGAAGGCGAAGATCGTGCGGCAGAATCTGATGGCCGGCCGCGTGCCGCTCAATGTGGCTCGGCCGTTTGACGTGAAATCAATCGACGTTGCCGAGCAACGTCAGCAGCAAGCCGTCGTGTGGGCCAAGATTTTGCCGTTTGTCCTGTTCATTTGGGCGCTCACCGGAGCATTTTATCCGGCAGTAGACCTCTGCGCGGGCGAAAAGGAGCGCGGCACGCTCGAGACTTTGCTATCGAGCCCCGCGCTTCGCAGCGAGATCGTCTGGGGCAAGCTATTGACGGTGATGACTTTTAGCTGTGCAACGGCGCTCTTGAACATGACGAGCCTCGGCGTGACGGCCAAATACGTGCTGGTGCAGCTCGGCTCGCTCACCTCCAGCGACACCATGAGCAGCTTGGGCCTACCACCTGCGCCCGTGCTCGGATGTTTGCTGCTGGCGTTGATTCCGATGTCGGCGCTCTTCAGCGCGCTGTGCCTGGCGTGCGCCGCCTTTGCCCGCAGCACCAAAGAGGGTCAGTACTATCTCATGCCGCTGCTATTGGTGACGATGCCGCTGATGATGCTGCCGATGTCACCGGGCATCGAGCTGAATCTGGGCAACAGCCTGATTCCGATCACCGGCGTCGTTTTGCTGCTGCGAACGTTGGTGGAAGGAAACTACGGCGACGCGCTGCCGTACGTCATTCCCGTGTGCGGCACGTCGCTCATCTGCTGCCTCCTGGCCATTCGCTGGGCCGTCTATCAGTTCAATCAAGAATCTGTGCTATTCCGCGAAAGCGAACGGCTCGACCTGCGGCGCTGGATCGTGCACCTGGTTCGCGACCGACAGGATACGCCGTCCGTGCCCGAGGCGTTTTTTTGCGTCGCGCTGATTTTTGTGATCCAGTTCTTTACCCGCCTGGCGATTTCCACCAACGTGCCGAAGGACCCCAACTTCAATTTCCTCGCGCAAATACTGTTTATCAGCCAAGTCGTGTGCATCGCGCTGCCCGCGCTGTTAATGACGCTATTGTTTACCGATCGGCCGCGGCGCACGCTGCTCCTCGATCGCGCGCCGGCCGTGGCGGCTTGTTTTGCTGCCATTGCGCTGGCATTCCTGCTACATCCGATCGGCCATCGGTTCGTGGAGTGGATTCAAAAAGTGTACCCGATTCAGGACGAGCTGTTTGCCGAGACACAATCGATCGGCCGTATGCTGCAGACGGCCCCATATGTATGGTTGCCGTTTGCGCTGATGGCGGTGCTGCCGGCGATTTGCGAAGAAATTGCCTTCCGCGGATTCATTCTTTCGGGACTGCGTCGGCTCGGGCACAAATGGTGGGCGATCGGGTTGTCGGCGGTGTTTTTCGGATTGGCGCACACCGTCGTGCAACAATCGATCGCGGCCGCGGCATTGGGCGCCGTGATCGCCTATTTGGCGATCCAATCGGGCAGCCTGATTCCCGGTATGTTGTTTCACGCCACGTATAACTCCTTGATGCTGGGGTCGTCGCTGCTGCCGCAATCCTCTGCTGAACTCGAATCTCGCTGGCCGGCGGCGAAATCGCTCTTCAGTGAAGGCGC
>DASYDU010000192.1:0-4892 GCA_036499445.1 Lacipirellulaceae bacterium
GAAAAACTCGGCTACCGACCACCAACGCACGTCAAACAGCATCAACCTAGTCGGTCGAATCGCAGTTGTAAATACCCACTGCCATAATCTTACGAGTTCGCGATCCAGCCAGTATTGCGGATGGCGGTGGCATCCGCCAAAGTCCAATCGTGATTAGAAGCGCATGCGCCGAGACAGGAACACCGCGCAGGGAATGGCAAATGAGATCGTCAAGAGTTCTCGCGTTGCCGGTTCTGGGACGGCACCCGATACGGCCGCGCCGCTGCCAGGCACGGATTGGCCGAAGTTGTTTTTCCAAACAAGATAGTCGTCGCCGTCCACATCGCCATCGCCATCGCCGTCGGCAGCCAGCATTGTCGGCGAGCCGAGCGTATCGCGCCAGACCGTGTAGTCGGCCGCGTCGACGATGCCGTTAAGGTTATAGTCGCCGCTCGGAGGCAAATGAATCAGAAACGCGCGGTTGTAACTAGTAGACGTGCCCGGCCCATCAGGGAAGTAGTGGCCCCAGCCGGTGATCCAGCCGGTGTTGCTGATGTGGCGGGCCTCGACCAATTGCCAGTCCAGACTGGGATCGATCAGGCGATTGAGATCGACTGCCGCGCCGTTGCGTCCCCAGAAGACGGCGACCTGGCCCGTGCCACCGATGTAGTCCGTCACCTCGCCGACGGCCACGCCGCTGTCGTTGATGTCGTTGGCGACGCCGGTGGCGTTACCGCCGGCATCGGTGCCCAACAGGCCCAATTCGGTGACCACGTGGCCGCCCGCTGCCCACCGCGCCGGACGAACTCCGAGGGAACTGCCGGCAACGCTGTACTTCTCAGCGATGCCAACCGTCGTGCCGCCAGCGTTGATCTTGTAGGCGAAATTGCTGTCCGAAAATCCATCCGAACGAACCGGTGCAAGAATGTCCAAAATCGTGGGGTTCGTACTGTTGGCGTCCCAGCGAACGGCTCGCAGGCCAAGATTGGCTCTGGACACGCCGATCGCAGTGCCCGCGTTGTTGATGTCCCAAGCGTAGCCTTCGCCAACGCCGTTTTCGTCTACTTGGACGGGGGACAAATACGTGGGCTCGATGTTATTATTGGCGTCGACGTTTGCGGGATCCCAGCGGACGGGACGGTTGCCGCCCGGATTTCCCGAAATCAGTATCGAGGAATAGCCCACAGCGACCCCGGCATCATTGATGGTATAAGCGGTCGCAAAAGTGCCGCCGTTCAAGTGGCGGATGGCCGTGCCGCCGGCGTCCCAACGTGCTGCGCTCCAAGCACCGGGGGCATCGACGCTGAAACCTACGGCCGTGCCGACTGAGTTGACGCCATATGCTGCGCCAAAAGCGCGGCCAGTATTATCGACAGAGAACGAAGCGAGCTCGGTGGCCACGGTGCCGGCCGCGTTCCAACGGACAGGCCGCGAATCGAAGAGTCCGTGGTTTAGTGGGAAGCTAGGATTCGAGGTAACATACGTGTATGCTTGGCCGACGGCCACGCCGCTGGCATTGATATCGAGCGCCGCGGCGCCGTTGAAGTCAGTCGCACCGCGTTCCAGGTTATCCATTTCAATGACGCCCGACGGAGTCAGGCGCGTCGCGCGCCGACCTTCGGAATCGGAACCGCCGGCAGCGCTGTAGTTCAACACCGCGAGCGAAACAGCAACGCCCGCGTCGTTCACGGCCGATACCAACCGACTGCCGGTTCCAACCGTCGCGCCTTGTTCGACGCCGAACGGAAAACCACCGGTCGGTCCTCCTGTATCCCTGTATCCGCCGGCGGCGTCGGAATAAGCCGCCCCGGCATAGAACGGCACATAGGCCTGGGCCATAGTGCCAAACATGGAGAAAAACGCCACAAACGAAATCAGGCCAAGTGCCGCGCGCGCAGCGCCAAAGCGTAGCCAAGCCATCGTCTACCTCCCCAGGTGCGACTTTGAAATCGGACAAGTTAGCGCAGGTCGCCAAGAACCAGCTGCAAGTAGTGTAACCGCCAGCAACGTCGCACGCGAGTTTTTTGGCGAATTATTGCCGGTCGGCCGATCGAGGCGGTGGGGCAGACTCACAGCGTCGACTGGGTCGGCGAACCCAGCGAAAAGAGATTGGGGGAGCCACAACCAGTGGCTCCCCCGAGTTGGAAAGAAACGATTCCGTTCGTACAAAACACCTGCCAGCCGGCGGCTAGCGGTAAACGACTATTTGATGAACAACATCTCTTGATAGGTGGGAAGCGGCCAGAGGTCGTCGGCTACCCAGCCCTCTAGCTCATCCGCAAACTTGCGGACCATGGCCACAGCCGGAACGATTTCTTCGCAGCAGTAGCGGGCATGGTCAAAGACACCTCCGTCGCCATGGCGGGAAGTTACCTTCTTGAGCGCGGCGATGCTATCCTGCAGCAATTTGACTAGCTCGGTGATCTTGTCGAGCGTATCGGTGTCGAATTCATATCCGAGCGTCCTGAGATTGGCGCACGTCGAAGCCAGCTCATTCTGGTAGCGGATCGCCGCGGGGAAGATCAGCGTCTTGGCCATCTCGATCGCCAACCGGGCCTCAGTATTCACGCTCAGGCAGTATTGATGGAGATAGATTTCCAGCCGGCTCTCCAGTTCCCGCTCAGAGAGGACGTTGTACTTCGTGAACAGCGCCTTGACCTCTGGCTTAACAAGGTAGGGCAAGGCCTCGACCGACGTCTTCATATTGAGTAGCCCGCGCGCGGCCGCTTCTTTGTGCCACGACTCCGAATACCCGTCACCATTGAAGACGATCGGTTCACACTCCGTGATGATCTCGGTCAAGAGCGACTGGATCGCGGAGTTCAGCTTTCCGGAATCCCCGCCGGTTGCCTCCTCAAGTTTTGTCGCGCAGAAATCGAGCGACTCGGCAATGATTGTGTTCATCGCCACGAGCGGGCCGGCGATCGACTGATTGGACCCCACCGCGCGGAACTCGAAGCGATTGCCAGTGAACGCGAATGGACTGGTGCGATTTCGGTCGCCGGCGTCCTTCGGAAGCGCCGGCAACACGTCGACTCCGACGTTGAGCATTCCCTTGGAAAGAGAGGAATTCGCGCCACCGCCTTTGATCTGCTTAAACACATCGGTCAGCTGATCGCCCAAAAAGATCGAGATGATCGCGGGCGGGGCTTCGTTGGCGCCGAGCCGGTGGTCGTTGCCGGCGGTCGCCACAACGGCCCGCAACAAACCCTGAAATTTGTAAACTGCACGGATCACGGCCGCGCAAAAGACCAAGAATTGCGCGTTCTCGTGCGGGGTGTCGCCGGGATCGAGCAAGTTGCCTTGGGATGCGCTCCCCAGCGACCAATTGAGGTGTTTGCCCGATCCATTGACGCCTGCAAAAGGCTTTTCGTGCGTCAGGCAGGTCATGCCGTACTTCTCGGCGATCCGCCGGAGCGTGATCATGACTAGCTGCTGATGGTCATTGGCGAGATTCGCCGACTCGTAGACGGGCGCTATTTCGTATTGTGCCGGGGCAACTTCGTTATGCCGCGTCTTGATCGGAATGCCGAGCTTGAACAGCTCGCGCTCCGCTTCCAACATGAACGCCAACACGCGCTCCGGGATCGCGCCGAAGTAGTGGTCTTCAAACTCTTGGCCCTTGGGCGGCTTCGCGCCAAACAGCGTCCGTCCGGCAGTCAATAGATCGGGGCGAGCAAAGAAAAAGTGCCGATCGATTAGGAAGTACTCCTGTTCCGGGCCGGCCGTGGAGGCCACGAATGAGCCGTCCGCGTGGCCAAACAGTTTCAAAATCCTCTGCGCTTGGCCGTTGAGCGCCTGCATCGAGCGCAACAGCGGCGTCTTTTTGTCCAGCGCTTCGCCGGTCCACGAAACGAACGCTGTCGGAATGCAGAGCGTCGTGCCATTGGGGTTCTCCAAAATATAGGCGGGGCTGGTAACGTCCCAAATCGTGTAGCCGCGGGCTTCGAACGTCGAACGAATGCCGCCCGAGGGAAAGCTCGATCCATCCGGCTCGCCTTGAATTAGTTGTTTACCGCTAAACTCGACCATCGCTCCGCCGTCGCCGTCGGGCGAGAGGAAGCTGTCATGTTTCTCGGCCGTAATGCCCGTGAGCGGAAAGAACACGTGGGCATAGTGCGTTGCGCCCTTTTCGATCGCCCAATCCTTCATCGCCACGGCCACCACATCCGCGATTGCCGGATCGAGCTTGGCCCCGCTCTCGATGGTCTTGACCAGTGACTTAAAGACCGGCTTCGGTAGCCGACTTTTCATCTCAGACTTGTTGAAGACGTTGCAGCCAAATAATTCGTGAGCTGGAGTTTCGGTGAAGTTCAGTGGTGGCGATAGGGGCTTGTAGTTGGTGACCGCCGAGATCGCGGCCATTCGCACGGCGCCGCCCACCGAACCGCCACTTGGACCACCCGCCGCGGCCGCGCCATTTTGAGAAACCGCCGCGTCACTCGATTGAAACGTTGTACTCACCGAACAACTCCTTTTCCGCGGGATCAATGAGGTCCCTCTTGCCGTTAAATTCCAGAAGGTCGGGAAAAGCTCGCCCTGCCGGCGGATAGTCCGCCGTGCGGCGCCAATCCTTGGCGAGTTGAGGCGAGTCGCAGCGAAGCACGAATCCTTGCTCGCAAACCGAACAGGCTCCCGCAATTTTTGTGCCGCCAGGGAAAAGTAGCTTTCGGGGTTATCGTGGCATGCGTTTTCCCGGGGAAATCTACGCGTGAACCGAGGGTCACAGCGGTGCGATCGCTTAGTTCCCGGGCAGCTATGCCGAGAAATACGGCTGTGATGTTTTCGACTGCAAGATCTCCAATTCGCTTGGCCATCAGGTGCGTCCCTCCGAACTTGGGCTGCACGGCATTGAAAATGATGACTCGATTGCGGCGATTGGCTCGTCGCGGAATTCTTAGTGAAATCACGCT
>DASYDU010000193.1:0-6185 GCA_036499445.1 Lacipirellulaceae bacterium
GCCCGAGGCGGAATTGGATGCCGCGCTGGACCCTTGGAAAATGACCGAGCCACAAAGATAGACAAGGAGCCTGGGAGACTCGGAGACAAGGAGAATACGATGACGGCGCTTCTCCTTGTCTCCGCCTCTCCTTGTCTTCCAGTCTTGATTTAAATGGAGGGCGATGCACGATGGCACGGACGCTATCACGTATCGCACAATTCGGAACCTTGATCGCCGCGGTGGCCCTCGCCTGGCCAGCGGCGTCGCGCGCGCGGGCGGATGGCGGAGTGCAAGTCGGGAGCGCGTCGGAAACAGTACAAAATCCGTTCACGGCACGCGCCGTCGATCTGCAGCCGACGACCGCCCCGCCCGCCGAGAGCGGTCCGAGGATGTACCAGAATCCATTTTCGGCCAGCGCCAATTCGTTGCCCGCAAGGACGTCAACGAGCCGCGGCACGCTCAGCCGCTGGCGGCGTTCGACGCAACTGCCGGGGAGCGCACCGGTTAATTCAGCCAATCCCACGGCCAGTGCGCCAGCCGTGCCAGCAGTCAATAATTCATGGGACATTTTATCACCCTCGCAACTCGAAGACGCGGGGGCGAAACCAATTACTCGACCAGCCGACCAGCCGAACGTCCATGTGCCGGCGCCGCCCGATCCCATTTCGTATGGTCCGGAGGAATTGCAGCAACCGGCCTGGCTCGTGCCCATGCCTGATTCGACGGCGGACGCAACTCCAGCAAGAACTCTTCCATATCCGACGGCCACGATTCAGTTGCCACGCGCGGCCGCGGACATCGGACGCACGATGCCAACACTCAATCCCCCGGCGCCCTCATCCTTCGGGATGCGGCAGCCGGACCCGTTTGAAGCGTCGGACGCGGAGGCGAGCGTTGGAGCCGCGTCCGGACCGATTGGGCCGCAGATGCCGCGGTTTGTTCAACCTAAACCCGAGACGAGCTCCGCCAGGCCGCCAGCGCAAAGCCCTGTCCATCCGGCCGCCGTCGCCGCGTCGCCGGCCGAATGCTACGACCGCGCGCAGCGTGCGGCCGAATCGGCCCAATCGGCGGCCGAGCTCTCGCAAGTTGTAAGTATCTGCCAGCAAGGCCTCGCCGCGCATCCGCCGCGCGATTTGGAGACGCGGCTCCGCAGCCTCGGCGCGTGGGCCTATAATCGTCGCGGTGAGCTCGCGAGCGAGGCGGGCCACGATGCCGAGGGGCTGGCCGATTTCAATGCCGCGCTGGCGCTCGATCCCAACTGCTGGCTCGCGCTCCACAACCGAGCGGTCAGCTTGGCCCAGCAAGGTCACGGCGGCGACGCGCTCCGCGACTTCAATCGCGTCATCCAACTCAGTCCGGGAATGGCGATCGCTTATCGCAATCGCGGCGAGCTTTTGGCGTCGATGGGCCGCACCGAAGAGGCGGTGGCCGACTACGGACGTGCGATCGCTCAATTGCCGCAGGAAGCTGACCTCTACGAGATTCGCGGCCATGCGCTGCATCGTCTCGGCCGCTATCAGGACGCGCTCGCGGACCTCGACCGCGCAATTAAGCTCTCGCCGCGGGACGCGGATGCATACACGCATCGTGGGAACGTCTTCGCCGAGCTTGGCGATTACGAGCGCGCGACAGGCGATTTCAAGAATGCGCTCCAACTGAATACCAATTGCGCCGACGCCTACCGCAGCCTCGCTTGGCTCGAAGCGACTTGTCCCGACGAACGATTCCGTAATTCGCAGCAAGCCGTGGCGGCGGCTGAGCGGGCCGCCAAACTCTCTTCCGGCCACGATTGCTTTGTGCTCGACGCGCTGGCCGCGGCCCATGCCAATGCAGGCGATTTCGACCGGGCAGCCAGAGATCAGCGCGAGGCGATGGCAGTTGCGCCCCAGAGCTTTGCGCCGCAATTTGCGGAACGACTTGCGCTCTATGAGCAGCGTCGTCCGTATCGCAATGGTGTGGCCAGCAGCGCCGACGACGGGGAAGTTCAAGCTGCCTCGCTCGATTCTCCGCCGGCAGCGCAGGCGCGCTAGCAAGTCGCGCCATCCGCCCTGCCCTTGCGTTGCCAGCAGCGACAGCGACTCTCGCTCCATCAAACTGGCGAAGCTTCGCCCTCCTCGCCAACTTTTCCGACATTTCGGATTAGGTTGACCCTGAGGGCGCGCCGATAAGTGTCCCAACGGACTGGCGTACGCGCCGGAACCGTGTTGCGGTCGGTCCGCCTGGCGGACTGGTCGCGTGCAGGGGGGCTCCAACGAGCCGGATGGATCGATCAATGCGTGCCCCTTTTCTCTCCTGGCCAAAGGCGAGTGGCCTGCCGTTGTTGGTCTGTATTGGAACGATAGTCAATCCGCCAGTGGCGATGGCCGCCGGCGATGCGCCGGCGTCGGTCAGCTTCGTTGACCGCGAAGCGCTGGCCGCCAACGGCTGGGACGGCTCGACGGGCAATCCGCTTCGCGCGCCGGCCGCCTCGGCAGCGTCGCTCTCCCGGGCGAACTCGCTTCGTTATTCTGCTCCGCCCAGCGACGACGAGACGAACGCCGACGCCACATCGCGTCCGGCCGACGAGGTCGTGCCCGCTTCGTACAACGAGCGCGCTTCCGGCGGACTTCAATTGCGGCCCTACTCGCCCCCGACCGGCATCTTCGGCGGCAGCACGGACGCCGCCCCGACCAATACTTATCCGCAGAAGCCAAGACCGAAGGCGTCGGCAACTCAGCCGGCCGCTCGCACGGCTCCCTCTACTCAATCGGCTCCGGCAGCCCAAGCCAGTCAAGCCGCCGAGCGCTCGAAGGGGTTGGTGCCTCAGTTTCTTTCGTTCGCCCCCAAGCCCAAGAACAAGACCATTCCGCCGAGCTATGGATCGACGACTTACGGCATGACCGCGTATGGGTCGCCGGCGACAGGACAAGCCGGCTTGGCTGCGGCGCTCGCGCCGACTGGCCGCACGGGCTCGGCAGCACAGGCGTCGCCCTACGGCACCGTTTCGCGTCCGCAGAGTCAGCAGAATCAAATCGCCGCGCCGAACGCAGCCGGCTCCGGCCCAGCAGCGTATGCCAATGCGGCCGCTGCTGAGTCGTACAGCCATGCCGGCATGACCGCGGGCGGACCGACCGTCGCGCGACGGACGGCGCAAGCCAATCCAGCTTCGACCGCTGCATATAATGGTGCAACTGCGGCCACCGCGAATCCGAATGGCCGCTCGGCCTTGCCACGCCAACCGGCCGTCGCGGCTAGTTACCGACAGACTCCGCCGTCGCCGACACCGGCTTCGATTTCGCCTGCGGGCGACAATTCGCCGGCCGCGCAAATGCTCGGGCAGGCTCATGCGATCGCCGACAGAGCCAGCTCGGAAGAAGACTTTTCGCAGGTCTGCTCCGCCTGCCAGCGAGTGATGGCCAGCCAGCCGAGCCCCACGGAAGCCGGCTTTGCCAAACAATTGGCGGCTTGGGCACTCAATCGCCGCGGCCAGACCAAGGCCAGCGCCGGGCAGAGTGAAGATGCACTTGCCGATTTCAGCTCCGCGATCCAGCTCGATCCGCATCTTTGGCGGGCGATTCACAATCACGGCGTGCTGATGGCGCAAGCGGGCCAGTTTGATAAAGCTTTCGATGACTTCAATCGGACGACCGAGCTCAATCCGCAATTTGCCAAGGCCTTCTCGAACCGTGCCGCGCTGTATGTCGTGGCCGGGCAGATGGAGCCCGCGCTCGCGGATTATCGCCGGGCATGTGCACTGGATCCGTCGCTGGCGGTGGCCCAACGAGGCTGCGGCCGGACGTGTCACATGCTGGGGCATTTGGATGAAGCAGGCGAACACTTGAATCACGCGCTGGAGCTCGCGCCGAACGACGCATCGTCGCTCACCAGCCGTGCCGACCTGTCTACTGATTTGGGGAATTACGCGGAGGCGGCCGCCGATTACGATCGGGCGCTTCAGCTCGACGGCAAGTCGGCCGAGGCTTGCCGCGGCTCGGCCTGGCTCTTGGCCACGTGTCCGGACAGCAATCTTCGCAACCCGGACGTCGCGATTCACCGGGCGGAGCTGGCGGTGAAGCTCGAACACAAGCCCGATCCAACGACTTACGACACGCTGGCTGCGGCACAGGCGAGTGCGGGCGACTTCGCCGCCGCGACGCAGACGATTCGCCGAGCGATCGAATTGGCGCCGCCGTCGGAGCGGTCGGTGTATCAAGACCGGCTGGCGATGTATCGGCAGTCGACGCCGTTTCAAATCTCGCCGCTGCCAGGCGTTCGGCAAGCGGAGTATCAGCAGCCGTAGCCGTCGCTGTGAACGCGGCGCAGCGCGCGCGGCCGCGTACCAATTAATGCTAGGGGGGAACACCGGGGCCCGGTCGCTTGGCGACTGGGCCTTGGTCGTTTGATGAGGCTGAGGAGTCGGAAAATAGCGACTGCGTGCTGGGGTTTGGGGCGCGTCGCTGGGGGTCCCACCTCGTGGTGCGGAACCCAGTTGTTTCGCACCGCGCGCCGGTGACCGGCAGCGGTGAATCATGGTCCTCTCATTGTTTGGGTGTTGCATAACTCTCTGGGTTTTGTGGCGGGAAAACTGGTCTCTATTACCGCTAAGGCTGTGACGGATGACCGATTGCGTCGTTGGGTGTTGGGCGTTGGTAAATAAAAAGAGGCGGCCGCCTCGCGAACGGACCGGCTACGCAGGGGGACAGGGGCCGGAGGTCTGGGGTCAGGGTTAGACCTTCGGGCTGTTTCCTTGGTGTAGTTCGATCCACACCATCGCCGGTTCTCGCGCGTACGGAGAGTGCCTGGATTCCGCTTTGTTTGCTTCCGACCTTGCAAGTTTGCGATTTACCGTGGCTACCGTATGCGGGGCTTCGGCTTAATCGCGGGATCCATCGGTTACGGGCGGTTGCAGTCACACTCCGCCGAGTCGACGGCGGTTGTGCGGGATTCTTCCTAGCACAAGCGGTGGCCCAATTTCAATGAAAAAAGCTGTTGGCTGTTAGCTTTTAGCTGTTAGCCAAATGGGCGTCAGGACTTCGGACGCGAAATGTGCGCGTGGCCAAAAGTTGGTGATTGACAGGCTGCGCCGGGCGTTAAGATGCAGAGCGCAGTTTCGGTTGTGAGCCGTAATGCACAACAACGGCTGATTGAAGTATCGATGTGAAGGTAGTGTGAAAACTGGAATAGAGCGCGCTCTTTCAGAGCTACGTTTTGTTTTTGGCGACGGGTGCCCAGGGCTGTGCCCGTGGGCTATCGCAGCGCGCTCTTTTGGAGCTGGGGAAGAAAGAGCAGAAAAGTCGCAGATAAAAGATGGGAGCCAGACTAGTGGTATTTCGGAAGAAACTGCGTCGCAAAGTGGGATCCCGGATAGTAATTGGTTCGCGCGGGCGGCGCGGATCCGCAATTCACTTTCTCCCACGTCCGACTTTGGCCTGAAAGGCCGCGCTGCGATAGCCCAGGACGAAGTCCTGGGACGACGGTTCCAATGACGCGCATAGCCCTGCAAGGGCGCGCTCGATTGCGGTGGCACATCGCAAGCGCGTCCTTTCAGGGCTTTTGCGGATGTGGGTTCGGGTTCCCAGGGCGGCGGCCAGGCTCGTGGAACTCGCCTGGGGCGGCACATTTCAAGCGCGCTCTTTCAGGGCTAACTGGCTGTGTGGGATTGGTACCCAGGGCTGCGCCCTGGGCTGTCGCAGCGCGCTCCTACGGAGCTGAAACACACGTAAATCGAATCGCCTCAATCCCAAACATATCGCTCGTCGAATGCGATCTCGTAGCGTTTGAGGATTTCACGATACTCCTCTTGAAACGAGACGCGTCGATGATGTTCGCGTTGGTTGCGAATGTAGCCGCGCAGATCGTCGAGTTGCGATTGACCGACCGAGAAAGCACCGTAACCATTCTGCCACGCGAAGTCGGTGAAGCGCACGCCCTTGGATTTGATCCATTTGGACGAATCCTGTTTGATCTCCTGAATGAGTTTGCTCACGGTCACGCCTCGCGAGAGCGAGCAAGCGAGGTGAAGATGATCGTCGGCGGCGCCGATCGCGTGGGAAGAGCAACAGAGCGTATCACAGACCTTCGCCAGATAAGCGAACAGCTCGGGTTCGACCGTGGTGTCGAGCAACGGCCGGCGGTGCTTGGTGCTGAAGACGATGTGCAAGAGGATGTTTGAGAGAGATTGGGCCATCGTAGATTCCGGACATACGTCGAAGTCGGGTGCGTGC
>DASYDU010000194.1:0-19548 GCA_036499445.1 Lacipirellulaceae bacterium
GCGAAGAAGAACGGCAACAGCAACATGCAGACAATCTCAGATAGTTGGCCGTAGGTCTGCTTGCCGGCGGAGTTTGTGACGCCGAGCTCGGTCAAAAACGGATTGGCAAACGTGTAATAAAACTGCAGCGGAATGGAGATTAGAAACGAGCCGATCACGAACACCG
Organism: Lacipirellulaceae bacterium; assembly: GCA_036499445.1. Lineage (GTDB taxonomy): Bacteria > Planctomycetota > Planctomycetia > Pirellulales > Lacipirellulaceae > DASYDU01. The sequence goes on from DASYDU010000194.1 coordinate 167, forward strand.
CAAAGGACCAATTCTTCATTAACTCGATGGCACCGGATCCAAGCGAACCAGAACTCGATTGGCCGGCCCGTGCACGGCTCGGCGGCGTGTGCGGCAGCGCCAAGCAGTAGACGGCGAGCAGGACTTGGGTAGCAGAGCCGATGACCATCGGCATGGCCGTCGCCTCGACGCGAAGAAAACCGACCGACAAGCCAGCAACAATCCAACCGATCGTCCCCCACACACGAACGGAGGGAAAGTCGCGGGCCGGCTCTCGCAGATGCTTAAGCGAGATCGAGTTGGTGAGCGCCAACGTGGGCATGAATGTCAAATAGTAGGCGAGCGCGATGAAATAGAACAAGATTGGAACGCGGGCCGTGGAGAGGATGTAGAGCAATGCGGCGCCCGCGAGGTGGAGCACGGCGAGCAATCGCTCGGTTGCAAAGAAGCGATCGGCCATGATGCCGACGAAAAACGGGGCGATCATCGCGGCGATTGCGGCGGTTCCGTAGGCGTCGCCCACGAAGCTATCACTGAAGAGCCGCACACCCGAGCTGTCGGTCGCATGAGAAAGATAGGTGGCCAAAGTGACGTAGGATGCGCCCCAGGCAAAATACTGGAGAAACATCATCAGCGAAAGTCGCAGGCGAACCATGAGGAATCGAACGTCTCAGAGTGGGCAAAGTCAGTTGGAAGACGGCGCTCGATTGTATGGCGGCGGACTGTGGTGCGAAAATCAGGTGAGCGGCGCGCGAGGCGTGGTCTTGTAGTGGACGATCGATTGCGCCCGTAGCTCGGCCGCCTTCTGCTCGGGCGAGGTATCGCTGAGGAAGCTGCCGCCGCCGACCTCCGGCCCGGCCAGGTATTTGAGCAAATTGGGGCTGCGGAGCGGCGGATGGATTTCAATGTGAAAGTGGAAGCCGTCGGCGGGTTTGCCATCGGTAGGCGCCTGGTGTAGCACTAGGACATACGGGAAGGAGATCTGCCAGAGGTTGTCGAACCGAACAAGTACTTCCTTGAGCGCGGCGGCAAGATCCGCAATCTCGGCGTCCGATAAATCGGCGATGCTGGCGTGCGATTCCTTGGGCGCGACATACGTCTCATACGCATAGCGGGCAAAGTAGGGCACGAAGGCGATCGCCGAACCGCGCTCGGTGAGAATTCGGCGGCCGTCGGCCTGTTCGGCCGCGATGATGTCTTGAAACAAAACATGGCGGTGCTCGCGCCAATGCCGCCCGCAAACGTCGACTTCATTGGCGATCGTCTTGAAGACGAAGTTGGTGGCATAGATTTGGCCGTGGGGATGCGGATTGGAAACGCCAACGACCTGGCCTTTGTTTTCAAAAATCAGGACATGGTCGACCTCCGGCCGGTCGCCCAGTTCGCTGTATTGCTGCTGCCAGCACTCGAAAAGCGCGCAGATTTGATCGACCGGCTGCTCGGCCAGCGTCGTGTTGTGGAGCGGGCTGTAGCAGACGACACGAGCTTTGCCGTGCGCGGGCCGATCGCGGTACAGTCCGCCGACCGGAGGCGCCGGAACGCCCGGAGCTGTGGGCGCGACGCAAGGCAGGTCGTTGTCGAAGACGAAGATGCCGGTGTAGTTGTCGTTACGGGCACCGTGGACGCGGGCATTTCCGGGGCAGAGGTAACAGTCAGACACGTAGTCGGGTTCGGCCACCACGAAATCTTTGCCGACATTTGCGCCGGTCCAGGGTCGGGCGTTGCGATGGGCGGCGATGATCACCCACTCCTCGCGCAGCGGGTGCCAGCGCTCCTCCCAAGTGCCGCCCGCCACGATCGATTCATCATGGCAAGTTGCCATTCGACTGTTTCCATTATCCAGGGGACTGTGAGGAATTCGACGGCGCCCGTCTATGGTCGGGAATTGACCGTCGCCTCGGCGGAGGAAAGTCCGTCGCTCGTCGCTTTGATCTTCACCGCGCCCCCCTCCCCTTCCATGGTCCGGACAATTAGCATCGCTTTGCCGAAGAATAGTTGTCGATGATCGGCCTGGTCCGGCTCAAGCGACATCGGGTTGCCGTTGCCGACGCCCGCGATCTCGGCCGGCCCCTCGACCTTGAACTGCACGAGATTGTCGGCCAGCGGGCACTCGTTTCCTTCGGCGTCGATGGCTTCGACGAGCAGGTAACAAAGATCCTCGCCACTGGAAGAGAGCTTGGTGCGGTCGGGCGTGAGCCTGATCGCCGCAGGCGGGCCGGCTGTCCGCATGACCGCCTCCCCGACTTTCTTGTCTCCTTTGTACGCGACGGCTTTGAGCTCGCCCGGCTCGTAAGGTACATCCATCCAGCGGAGCCGATACTTGTCGACGACAGCGTAGTACGATTGCGGATAGACGGCAACCCCGCGGAGACTTGCCCAGGCGCCGTTCCGCAGATCAGTGAATTCGATCCTGACGTAACGGCCGCTGGTGTTCACGCCGTGGATGACTTGCGGGGCCCAACCCTCGCTCCACTGGTCGACCGCGGCCACGGTGCGCCATGTTTTGCCGTCATCCGACACATTGACACGATAGAGATAGAGGGAGGGAACCTTTTCCAGCTTGACGACAATGTCGGCGATCGGTTGCACGCTGCCTAGGTCGACCTGCCACCATTCGTTCTTCGCGCCGCTTGCGGCGCACCAGCGCGTGTCGTCGTTGCCGTCACAAGCATTGGCGGCACGCTCGGTACGGCCTTCGTGCTTCTCTTCCGAACTGGCGGTGGCGGTTTTGTCCTTGGCAACGTCGGAGGCTGGCTGGTAGTCGGTGACCTTTTCGCGGCGGCCCAGCGATTTGCCGTTGAGGAATAACTCCGCGCTGTCGCCGTTGGTGTAGACAAAGACGGGCACGCTCTTGCCGACGCGATCGGGCCAGTTCCAATGCGGCAAAATATGCACTGTCGGTTCATCCGGCCGCCAATGACCGCGATACAGATAGAAGCGGTCCTTGGGTATCCCGCACAGATCGACGATCCCGAAGTACGAGCTGCAAGCCTGGCGATCGAAGGGCGTCGGTTCGCCAAGATAGTCGAAGCCGGTCCAGACGAATTCGCCGGAGACGAATTTGTCGCGCTCCATCAGATCAAATTCGGCATCCGCAATGTCGGACCAGCGGGCCGAGTTGAAGTCGTACGAATCGACCTGAAGCTGAGAAGAGAAATCATTCTTGCCGGCGGGGAGGGGCAATTCGTAAAACCCGCGCGTGCTAAATGCCGAGGCCGACTCGCTATATATGATCGGCTTGTCGGGGTACATCTCGTGGTACAGGTCGTAGCGGTGGGCGTAGTTCCAGCCCGCCAGATCGAGCGCGTCAAGACTATGGCTGGCCGCGATCGGCGGATTGTGATTGGCAGAGCCCACGGGACGCGTGGGATCGTATTTACGGACGAAGTCGCTCATGAACTTGACGCGTTCGGGCGACAGGCCTTCCTTATCCTCGGGCTGCACGTTGATTTCATTGCCGATCGACCAGATCACCACCGACGGATGATTGCGGTCGCGCATCACAAGACTCTTTAGGTGCTTTTCGCCATACTGTTCGAGCGGCGGCTGGCCGCCGATGCGGTCGGCCGTCTCGTTCCATTTGTCGAAGCACTCGTCCCAGACCACCAGTCCCATGCGATCGCAAAGATCGAGGAGCTCGGGGCCCGGCGGGTTGTGGCTGGTGCGAATCGCGTTGACGCCCATGTCCTTCATGATTTCCAATTGCCGTTCCATGGCGCGGGGGTAGAACGCGCTGCCGAGCGGCCCTTGATCGTGGTGCAGGCAGACACCCTGTAGCTGCACGCGGCGGCCGTTCAGATGGAAGCCGTCGGCGGCCGTAAATTCGATCGTGCGAATGCCGAAATGGGTGCTCTCCTCGTCGACGGTTTTGCCGCCGGCGCGGACCCTTGTCACCGCGCTATATAGCTTCGGGCTGTCGACGTCCCAGCGCTGCGGGTCAGGTACCTGAAGCGAGGTCGCCAAATCCCGCGAGCCACCCGCTGGCACGACGCCGCTCGTGGTGCCGGTGGCCACTTGCTTGCCGTCCGGGTCCGAGATCTTCACGTCGACGGTTACTTCCGTGTCGGCATCGCGATGATTGTCGAGCGTCATGCGCATCAACACGGTTGCGGCGGCGTCGGAGACCGTGGGAGTCGTGATGTAGGTGCCCCAGTGGGCCAGGTGGACGGAGTCGCACGTGGTCAGCGTCACCTTGCGATAGATGCCGGCCCCCGGATACCAGCGAGTGCCATGTTTGGTCGTGTCGACACGGACCGCCACTTCGTTTGGCTCGCCGAATTTCACGTAAGGCGTGGCGTCGATGCGGAAGGACGTGTAGCCGTAGTCCCATTCGCCGGCGAGTTGGCCGTTGATATAGACTTTCGGAAAGGCCATGACACCATCGAAATCGAGATAGACGCGACGGCCAGCATCGGCGGCGTCCGGCGTAAACGACTTGCGATACCAGCCGACGCCCTTCCACGGCAGCTTGGCGGCGTGTCCGTCTTGGTTTGGATCGAATGGCCCGGCGATCGCCCAATCGTGCGGCAGTCGGACCGGCTGCCACGCCGCGTCGTCGAAATCGACGGCCTCGGCACCGGCCGGATCGCCTTTGGTGAACTTCCAGTCACGGTTGAAGTTCTCGACTTTCCGGGGCGACGGATTGGCTTCCGAGCTGGCGGCGCCGCTTGATCGCGCGGACCCTCCGCCCAGCAATAGAAGCAAGGTGGCCAGAAGAAAAAAAGCTGGATTAACAACCAATCGGTCCGTTACAGGACGGCAAATCTTCATAGTGGTTTCCGACGTCGATCGTCCTCACAGATGTGAATTGTGCCGAAGTTCAACCACGCCATTGTAGCAGGTGGCAAGCCAAGACGTTCATAGGCCAAACCCACCGGAGGCAGCTGCGTGCGTAGGCATTTGGAACGTCTGTCGCTATAATACAGTGGGAAATCGGCTTGTGGCGACCCCTCGTCGGGCACTTCCGGCGGAGCGCGTAAATCGATCGAGACGGCGGCGGTCCCGTGATTCGTCAAAAGTTTTTCATTTTGCTTCAGGCGATTGTGACGCTGGCCGTTCTCTGCCGAGCGACTCGCGCGGAAGATGCCCCGGGTGCGGTTCGCTTTCGTGAGCACGTGCAGCCGATTCTAGAGACGTATTGCTACGGCTGCCACGGGAACGGCGAAAAGAAAGGGAACCGCACGCTCGACGAGTTTGCCTCCGATGAAGCTCTGTTGGGAAATGTCGAACTGTGGCAGACCGTGCTTAAGAACGTCCGCGCCGGCCTCATGCCGCCGGCCGGCGAGGACCACCCGTCGGACGACGAGCGAAAGCAAATCCAGGCGTGGATCGAGCGGGACGTCTTCAGAATCGATCCTCAAAATCCTGACCCCGGGCGGGTAACGCTGCGGCGGCTCAATCGAAACGAGTACCGCAATACGATCCGCGATCTGATGGGGATCGACTACGACACGACCGCCAACTTCCCATCCGACGACACCGGCTACGGCTTCGACAACATTGCCGACGTGCTGGGCATGTCGCCGCTGCTCATGGAAAAGTACATGCAGGCGGCGGAGAAGATCGTTGACGAGGCCGTGCCGACGGTCTCGAGGGTGGTCGCCGAGAAAGAGTATCCCGGAAAGCTGTTCAAGAGCGAGGACGGCAAAGTCGATGGCCACGAGATGACGTTTTATGCGCCGTCGAAGGTGGCCTACGCAGTTCACATCGATCATGCGGCCAAGTACCGACTGATCGTCGAAGCCAGGATCGACGGCTATTACGAGCTCGATCCGGGCCGCTGCACGGTGAGTTTTGAAGTCGACGGGAAGCAATCGTTTGAGCACGAGTACGACTGGCGTGACGATCTGGCGCTCTCATACGAGTTTGATGAAGATTGGGAAGTCGGCGACCATGCAATGAGCTTCGACCTCAAGCCGTTGGTGCCGATCGAACAGAAGGCGCACTATCTCAATTTCAAAATCGAGCGGATTCGGATTCAAGGTCCGCTGGACGAATCGTATTGGGTGCCGGCGAAGAATTACGCTCGTTTTTTTCCGCAGGGTCCGCCGCCAGAAGATAAGTCGGCTCGTGATGAGTACGCGCGCGAAGTGCTGAAAAACTTCGTGACCCGGGCTTATCGGCGACCGGTCGATGATGCGACCGTCGATCGTCTGGCGGCAATTGCGAAGGCCACTTACGATCTGCCGGATAAAAGCGTCGAACAGGGAATTGCCCAGGCGATGGTAGCCGTGCTCGCTTCGCCGCGGTTTTTATATCGGGTGGAGGACGCGGTCGCGGCGCCTACTAGTGAATCGCATCCGCTCGTTGATGAGTACGCGCTGGCATCGCGGCTGTCGTATTTCTTTTGGTCGACGATGCCCGACCAGGAACTGTTTGACGTAGCCGCCCGAGGAGAGCTACGCAAAGAGCTGCCGGCTCAGACAAAACGGCTGCTGGCCGATCCTCGGTCGCAAGGACTCGTGAAGAATTTCACGGGGCAATGGCTGCAAGCCCGCGACGTCGAGACGATCTCGATCGAGCCGGTGGCCGCGCTTGGCTTCCAGAAAGAATTTGAGGCGATTTTGGATCAGTTTCGAGAGGTGCGCGAGCGGCGAAAGGCCGCGCGTGAAGCGGAAGCGGCGAAGCGGACTGCGGAGGCGGAAAAGAAGCACGACGAGTCCGAAAATAAAGCGGACGCCACACCTGGCGCGGCGGCGGCAGAGAAACCGGCCGAAAACAAAGACGCCGCCAAGGATGAAAAAAAAGGGGGCGCGGAAAAGAAAGTGGCTGACGATGACGAGGAAGGCAAACTCCGCGCTCAACTGGGAAAGTTTCGCACTCTGCGCGAGAAATTCAACGACTCACTCAGGACGAATATGCGCCGCGAAACAGAAATGGACTTTGACTATGTCGTGCGCGAGGATCGCAGCGTGCTGGAGTTGATCGACAGCGATTACACGTTCCTAAACGAAGAACTGGCAAATTATTACGGGGTGCCGGATGTGAAGGGGAGCGAGATGCGTCGCGTCACGCTGCCGGAGGGCAGCCCACGGGGCGGAATCCTGACCGGGGGGACGATGCTAGTAGTGACATCGAATCCGACGCGCACCTCGCCGGTGAAACGCGGCAAATTCATTTTGGACAACATCCTGGGGCAGCCTGTGCCGCCGCCGCTGCCAAATATCCCGCCGCTCGAGAGTTCGACCGAGGCGATTACCGATCACGAGCCGACGCTGCGCGAGGCCGAAGAGCGGCATCGGAAGGATCCGCTTTGTGCCTCCTGCCACGCGCACATGGACCCCTTGGGGCTGGCCCTGGAGAACTTCAATGCCCTGGGCATGTGGCGGGAGAAGGAACACGACCAGCCGATCGACACGTCGGGGCAGCTGGTAACCGGCGAAACCTTTCAAAACGTGCGAGAATTGAAGAAAATCCTGGTCGAGAAGCACCGATTAGACTTCTATCGCTGCCTCACGGAAAAGATGCTTACCTACGCCTTGGGACGTGGGTTAGAATATTACGACGAGAGCACGGTCGACCAGATCGTTGAAGAGCTCGACCAACATAACGGGCAGATGTCCTATTTAATCAACGGGATTATTGAATCCGCGCCGTTCCAACGACGGCGAGCCGATGCGGCCGTGGCGAGCACAGCCGCCGCGGCGACTGCGACTCAGCCGGCCGATTCTCCGTGACAGGAGTTCATGCGATGAATCCGAAACCAATGGACGAAGATCGTATCGAGGCCGAGCGGCGCCTGGCACTGAGCCGGCGTAATTTCCTGCGCGGCGTTGGCGCGTGCGTCGCGCTGCCGGCGTTTCATTCGCTGTTGCCGCGGACGGCGTGGGCCGCCGAGGCGGATGCCGCTGCAGATGCCGTCGCAAGTGGTGCTTCGATCACGGCTCCGCTGCGGATGGCGTTTATCACGTTTCCCAACGGGGCGAACCAATACAACTGGTGGCCGACCGGCGAAGGCAAAGACTTTAAGCTCAACACGACGATGCAGGCACTGGCGGGCGTCCAGCAAAAGGTTCAGGTGATCTCGGGCCTTGCCCAGCACAATGCCGATCCGGGCGCCGATGGGGCCGGCGACCACGCCCGGGCCAACGCCACGCTGCTCACCGGCATGCGCGCGAAGAAGACGGCCGGGGCCGATATTCATTTGGGCAAATCGATCGACCAGGTGGCAGCCGAACACGTCGGACACCTCACCCGGTTCCCGTCGCTGGAGCTCTCGTGCGATCCGCATCGTCAATCATCCGGTTGCGATTCGGGCTACGCATGTGCGTATCAATTCAATGTCTCCTGGCGATCAGACAACACGCCGATGACGCCGGAGGCCAATCCGCGGCTGGTGTTCGAGCGGCTCTTTGGCGGCGGCGCGCGAGGCCAGCGGCAAGAGGCCTACCGCATCCGCCAGCAGACGCAGCGCTCGATTCTCGACTTTGTGCTCGCCGACGCACAGTCGCTGCAAAAAAAACTTGGCGACAAGGAAAACCGCAAGCTCGACGAATATCTTTCGAGCATCCGCGACATCGAGCGCCGAATCGAGCATGCCGAGGGATTTGGTGCGGTGCCCGACCCGGACATCGACACGCCATCCGGCGTGCCAGGCGAGGTCGGCGACCACATGGATCTGATGTACGACCTGATGGTGCTGGCGTTCCAGACCGATTCAACGCGGATCGCCACCATGATGCTGGGCCATGACGGCGATAATCGGCCCTACCCACAGCTGGGCGTGGCCGACGGCCACCACAACATTTCGCACCATCAGGAAAAGCCTGATCTACTCGACAAGATTGGCCGCATCGATCAGCACCACGTGCAGCATTTCGCCCGCTTCCTGGAGAAGCTCGACGCGGCCCGCGACGTAGACGGTCGGTCGCTGCTGGACAATTCGATGATTGTCTATGCGGGCGGCAATGGAGATGGCAACCGCCACACGCATAACAATCTGCCGCTCATCATGGCCGGCGCGGCCGGTGGCAAAATGGAGACCGGTCGATATCTCGTCGTGCCCGAGGCGCCGATGTGCAATCTGTTCCTCGACATGCTCGATCGGATGGGGATCGACGGAGTGGAGCGGTTTGGCGATTCGACCGGGCGCAAAGTTGTCGGCTAGTGGCGGCGCACAACTTTTTTTGACAGGATTAACCGGATTGACAGCGACTGTCTTTAAATTCAATGGGAAGTAAGTTGATGTTTCCAAGGTTTTTGTTCGCGCAGGATGGCATTGAGGATCGTGAGGAGCTTCCTCATGGAGGCCACGAGTGCGACTTTCTTGCGTTTCCCAAGAGCTTGGAGATGTTGGTAATAGGATCTGATCACGGGGTTGTAACGCGTGGCCACCAAGGTAGCCATGTACAAGGCGGAGCGAACGGTGGCTCGGCCTCCCCAGATCGTGCGCTGCCCGCGGTGTCGCCCACTGTCACGGTTCAAAGGGGCGACGCCGACCAGCGCCGCAATTTGTTGCCGCGAACAGGTGCCGAGCTCCGGCAACTCTGCCAGCAGCGCCAGGGCCGTTTGCGGCCCGACGCCGGGAACGCTTCGCAAGAGACTCTCCCGCTCGCGCCAAGCCGGCGTTTGCTGGATCAGGTGCTGGAGCTCGGCATCGAGCGACAGCAGTTGCTTGCTGAGCATGTCGCGGACCGCGTGAATGCTCTTTCGGGCCCGCTTGTCGGTGGCCTGCTGCAGCCGATTGTTTTCTGCCGTCAGCATCCCAACGAGCTGACGGCGTCGCGCCAATTGTGCCTGCAATTGCTGCTGCTGATCGCTCGGGAGCGGACGCCGCTCGGGACGCACCGCGCGACCGAATTCGGCCAGTACCCGCGCGTCGATCGCGTCGGTTTTCGCCAGACGTCCCGTCGCCCGGGCGAAGTCACGGACCTGGCGTGGGTTCACGACCACGACCGGAAGACCAGCCGCTGCCAGCTCGGCCACGACCGCGCGTTCGTAGCCGCCAGTGGCTTCCAGCACGATGGCTTCCAGAGACCACTGGGCCAGCTCGTCGACGAGCCGACGATGGCCGTCCGGATCGTTCGGCCAGGTGCGAACACCACCGGGTGTGGCGACGTCGAGTTGATCTTTGGCCACATCAATGCCAATCATCACCGATTCCATGAGTTCTCCCTTCCTTGCCGATGCGGGCTTGCCAAAGCAGCGGCCCAGGCGACTGTTCGGGCTAACACTCACAACACCGGCCGGGATCACGCTGTCAAACGGTCTCGAGGACCCCAGGATAAACGATCTCGCGGCCGGCACGGCTGCTCCGCCTCATTCGCTACGCTCATTCGGCGGAGCAGCCAACTTCAAACATGCTCTTACAATTAATGGTAAATGGAAAGATACAAGGATATAAGTTTGATCGAGGCGTCGTAGATTTCGCGACGTTGCATTGAGTTCCATCCCGTCGATCCAGTAAATCGTGTCGAAACTCTTCTTTGTGTCCTTCGTGTCTTTGTGGTGCATCCATGAATTCGTCGGTTTACAAGTTTGTGATGACATTGTTCACCTTGGCGTGTTCGGTTGACACGAGTTGGGGACAGGAACCGCGGGTGGAAGTGAAGTATCCTCTCGGGCCGGATTCGCTGCCACACGACGGCGTGCCCAGGGGCACCGTGACGACGCACGTCTGGAAGGATAGCAAAATCTTTCCGGGCACGATTCGCCGTTACTATGTCTACGTGCCGGCCGAGTATGACGCCGCCAAGCCGGCCGCGCTGATGGTCTTCCAGGACGGGCACACGTACATCAAGGAAGACGGTGACTTCCGCATGCCGGTAGTGTTCGACAATCTGATCCACAATGGCGATATGCCGGTGACGATCGGAGTGCTGGTCGACCCGGGTCACAAGAAGCCGGAGCTGCCGCCCGAGCCGGGCTGGAAGCCGGAGCCGGAAAACCGCAGCTTTGAATACGACACGTTGAGCGGCGACTACGCCGATTTCTTGCTCACCGAGATTTTGCCCGAAGTCAAGCAGGACTACAGAGTCACGGACGACCCCGAAGGCCACGCGATCTGCGGCGACTCGAGTGGCGGGATCTGTGCGTTCACGGTCGCTTGGCAAAAACCCGACCAGTTTCGCAAGGTGCTCACGCACGTCGGCAGCTTCACCAACATCCGCGGCGGCGACGCCTATCCGGGTATGATTCGCAAGGAAAGCGAGAAGCGGCCGATGCGAATTTTCATGCAGGATGGCGAGAACGACCTCGACAACCAATTCGGCAACTGGCCGCTGGGGAGCAAGCAAATGTATGCCGCGCTCAAATTTCGCGGCTACGATGTGAAGTTCGAATACGGCCAAGGCGCGCACAACGGCAACCACGGCGGGGCAATTTTGCCGGATTCCCTGCGCTGGCTGTGGCGGGATTACAAGCTGCCGGAGCAAAACTAGGACGTCGCACGCCAAGGCGCACGGGCGGTGCGGCCAGCCCATCTCGAGTGCCTAAGCGTTTCGAGACGTGGTACAATTGCCGTGGGAGCTTGACGAGGCATGGACATTCAGCATCCACTATCCACGGTCGTCGGGTTGGGCGAAGACGTGCTCAAAAGAATGTTCCTGGCCGTGGAAAAAGTGCGCGAGCGATTGGCGCGGTCGACGGCAGCCTTGGACGCGGCGAGGGTTCCGTATGCCGTGATCGGTGGCAATGCCGTGGCGGCTTGGGTCTCGACAATTGATTCGGGTGCCGCGCGCAACACGGTCGATGTTGATTTGATGGTGAACCGGGCCGATTTGGAGCGGGTGAAGACGGCGATGGAGGCGGCCGGGTTTGTGCACTACGAATTGATGGACGTGCATATGTTTTTGGATGGGCCGAATGGCCGACCACGGGATGCCGTGCATCTGCTGTTTGCCGGCGAGAAAGTACGGCAATCGTATTCCGAAGCGGCTCCCGAGCTCACGCCCGCAGCAGATTATTCTTCGTTTAAGCTCCTTGATCTGGAGCCACTTGTTTTGATGAAACTCACTTCTTTTCGCGACAAGGATCGCACGCATCTGCGCGACATGATCGAAGTGGGATTGTTGGACTCTTCTTGGATCAAGCGCCTACCGTTTGAGCTTGCCACCCGACTGCAAGAGCTTCTCGACAATCCCGATGGTTAATTGCGGCGTACCGACCCGCCAGCCGCATCCTGTAAATCCTACCCGATCCTGTGATCCTGTCAGAAACGGTGGCGCGCGGCATCACAGCGCCGTGATCGCCCCATAGGTTTCTGGTCGGCGGTCGCGGAAGAATTGCCAGACGTTGCGAACTTCGCGGATCATGTCGAAGTCCATGTCGGCCACCACGATGTCGTCCTGGTCCCGCTTTTCCGACTGGGCGACGAACTGGCCGCGCGGGTTGACGAAGTAGCTCTGGCCGTAGAACTCGCCGATTCGCCAGGGCTCTTCCCAGCCGGGCCGATTGATGGCACCGACGAAATACTGGTTGGCCACGGCGTGGGCTGGCTGCTCGAGCTTCCAGAGATATTCGCTGAGCCCCGCGACCGTTGCGGAGGGGTTAAACACAATCTCGGCCCCGTTAAGGCCGAGGCACCGCGCGCCGTCCGGAAAGTGGCGGTCGTAACAGATGTAGACGCCGACCTTGCCGATCTTCGTTTCGAACACCGGGTAGCCCATGTTGCCCGGCCGGAAGTAAAACTTCTCGAAGAAGCCCGGGTTGCAATGCGGGATGTGAATCTTGCGAAACTTGCCCAGGTAGTCGCCGGTCGCGTCGATCACCGCGGCCGAGTTGTAATACACGCCGGGCAGGTCCTCCTCATACATCGGCACCACGATTACCATCTTGTGTTTCTTGGCGAGATCCTGCATGAGCTTGGTGGTCGGCCCGGGGATTTGCTCGGTGAGCTCGTACCACTTGATCTCCTGCTCGGCGCAGAAGTATGGGCCGTAGAACAATTCCTGCAGGCATATGACCTCGACGCCTTGCTTCGCGGCTTGGTCGATCAGGGCGATGTGCTTATCGATCATCGCCTTTTTGATTTTCTGAACAGGCGACGTGGCCGGCTCACACAACGTGGCCTGGATCAAACCTCCGCGAACCATTCTGGGCATCGTAGGACCTCGCGAGACTCTTGGATTCAAATGCAATTGCAGCTGACGAACGACCTCCGGCTCGTCGCCTGATGAGACGTTCCAATATATCAGCACGATTGGGCCGTTTCTAGCAGCGACGATATCGCGTTTTGGCGATTCAAACAGTTCTTGCTGCTACCCCGTCTCGGATCGTTATGGGCCGGTTTGCCCGGCACTCGATTGCCGGTCGCGGAGTGCCGCTTTGTCCAGCATTGTAAACATTCCTAGCACGAGCGCCACGCAAGTAATCAAAATGAAGATCAGGGCGAGGCCAAATCGAAAACGGGGCGGCGGCTTCACGACAATACACATGATGCCCGAAATCAAAATGGGACACCAAAACGGGATATCGGCTTCCGATGCTGTTCCATACGAGATCGCGCTGAAACCCCATGCCGACCAGTTTGCAGGCGGGGTCGAAATGTTCGCCAGCCGCTCGGTCGGGTGACTGCTCAAGCCCCAGCCGTTCCCCGTCACAAATGGCCACATGCTGGTGCTGGGCGGCTGTGTGACGTAGAACTGCAATCGCCCTGGCCGCGAGACGAGCGACAGTGAACGATCGCCAGAAATTCGAATCGACGCTCGATCGACATGTTGACTACTACGCGCCCAGAAGGACAAAAAGGCGCAGCAAGCCATCAGACAGAGCGCGGAGGCGACGTTGCGCAGGCGTCGAATGGCCGATTGCGCTGGGCGCTGCGTGCTATCCATGGCCGACTCCGCAAGTTAGGGCAGATCTGGTCGGCGGCCGTTAAACTGGTAACATAACAGATTGCAGAAAAAGTTTCCGTAGGTCAGGCTTTCGAGCCTGACTATGTGGTTTACTGTCAGCCGGGAAAGGCTGACCTACGATCGGAGCCAGACATGTCCGCCACCATTACCAAAACCGCTGTTAAAACCATTCCTATTCTCAGTGGCGGCAAGTGGGTCGATGCGCGGGCCAAGCGAACCGCCGACGTTTTTAATCCGTCGACCGGGGCGGTAATTGCCAAGGTTCCGCTTTGCGACGCGCGCGAAACGGGCGAGGTTGTAGCGGCTGCCGACTCGGCGCTGGCGGCTTGGGCCGAGACGCCGGTTGTCGAACGGGCCCGGCTGATGTTCCGCTTCCGCGCACTGCTCGAGGAGCACTTCGAGGAACTCGCCGCACTGGTTACGCGCGAACATGGCAAGACACTGGCTGAAGCCCGGGCCGAGGTGAATCGCGGCATCGAGGTGGTCGAGTTCGCCTGTGGCATTCCTAGCCTGATCACCGGCGAGGTGTTGCCGAATATCGCGGGCGACGTCGATGCGGAAGCCGTGCGGCACCCGGTTGGCGTTTGCGTTGGTATCACGCCGTATAACTTTCCGTTCATGGTGCCGCTGTGGATGTTTCCGATTGCGCTCACCTGCGGCAACACATTTGTGCTCAAGCCGTCGGAGAAGGTGCCGCTCTCGTCGCAGCGGCTCGGCGAGCTGCTGGCGGAGGCGGGCCTGCCAGACGGCGTGTTTAACATCGTGCATGGCGACAAGGAATGCGTCGATGCGCTCTTGGATCATCCCAAGGTGACGGCGATTTCGTTTGTCGGCTCGACGGCAATCGCCAAGTATATCTATGAGCGGGGTACCGCGGCGGGCAAGCGGGTGCAGTCGGCCGGCGGGGCGAAGAATCACCTGATTATCATGCCCGATGCCGACATGGATCAAACCGTGAAAGCGCTCGCGGCATCGGCCTATGGCTGCGCGGGCCAGCGCTGCATGGCCGGCAGCGTGGCGGTGGCGGTGGGCAAGGCGGGCGACCCGATCGTAGGCGGCCTGGTGGATTACGTCGGCAAGTTCCGCGTCGGCCCGACCGACGGCAATGAAGGCGTCGACATGGGACCGGTGATTCGCGCCGAGCATCGCGATAAAGTCGCCAGCTACCTCGACATCGCCCGCGAAGACGGGGCGGACGTCGCGCTCGACGGCCGGCGGAAGTTTGAATCGGATGGCTTTCTCATCGGCCCGAGTGTGATTGATCGAGTTGCCACGAACATGCGGGTATGGAAAGAAGAGATTTTTGGGCCGGTGCTCTCGGTCGTCCGCGCGGCTGACCTCGACGAAGCGCTCGCCATCGGCCGCGAGTGCGAATATGGCAACGGCGCGGCGATCTTCACTGCGAGCGGCTACGCAGCCCGGCAGTTCAAGCGGCAATTCAACGCGGGCATGATTGGGATCAACGTCGGCGTGCCGGCCCCGATGGCTTGGTTCCCGTTCACCGGCTGGAACCGCTCCTTCTTCGGCGACCTGCACATTCAGGGAAGCGAAAGCATCATGTTCTACACCCGGCAGAAGGTAACGCTCACCCGTTGGCCAAAGTCCGACGACTCGTATCTCGACCCCGTCTGGCGGCAGGACCGGAAGTAGCGCACAACTTCGTTGACAGGATGACAGGATTGCGAAGGATTCACAGGATCGGCAGAAAAACTCTTGGGCATAACCTAACAGCGAGCGCCAATCTTATTTGCAAATCAGATCGAATTCAGATTAGCGTGGCACAATTATCCGAGCTAATAGACTCCATTCCCTCATCCCGTAAATCCTGCCAATCCTGTTATCCTGTCCCTCTTCATTGTTCGTCAATTCGTAGAGGGCCCGGCGCGTGATCAAGCTCGACAAGCAACTGACGCCCGCCGATCTGTTGCCCAAGCTCGCGCGATTTTGGGCGCGGTCAGCCGAGTGTATTGAGACGATCGAGGTCAGCTGCCCGCCGGGCGTGGCGTCACCGGTATTTACCGTCGAAGGCCACTACACCACCCGCGGCTGGACGGAGTGGACGCAAGGCTTTCGATACGGCTCGGCGCTTTTGCAGTTCGACGCCACGGACGACGAGCGCTACCTGGACCTCGGCCGCGAGCGAACGCTCTCCGTGATGGCTCCGCATCTGACGCACATCGGCGTCCACGATCACGGCTTCAACAACGTGAGCACGTTTGGCAATCTGTGGCGACTCACGGCTGAAGATCGCGTCGACGCCGAGACTTGCGAAGAGCGCTACTACGAGCTGGCGCTCAAAGTGAGCGGCGCGGTGCAGGCCGCACGCTGGGCCAAAACGAGTGACGGCACCGGTTACATCTGTTCGTTCAACGGCCCTCAGTCGCTATTTATCGATACGATCCGCTCCTGCCGTTCGCTGGCGCTCGCGCATCAGTTGGGCCATGTGCTCCTGGGAGAGGGCGACGAAAAGATTAGCTTGCTTGCGCGGCTCATCGAACATGCCACGACCACGGCCCGTTACAACGTATGGTATGGGGAGGGTCGCGACGTATACGACGTCGCCGGCCGTACGGCCCACGAATCGTTGTTCAATCCCACGAGCGGCAACTATCGCTGTCCGTCGACGCAGCAAGGCTATTCTCCCTTTAGCACCTGGACCCGCGGCCTGGCTTGGGCGATGCTGGGTTTCGCGGAATTGTTGGAATGGCTCGCTACGCGGACCGACAGCGAATTGAACGCGACCGGCGGCCGAGCAGCGATCGAGACGACTTGTCTGAACGCCGCCCGAGCTACTTGCGATTTTTACATTCGCGAATCGCCGACCGACGGCATTCCCTATTGGGATAGCGGCGCCCCCGGGCTGGCCAAGCTGGGCGACTATCTCGAGCGGCCGGCCGATCCGCTCAATGATTACGAGCCGGTCGACAGCTCGGCCGCCGCGATCGCTGCCCAAGGCCTCTTGCGGCTCGGTCACTATCTGGTGCATCATCGCGGCGAAACGGCGGACGGCGTGCGCTACGTCCAGGCAGGGCTGACTGTGCTCAATACTCTGCTCGACGAGCCGTATTTGTCGACGGATGTGAAGCACCAGGGGCTGATTCTGCACTCCGTCTATCATCGGCCGAACGGTTGGGACCACGTGCCGGCCGGCCGCAAGATTCCGTGCGGGGAATCGAGCATGTGGGGCGACTACCACGCCCGCGAATTAGCGCTCTATCTTCAGCGGCTCACCGAATCGGGTCCGTATTACACATTTTTCGGTGCGTCGAATCACGGCGATACACAAATATAATCTGTGATCCCACGCAAAGGCGCATAGGAACGCTGACATTGGACCTTTGCGACTATGCGCCTTTGCGTGAAGCAGGATTTCTATTCCGCGATTTCGGACGGTCTCAATCCCCCGCCGTGTTGCTCACGAATGCCACCTTTTTGCTATCGGGCGACCAACTGGGAACGTTGATCGTGCCCTGGCCGCCGTAGACGTAGGCGATGGTCTTGGGCGGCCCGCCCCAGATTGGCATCATCCGCAGCAGGACGTGCTTGTAGAACGGATGATCTTCCGGTTTCACGTCGGCCGGGAAGGAGATAAACACGATCGACTTGCCGTCGGGCGAGATATGAGGGAACCAGTTGTTGAACTCGTCGTCGGTAATCTGCTCGGGGTCGTTGCCGCTGGGTTGCATTCGCCAGATTTGCATCGTGCCGGTGCGGGTCGAGTTGAAGTAGATGAACTTGCCGTCAGGGGTGAATTCCGGTCCGTCGTCGAGACCAGGCGTATCGGTGAGCTTCTGCTCGGTTCCGCCAGCGGCTGGGATCTTGTAGATGTCGAAAATGTTGTTGCGGCCGCCGGTGAAAACCAGCGATTTGCCGTCCGGCGACCAGCCGTGCAAATAGGACGGCCCAGTGGGCGTGATTTGCGTCGGCGTGCCTCCCTCGACAGGTACGGTATAGACCGCCGACTGCTTGATCGTCTTGTCGCGGCTGCTGATCCCCAGCATCTTGCCGTCGAACGACAACACGTGGTCGTTGTTGTTTTCGGTCACGCTGCCAGTGTCGATCATCGTCGGGGTTTTGGTTTCCAGATCGAAGCGGTACAGCTTCCCTTCGGAGTTATAGATGAGAGCCTTGCCGTTGGGTGTCCAATTCGGCGCCTGGAGCGACACGCCATCCACGTGGTAAATGATTTTGCGGCTGCCAGTGGCCACGTCCAGGATTTCGATGTTGCTGCCGATGTAGTCGCGATAGGGGACGAAGTCATCCTTGGCCGGCACGACCACGCGGACGTTGTCGAAGATAGCCGCCTCGACCACGTCGGCTTTGTGCGAACAAATGAAGAGGCCGACATAGACATCGTCGGCCAGATCGACTTCCTGCGTGCGGGGCGGCGAGAACGGCTGGCCGTCCCACGCGACTCGCATCGTGTACTTATTGCCTTTTCGCTCGAGCTGAATGACGCTTGGATTGAGGATCGGAGCCACGTACTGCACCGTGTTTTCGTCGGCTTTGGGGCGGACTTGGAGCGAGGTGAGGCCGCTGCCGTGAACCGCGATGTCGACGTAGGGCGAATTGGGCTCGAGGCTTTCGCGGATCATCCAGCCGATCTTGCGGTGCTCGATCACGCCCTTGTCGATGAATTTCACGCGGGCCTGGAGCAGGAAGTCGCCCTTCATTTTTTTCCAGGCGAACTGGAACTCGTCGGTCTTGGCCCAGATGTTCGAGCCGGCGCCGCTCAGCGCGTAGCGGTCTTCGTCGGCGTGATAGACGGCCGTGCCGTGATTGGCGACCGAGCCGATGTCGCCGTGATCCTCGAAAATTCCCACCGGTTGTGCGCCGGACGCTTTAGAGACTGGTAGAACGGCAAAGGCGGCCAGCGAAGTGAGCATTCCAAGACAGGTGGCGACATGAGCGATCATAATGGGGATTCCGCGCTGAGTGAATTGAAAACTGAAAATCGTCGAAGAGCTTCCGGCGGCCAGCGGCCGGAATGCCCCACAGTAGCCGGGCGAGGGCCGGTTTCCTAGCCCCGCCAATCAGGATTGTCGCGACGACCGGCGCTAGTTTGCAGTCGCCCGACAATTGAGTACGCTGATCCGGTGGCAGCAGATCGGCATGTGACGTTCTCACGAGTCTCTTCAGGGGCAAATTCTATGCGCGTTGCAGGTTGGCTCGTAGCGGGAGTTGGACTGGCGGCGATGATCACGGCGGGCCGGCCATTGCGGGCGGCCGACGTGGAACTGCCCATCCTGGTCAGCGAAGATTTTGAGCACGGGATGGACCGCTGGCAAACGACGGACCCGGAGCCCACGAAATCGGTGTGGCAGATCATTCCGGGCGGCGAGCGGGAAGGGAACCACGTTTTGCGCGTGTCCGGGCCGAGCGATTACAAACCGCCGCATCGCAGTCCCTGGAGCATCGCCTGGCTGAAGGACATTTCGGTAGGCGACATTGAATTGACGGCTCGCGTACAAAGCACCGCCCCCAATGCGGGGGCGCATCGCGACCTGTGCCTGTTTTGGGGCTACCAGGATCCGGCGCACTTCTACTACGTCCACTTTGGCGGCAAGGCGGACCCACACGCTTGCCAGATCTTCATCGTCAACGACGCCG
>DASYDU010000195.1:0-19073 GCA_036499445.1 Lacipirellulaceae bacterium
TCGTCACCACGGCCACGAGGCGGCGGAAGGGCCAATCCTCTGTTTCGAGGCAAAGTAGGTCGATTAGCGTTCGGAGAACACCGGTGTCAATCAAAGGCCGGCGCGACTCAAGCCAGTGCGGAATGCCGAATTCTTGAAAGACCTCGCGAACGCGCGGCGCGAACTCGTACAGCGAGCGGAAGACCACGACGATGTCTTCAGCGCGGGCGTCCCCATTTACTAATCGTTGTTTTATACGGCGTGCTATTTGGGTGACTTCGTCATGGGCGCCGGCCACGGCGACGATTTCCACGCGGTCCAACGATTCGAGCGTAGTGGACGATGGTGCGGCGACGTCGCGCGGCGGACGAAAAATGTTGCTTGCCAAATAATCGAGGGCCGGCCAAGCCGTGTTTCGTGCTATGATCGGCTCAATCGAAAGCCGGGGATGGTGTCGCCGAAGCTCGGCCAGCGTGGCGGCCGATTTCGCAAACAGGTCGGCACGACGTCCGCGCTCCGCCGTCGACGACCCGCGCAATGTGGAATCTTCTTCGCCGGGCAGGGTAATGCACAGTCGATCCGTCCGCTCGGCAAGCCGCCGAAGAATTTCATGCTGCGTGTGGGTGAAATCCGTGAAGCCGTCGGCGACAACGAGTCTCAGATGGGTGCCCAGTGGGGCGCCCGATGCTAGGGCATCGCCCAAGGAAATCAGGCGACCTTCGCTGTCCGTGAGCTCGTGCGTCTCGAGCAGTCGTTCGTACTCGGTGTAGAGCCAGCTCAAAGCCTCGTTTTGGATGCGGTCGCCGCGCAAACCGACAGCCTTGGCAAACGCGGCCGGACTGATTCCGCGACGTTTGAGCTCACTTATGTGTTCGTCAACGAGGTCGATGAACGAAGATCGGCGAGCCGCCTCTGCGAAGACAGAAAGTTGTTGCGCGGAGCGCGCGCGATCCACCACACGCCGCAGCAATTCGCGCTCGAGGATTGGCGTCATCCGCTGCGGCGATGCCGGCAATCGGGCCAGCACGCGATTGGCCAGGCCTTCAAACGTCCCGATGCCAGGTTCGAGGACTGCGGCCAGGTCGGCGCCCACAATTTGTGCGCGGATCGCGGCAGCGCTTGGCGCGGTCGGCGACAGCCACAGGGTCTGACCGAGACGGCCGGCCGCCGTTGCACGCAGCACTTCCCGATACTCTTGTAGCAACCGGTGGGTCTTGCCGGACCTGGCAGGACCGATCAGGACAATCACTTGGCCTGGGATGACGGGGCAGCTGGAGATTGGGCCGCTGGTGAGTGGGCCGGGCATATCGGTTCCGATCGGCGCCGAGGCGAGGGCGAGGAGAGAGCGAGGCACTGAAAGGGAATTCTGGCCGTAAGTTCCGACCTGTCAAGGACAAGGGAAAACGCGGGAGAGGAGACGCCCGGGGTTCGGCCGATTTTTCGGTCAGCACACGCCGACATCACCGAACCACCTTTGGCCAATAACATGGATCTGACCCCAAGGACCGACCGTTGCCCTTCCCCCTTTTGACGATCGTTCATTGACAGCTAAGTGCTGTTCAGGTTACACTTTGGGAATCGGCTAGGCGGATTCTGCGCGTCGGACAATGGTCGCCGGGGTGCTTATCCGGAGGGGCCCGTCAGCTTTGCCATCTCGGCGATCGGAGCGGATCTTAAGATTCGGCCTGGAACCGGAACGCAAATGGGACCGCAGTCGACAAAATGACGATCAATTGTTGGAGGACCCGCCATCACCGGTGTCGGTGGGGCGATAATTTTTTCTCATCCTCTTTGTTTCTTTCATTTTTGTGAAGGAGGTTTCAGATGAACACGCGATTCGTCTCGCGGCGAGGGTTTACCCTCGTAGAGCTGCTGGTGGTCATCGCGATCATCGGCATCTTGGTAGCGCTGTTGCTACCTGCCATCCAGGCCGCTCGGGAAGCGGCCCGGCGAAATCAGTGCCTCAGCCAGATCAAGCAATTGGTCTTGGCGATGCACGAGTTTGCTGATTCCCGAAAGGTATTTCCGCTGGCGTCGACTGCGCCGTTCTTGCAGGCGTCCGGCGCTCAAATCCCGTACGGGCAAATGAATGATGCCGCTACGCCCAACAAATTGGATAATGGAAGCGGCGTGACACAGGTTGCGACGACTCCCCCCGGAAACTATACCGGTTCTTATGGTGACGGATATAGCTGGATCGTGCAGATCCTACCGTACATGGAAGAGAAGCCACTCTACGACCGGATCGCCAGTTCCGTCACAAATAGAAAAGTCGGAAAACTTCATGACCCCGCTTTTAAGGAGGCCAACCACACGGCCGTCGTAGGCACCGCCTGGCAGAGTACATCCACTCCGAACCCCCCCGGCATTAATCTCTACGACTGGGAAACCAAGATCCCGGTGCTGCTCTGCCCGAGCTACGCGGGCGAAGATACGGTTCCGTCGACCGGATTTCTGGACACTACGTCTATGGCGAAAGGAACCAGCGTGGTTGCCGCCAGCAACTACATTGTGCTGGCCGCGACGCATTATATGAACGACATGGGTCCTTCGGGCAGCCTGGCAACCGGACCACCGGTCCATGACGCGGCGGGCACCGCCTCGACGAACGGTTGTGGCACGTCCGCTTCGCCGAAAACGTATTGTGGCAACGGCGGCATTCCGTTCCCTGGCATGACGGGGAGTAATGCGACTAATTTTCAGATCACGCGATCCGGATTCCCCTTCGCAAGCTTCTCCGACGGGACCTCGAAGACGATCCTCGTTACCGAGACCCGCGAAGAGACGTTCTCCTCCTGGTATAGTGGCTTTGCCTCTTACGGCGTGGGCGCCTGGCCGCAGAACGGGGCGATGGGCGAGCCCAAAGGTTCTCCGATGCCGACCACTCCCTCGACGGCGCCAATCGTGTGGACGCTTCAGGGCGTTGCAAACGGCGACAGCAGCCTGAACAAGGGCGACCGCAATGCCCTGAACACAACCAAGTTTTACCAGACCAACACGGCGAATCCTCATAAGACTACTACGGCGCGTAAATGGGGACCCAGCAGTTTGCATCCCGGTGTGGTGCAGGCCGGTTTTGCTGATGGTCGTGGAAAGGGGGTCGTCGATACGGTCGATCCGGATGTCTTCTTGCATTCGATCACCCGCAACGGCCGCGAAGTGGACGCCGCCAGCGGAGACTCCGGAATTTAAGCGCCTGCTTGTCCGGAGTGTTGTGAACCGGACTTCAAGTGAAACGTACAAACCGCCGTGGCAGAAGGCTGCCGCGGCGGTTTTTTGCGCACTCCGCTCCGCGGGCACTCGGCGTCGAGATTGACCAGCGCTCGCAACGAGAAACGAAGCCTTGCCGAGCGGCCGGCGATGTGAGATTATGGCGGACTCGACCTATTGCCGCTGTGGCGGAATTGGCAGACGCGCATGGTTCAGGTCCATGTGCCCGTAAGGGCGTGGGGGTTCAACTCCCTCCAGCGGCACTTCGTCGACGCACGGAAGACCGTTGCTTCTGCGCCCCGATCTGTCGTTTTTGCGGCAATCGTTTGACATTCGATTACGTCTTGCCGACACTCAATTACGAGTTTGCGGTACGTGTCATTGCTTGTCTCAGCGACGCGGTTCGGCAAATTAGCGACTAGGTTGGGTGGGTGGCGTTGCGCGCGACCCTGCGGGCGCGCGAGTGTCGTTCCATCTCTTTTCTCACGAGGAGCCATTCATGGCGGCGGAAGTAAAGAAGCTGTCGGTCACGGAAAAGGTCGGCTACAGCCTGGGAGATGCCGCCGCTAACTTCGTCTTCATGACGATGATTCTGTACCAGGCGAATTTTTACACCGACGTGATGGGCATCGCCGCCGGAACGGCCGCCATTATTCTACTAGCTGCCCGCCTGTGGGACGCATTTTTCGATCCGGTCATGGGCGCTTTGGCCGACCGCACGCGGACGCGGTGGGGCCGATTTCGACCGTGGATTTTGATTACGGCGCTCCCCTGGGGAATTGTGATGTATCTCGCCTACGCAACGCCGGCGGGGTGGAGCATGAACTCAATTGTTGCCTATGCGGTACTCACCAACGTGTTGCTGATGACCCTCTATTCGGCCAATAACATGCCCTATTCGGCGCTCGGCGGCGTGATGACCGGCGATGCGTATGAACGCACGAGTTTAAATGCGTATCGTTTTGTGGCGGCCAATCTTGCTCAATTGATAGTTGCCGGCTTTACCTTGCCCCTGGTGGCAAAGTTCGCCGCGACTTACGGAGATGGCGTCACGGCCCGCGCTACTGGCTGGCAAATCACAATGGGCATGTGGGCTGTGGTCTGCGTAGTGTTCTTCTTGATCACGTTTGCCACCACGCGCGAGCGTGTCGAAGCCACTGTTGAGCACAATTCGAGCCTGAAGCAGGATTTTGTCGACTTGCTCGCCAATCGCCCCTGGCTCGTGATGTTTGTGATGACTTTGATCCACTTTACTATCCTCTCGTTGCGCGGCGGTGCATTCTACAATTATTATCATTACTATGCCGACAAGGCGGCCATGTATGACTGGCTCGAAAAACTGCATTTGACGTCGGGACCGATTGCCGACGGTATGAAACCAGGCGGCATTCTGGAGTTTCTCGGTTGGATCGTCCACGCAGATCGCTCAAACCTTGCCAACTCCAACGTGGCCGACGTTGCTCAAAGCGTGATTAACGTGATTGAGAAAATCGTCTTCATTATTATGATTTTGATGTCGCCAATGATGACGAAAGCCTTCGGCAAAAAGGCGATCGCGGTCGTCGGGTTCGCACTAACGACGATCGTAGCCGGAATGTTTTATTTCATTGAACCCAACCAGATCGATTGGATGGTCGCGCTCACCGTGATTGTCGCCATCACCTACGGCCCAACGATCCCGGTGCTGTGGGCGATGTTTGCCGACGTGGCCGACTATGGCGAATGGACGACCGGACGACGGACAACGGGCATCATTTTCGCCACGATTGGATTCGCGTTAAAGGCGGGATTGAGTCTCGGAGCGTTTGTTCTATTGATGCTGTTGTCGAGGTACGGGTATTCGGCAAACCAGGACCAAGCTCCGGACGCTCTCTACGGAATCCGCATGGTCTCGTCGATTTATCCCGCGGCGATGTTTGCCGTCTGCACCGTGCTGCTAATGCTCTACCAAATAAACAAACGGCAAACACTGAAAATTGCGGCGGACCTGGCGGGGCGCCGCGAGATTCAGGCGGCACATTGAGGGTTTTTCATGGGCTACGCAGTTGCCTTCGCAATCGCATTTCAACTTGTAAACGTGGCGGTGAGTGCCGCCGAGCTGCCGCGACTCAAAGACGTTTACAAAAACGATTTTGTGATCGGCACGTGCATCAGCAACGCTCAGCTCGACGGCAAAGAGCCTGCCCGACTTTCGCTCGCTGCCGAGCAGTTTAGTTCGATCACGCCGGAAAACTGTTTGAAGTGGCTATTGGTCCATCCAGAGCCCGACAAGTACGACTTTGAGCGAGCCGACAAATACGTCGAGTTCGGCGAGAAGAACCACATGTTCATCGTCGGCCACAACTTTGTCTGGCACAACCAAACGCCCAATTGGATCTTCGAGGACAAGGACGGCAAGCCAGCCGACCGCGAAACGGTGCTCACTCGTTTGAAGGAGCATATCGAGACCGTGATGGGTCGTTACAAGGGTCGCATCAAGGGCTGGGACGTGGTCAACGAGGCCATCGACGACAACGGCCACATGCGGCAAACCATGTGGATGAAAACGGTCGGCGCAGATTACATCGAGAAGGCCTTCGAGTACGCCCACGAGACCGATCCGGATGCCGAGCTCTACTACAACGACTTCAAGCTCTATGTGCCGGCCAAGCGTAAAGCGGCCATCGCGCTCGTCAAGAGACTCAAAGCGAAGGGCCTGCGAGTGGACGCGATTGGTGAACAAGTCCATTGGGATTTGAAGTATCCGTCAATCGCCGATGCGGAGACAACGATCAACGAGCTGGCGGCCGACACCGGCAAGATGATGATCACCGAGATGGACATCGACGTGCTGCCCGCGCCCAATTCGGAGCTCGCCGGCAATGCGGAAATCTCGCGCACCTACGAGTCGCGCAAAGAATACGATCCGTACTCCAAGGGACTGACGGCGGAAGTTCAGCAGAAGCTCGCCGACCGCTATGCCGAGCTGTTCCAATTATTTCTCAAGCATCGAGACGTGATCAAGCGGGTGACATTGTGGGGCACCGACGACGGCACCTCTTGGCTCAACACCTGGCCGGTGACGAAGCGGACTTCTTACCCACTGCTCTTCGACCGCGAACTTAAGCCGAAGCCGGCATTCGAAGCGGTGATCAACGTCGGCAAGCAGAACTGATCTGTGACCGCATCCGGCAAATCCCGTTATCATTTACCACAAAGGCACGAAGGACACGAAGAGTTTCAATAAGTTACAAAGCGTAAGTCGAATCATGCTTGTGTCGTTCCGTATTCAGTCCTTGGTGTTCTTCGTGCCTTGGTGGTTCATACCGGCAATGCCACTGCTGGCGGACGACGCCGCGAGCGAGCCCGCGACGTTTCAAAATCCGATTCTCGCCGGCTTTCACGCCGATCCGAGCATTTGTCGCGTCGGCGACGATTACTACTTAGCGAATAGCTCGTTCGAGTATTTTCCGGGCGTGCCATTGTTTCATAGCTGCGATCTGGTCCATTGGCAGCCGATCGGTTACGCACTTTCACGAAAGAGCCAGCTGCCGCTGGAGAAGATGCGAGCGTCGGGCGGCATCTATGCGCCGACGCTCCGCTACCATGATGGCACATTCTACATGGTGACCACAAACGTCGACGGCGGCGGCAATTTTTACGTCACCGCCGCCGACCCGGCCGGGCCGTGGTCGGAACCGATCTGGCTCGATAAGAGTGGCATCGATCCGTCGTTGTTTTTCGACGACGACGGGACCGTCTACTACACGCGGCACGTCGGCATGGGTGACGGCTACATCGGCCAGCAAGTGCTCGACCTGAAATCCGGCAAGCTAGTCGGCGAAATGAAGGAGATTTGGCGTGGCACCGGGGGCCAATGGCCTGAGGGCCCGCACCTTTACAAGAAAGACGGCCGCTATTATTTGATGATCGCCGAAGGGGGCACGAGCTACGACCACCGCGTGACGGTTGCCCGGAGCGATTCGCCGTGGGGGCCGTTCGAGGCCTTTCCTCATAATCCAATCCTGACGCATGCCAACCGCCGCGATCATCCGATCCAGGCCCTCGGGCACGCGGACCTGGTGGAAACTCCGGCCGGCTGGTGGCTGGTCTGCCTCGGAATTCGTCCGCAGGGCGGTAGTTTCCACACGATTGGCCGCGAAACCTATCTGGCGCCGGTCACTTGGAGCGACGATGGTTGGCCGGCGGTGGGTGGCAATGGCACACTGGAATTTTCGATGACGTCGCCCGCGCTACCCACCCGTCCTTGGCCCGAGCCGCCCACGCGCGATAATTTCAGCAGCGACGAGTTGGCGCTCGAGTGGAATTTCGTCCGCAATCCGCACGACGCCGATTGGTCGCTTAGCGAGCGGCCAGGGTATTTGCGATTGCATGGCTCGGCCGTCGCTCTCACCGACCGTGACTCGCCGGCGCTCATCTGCCAGCGGCAGATGGCGCTTGCCTGCCGGGCGTCAACACGCCTCTCGTCTGACGCGGCCGACGAGAATGAAGAAGCCGGACTTGTCATCCGCGGCAACGATGCCAATCACCTCGAGGCCGGTGTCACACAGCACAACGGCCGGCGACAAGTGTTCTTTCGCCGAGTGCTCGGCGGTAAAACTGTTGAGCCCGTCCGATACGAAGATGCGCCCGCAGGTGATGTGGTCCTGACAATTGCCGCGCAGCCGCTGGAATATGAGTTCATGTACCAATCGCCCGACGGATCGCCGACGAGCCTGGGAACCGTCAAAACGCACGATCTCTCGTCCGAGAAAATCGGAGGATTCACAGGCGCATTTATCGGCTTGTTTGCGACTGGCAACGGAAAACCGAGCACCGTGCCCGCCGACTTCGATTGGTTTGACTACACGATCCAAGAACGCTGAATGCAAAAAGGTCCACTGCAATGAAGAAAATAAGCGACATCACCCAAACAATCGAATTCCTGCCCTATCGCAGCGCCGAATTACCGATAGCGGCACGTGTTGCCGACTTGATGAAGCGGATGACGCTCGAGGAGAAGGCCGCACAAATGACGTGTATTTGGCAGCAAAAAGCCACCAAGCTGCTCGATGAAAACGGCAATTTTGACGCGGCCAAGGCTCATGAGCATTTCGGTCACGGCAACGGTATCGGTCAAGTTGGCCGGCCAAGCGACGCCGCGGGAGGGCGCAATGCCCGGCAAATGGCCGACCTCACCAATGCCATTCAAAAATTCTTCATCGAAGAGAGCCGGCTTGGCATTCCCGTGATTTTCCATGAGGAGTGCCTGCACGGACAGGCCGCGATCGACGGCACCAGTTTCCCCCAGCCGATCGGTTTGGGTGCGACGTTTGATCCCGAGCTCGTGAAGCTCCTCTTCACGATGACCGCCGAGGAAGCCCGCAGCCGCGGCACGCACCAGGCACTCACCCCGGTTGTCGACGTGGCCCGCGAGCCGCGCTGGGGCCGCGTCGAAGAAACCTATGGAGAGGATCCCTACCTGGTCTCGCGACTCGGTATCGCGGCTGTGCAGGGATTTCAGGGCGACGGCACATTCCGCGGCAAGAAGCACATCATTGCCACCTTGAAACACTTCGCCGCCCACGGTCAGCCGGAATCCGGCACGAACTGTGCGCCGGTGAGCATTTCCGAGCGCCATCTCCGCGAAACCTTTCTGTACTCGTTCAAGGAGACGCTGGACGTTGGCGGCGCGATGAGCGTGATGGCCTCGTACAACGAGATCGATGGCGTGCCCTCGCACGCAAGCCGCTGGTTGCTAAGAGACGTCCTGCGAGGCGAATGGGGGTTCAAGGGATTCATCGTGTCAGACTATTACGCGATCCGCGAACTGGCCGCCCGGCCCGAACTGTATGGCCATCATTTGGCCAAGGACGGTAAAGAGGCTGCGCTCCTCGCGGTGCGGGCCGGAGTGAACATCGAGCTGCCCGAGTCCGATTGCTACAACCATTTGGTCGAGCTCGTTCGCGAAGGCACGCTCGCCGAAAAGGAATTGGACGAGCTCGTAACCCCAATGCTGGAGGCCAAGTTTCGGCTTGGCCTCTTCGACGACCCGTACGTCGATCCTGCGCTGGCCGAGCGGATCGTCGGCAGCGACATCAATCGCAAGCTTGCGCTGGAAGCGGCTCGCAAAACGATCGCGCTTTTGAAGAATGTCGATGCCACTGCCCCGCTCAATGCCAAAAAGATCAAGACAATCGCCGTGATTGGCCCCAATGCCGATCGCGAGCTATTGGGCGGCTACAGCGGCAAACCAAAGCATCGCAGCACGGTGCTCGAAGGCATCCGCGCGCGGGTGGGCGACAATGTCGAAGTGCTCTATCACGAGGGTTGCAAGATTACGGTCGGCGGCTCCTGGCAGCAGGACGACGTCACGCCGAGCGATCCCGTCGAGGACCGCCGCAGCATTGCCGAAGCCGTGATAGTGGCGGCCAAAGCCGATGTCGTCGTGCTCGCCATCGGCGGCAACGAACAAACGTCGCGCGAAGCCTGGATGGGCAATCACCTGGGCGACCGCACCAGTCTCGACATGGTCGGCCGGCAGGACGAGCTGGTCGACGCGATTGGGGCGACCGGCAAACCGATCGTCGCTTTTGTCTTCAACGGCCGTCCACTCTCGATCGGCAATCTCGCGGAAAAAGCGGCGACAATCTTCGAGTGCTGGTATCTTGGCCAGGAGACGGGCACCGCGGTGGCCGAGGTCCTCTTTGGTGACGTCAATCCAGGCGGCAAGCTGCCGATCACGATTCCCCGCTCGGTGGGGCACACGCCGGCCTACTACAACTATCGCCCCTCGGCCCGCCGCGGGTATTTATTCGACGACGTTTCGCCCCTCTATCCGTTCGGCTTCGGTTTGAGCTACACGACGTTCAAAATCGGCCCGCCGCGATTGGAACAGGCCAACATTCACAAAGACGAGTCGACACGCATGCTCGTCGACATCACAAACACAGGCGAGATGTCCGGCGACGAGGTCGTGCAGATGTATATCCGCGACCGCGTCAGTTCCGTCACACGGCCCGTGAAAGAGCTCAAAGGATTTCAGCGGCTCACACTTGCGCCCGGCGAGACGAAGACAGTGACTTTCGACATTACGCCCGATCGGCTTGCGTTTTGGAACATCGACAAGAATTTCGCCGTCGAGCCGGGCGAGTTCGACGTGATGGTCGGTCCAAATTCGGTCGAACTGCAGACGACGACACTCAACGTGACTGGCTAGAGCAAGCTGCTCCACGTCGGCGAGCGCCGCCCATCAAGCAAAGTGCCAGCGATAAAACTGCTAAGCTTGCGCTAGAGGGTTCCGGCACATTTGCCGGGTCCAGGCTGCCGCTGCCGCTTCCCGGGCTCGTGTGGCCAAAGTTGCTTTTCCAGATTGCGAAATCGGTCGAATCAACCTTGTTGTCGTTATTGCCGTCGGCGGCCAGTCCGCTCCCGGTTCTACCCAACTCGTCACGCCAAATGGTGTAGTCGGCGGCGTTGACCACGCCATCGTGGTTGTAGTCGCCCGCCAGCGCTACTAAGGCAGAAGCAACGGACAGATTCAGATCGTACAGCTGAACCGCGTCGGCCGTCGTCCCGGTTACGCGGATGTAGTATTGGCCGGCGCTGGGCAGCGCGAAACCGCTCAGGGCTTCGGCCAGGCCAGCTGCGGTATTATTGACCAGCGCCAGCTGTGACGTGCCATTCGTGCCGAAGAGCGTAAGCACCAAATCGCTTCGATTGTTGGCGTTGAACGTGGTCGGCGGATTGGGATCGAACTCGCTGGTCTGATTGAAGATGCCGCCGCGTGGTGTGAGCACAGCGCTCAGCTTTGTCGGGCCGGAGACGCTGAACGAGTAGTAGTCGGAATCGGTCGTGCTGAAGACGCTGACAAAGTCCGATTCGTTTGGACCCACGACCATGTTTGCCCCCGAGTCTTTGCCGACAGCGGACGAGCCGACGTCGATCGATCCGCCCGCCGCGATCGAGCCCAGCGCAGTGGCGTTGGGGGCCGTATTGTTGCCTAGGCCGTTGTGGCTCTTTTCATTTGGGTCGCCGTAAAAATATTGGATAGCGCGGATCTCATCGAGCTGCGGTCCGTCGAAATTCAAATCAATAACCGGCGCCATCAAGAATTCGTTCGAGGTTGAGATTACATGCTCAAGTCCGAAAGCGTGACCGGTCTCGTGCATCAGAGTGTTGCGAAAGGCCAGACCATTCACGTTTTGTGGATTGTTTTCGGAGAAGAACCCCATGTCGGCCGTGTCGATGACGATGTCGCCGATATTCGGAAAGAGCGTAGCGGCCAGTGTGCCGCTGACGCCGTCGAAATTTGTGCCGCCGATCCGGATGTCGCCGCGCTGGTTCTTGAGTCCCGGCGAAGAGCTGCCCACGGTCATAATTGAGTCGTGCGGCTCATAGACAAAACTGATGCCGCCCAACTGATTCCAGCGATTGAAGGAATCGGAAAACAGGTGGAACCAGGGTCGTTGAGTAAAGTCGTTGGCGACCGCCGGGCTGGGGCTGCCGCCAAAGGTCGCGTCGAAAGTGGAAATGAGGTTACTTGTCGTGCCGATCGTACCGTAACTGCCGGAGATGGGTGAAGTATCCGGCGCGAGGCTCCAGGTAAGTGTGATCGGATTGCCGTAGGCGCCGGTTGTCGAGTTCGTGGCAGTGGACGTCCAGCGTGTGTCGACGCCACCAGGCAAGTTCTTGCCGAGAATGAAAGCGTGCGCCGCCGGCCCGTCAGAAAGCCGCACTACAACCAAGAGCAGCAGCAGTGGCCGCAGCCGGCGAGAAGAAATTCGGTGCATGTCCCAGCGGAATCCGGTCGATTTGGTCGAGAATGGGCCTGTTCCCATTGTAGACCGATTCGCTGCTTGTTTAGCACGCGCGTTCACCCCGTCGGCAGGGGATCGTCGGAATTATTCCCGGTGCGATGCCGTCCGTAACGGCTTTCGCGGATAATACCGCGGGAGAAGCCACAGAATTCCACCGATGGCCAGCAAAATCGCGGCGGAAGGCTCGGGCACGGCCCCGCCGGCGAACGGGCCGCTGCCCGCCCCGCTGCCTGGAGACATCGCGCCAAAATTCGTCTTCCAAATGCCGAAGTCCGCCGTGTCGACGGAGCCATTGCCATCGCCATCGGCGGAGAGGGCCAGGCCAGTGCGGCCAAACGTGTCACGCCACACCGTGTAGTCGCCAGAATCGACTTTGCCGTTGCGGTTATAGTCGCCGGCCAGAAATGGGGCGGCCACAGCCAGCTGCAAATCGTAAAGCTGCACGGCGGCCGCGGCCCCCGTGACGCGTGCGTAGTATTGGCCGGCCGCCGGCAGTACCAGGTTGGATCGAATTTCCGCTTGGCCGACCGGCGCGCTGCTGGAAAGCGCCAGCTGGGTCGTGCCGTTCGTGCTGTAAATCGCCAGCGTGAGATCACTCTGAGCGCTGGCGTTGAACAGCGATTGGCTGCCGCCTACCGGCCCCTGCATGTAACTCCCACCCCGCGGCGTCAACATCGCGCTCAGCCGGGCTGCGCCGCTGACGCTGAAGGAGTAATAGTCGGCATCACTACTGCTGTCGATACTGACGAAGTCTGTATCGGTCGGGATTACGTACTGGCTGCCGATCGGTCGTGCCGCCACGACCGCTGGCGACGTCCCGATCGATTTTGTGGCGCCCACTGCGATCGCGCCTAGGCTGGTCGCGTGGGCGGCTGTGTCGTTTCCCAAACCGCCGTTCGACTTCTCGTCGAAATCGCCATAGTACGATTGCACTCCCAGAATGTCGTCGATCTGTGGGCCGTCAAAATTCAAGCTGTTGTTTGCCTGCATCAAGAAAACGCCGTTCGCGCTCGTCGCGACGTGTGCCAATCCAATCGCGTGGCCGATCTCGTGGGTGATTGTGTTTCGAAAGGCACGATGACTCAACGTCGCATTTGAAAAAAACGCGCCATCGTCCGTGTCAAATTGCATGTCTCCAGAATTGGGATACGTGGTTTGGGCGAGTGTGTGACTGGCGCCGTCGATGTGGGAACCCGCAATGCGAATGTCACCGCGGCTGCCAAGCGAGCCGGCTGAGTTCCGGAGCTGCGCGCCGTTGTCATGCGGCTCATAGGTGAACGTGACGCCGGACAATTGACTCCAGCGGTCGAACGATTGCGAAAAGTAGGCAAACCAAGGACGTGCTGTGAGGTCCGTGCCGCTGGCGGTTCCAAACTGCGTATCCAGAAATGAAATCAAACTGCTCGTGCCGGAGTTGGGAGCGGGAATCGCCGTGCCGTCCGGCGCGAAGCTCCAGGTCAGCTTGACGGGGCTACCTTGCGAACCAGTGGAGCCGGTCGCGGTGCTCGACCAACGTGTTGCGAGCTGAAAGCCGGATGCTGCGGGTACGATCAGTAGTGCCGCGCCGCACGCTAAGACCATTGTCACAATCCGTGTCGGCGGCAGTCGAAGCGGCTGGATAGCCGATATCAAATCCTCTCCTTGCATATTCCAGGCCATACTCCCAACCTAGTTCAGCGCCACCAATCGGGCAACCAATTCACGGCGCGGCTGTTTTCCAGCGAATTGCGGTTATTCTGTCTCGGGGCGGGCGCGTGAACCGGACCGCAATCGTCACACTGCGAAGCCGGCGCCTAATCGCTATTCACGTCCAATGGGCGAGGGGCGAGACTGGGATTGCCCCACAACAAGACCGACCGATGACTGAACCGACCACGAATGCGACCAATCCGCCGGGAACAAAAGATTCCGGGAATTGCGCAGCAGAGTGGATCGACAGTGCAATTACACGCTGCTGCCGCTAGCGCGGCCTCGCCACCCCAAATGTGCACCGATGATTATCCCCAGCACGGCGAGCGAAAGCGCACCCGGCTCGGGCACTGCACTAAGAGCACCGCCGCCAGCTATTCCGCCAGCGAAGTGGTCGCGCCAGACGGTGTAATCGGCGGCGTCCACTTGCCCATCACCGTTGCCATCGGCGCCATTGAAGTCGGCCACATACTTGCCGAAAGTATTTTGCCACACAACGTAGTCGTTACTGTCGACCACACCGTCGCGATTGTAATCGCCAGCCAGTGGCGTAACCGCCGCCAACGAAAAGTTGGACAGCAGTTGCGTCAAAGGAACATTGTTGGCATCGGCGCCGCTGTTACCGTTGCCGCCCGAGTCGGCCACCAGGCCCATATCCCATTCGTTCGTGCCAGTGCCCGAGATCCCCCAATTCCAAATGTCGACCGCCTCAAACTTGTTACCACGATGGTCGAGGGCGTTGATCAATCCCTGATACGCCATGCGCTGCTCTGCCGTGTCGGTTGCAACACCAGCGGTGTTGCTCGGATCGACTTGTGGGTATCTCGTCGTCGTATTGTAATACGTGTATCCCTGCTCCGTGAATTCGACGGGCATTCCCGCGCCATTCTTTCGCGCGGCAGCGAAAGGCAGGATCTCATTGTCCAATTTGTAGTTCCAGGCAGCGGTCATTAGGTCAGTGAAAGACTGATCGGGAAACGTTTGGACCGCGCTGATAGCGTTCGTCACGAGCGTTCGAATCTGCCCATTTGACATCCCCGGATTCTGGTGCTTCAAGTAGCCGAAAAGTGGTCCGTTGTCATTGTTGAAGTAGGAATCAATTCCGATGAAATTGACGTGCGGATTTTCCCAAATTGAGTTTGTCACTGTCGCGTTGTTATAGTCGTCCCAATTGGATGCATACCCGATCTGTCCATGATATACGCTGGCCACCGCGTTGATCACGTCGTTCCAATGGCTGGCATTGTTCGCGTCATCGTCCAAGGCTTTGAGCTCGGTGCCAACGGTCATCGCCTCGGCGCCGTGCGCCTGAGCGATATTCGCCACCGCTACCACGTAGTTTTGATAGTCGGACCAAAATTGTGTCGCGGCAGCTCCTGATGGATTGTAGGTCCCGCGCCAGTTCACGAAGTTTTGCGGCTCGACGAACGGGTTGAGTGTCACGCGCATCCCAAGCTGTTTTGCTTTGGCGA
This sequence comes from Lacipirellulaceae bacterium, assembly GCA_036499445.1. Classification (GTDB taxonomy): domain Bacteria; phylum Planctomycetota; class Planctomycetia; order Pirellulales; family Lacipirellulaceae; genus DASYDU01. The sequence goes on from DASYDU010000195.1 coordinate 15,149, forward strand.
CTCCCGCATCGATCGCGGTCAAACTCGGGGACGACGAATTGGGCGCGATGGCAAATGTGGTCGTGTTGAAGAATTGTACCGGAGCGATTGAAACTTCCCGGAAGCCCGCGTCGTGGATGGCCTGCACCGCATTCTGAAAGGTGGTGGCGGTTGCGCCACTGGACCAGGAAATCAAATTGAAGCCTACACTTGGATCGTCGCCGACTTCGTAGATGGCCGGGTCGGCCGCTGCGGGACGGACGCCCGTAACCAACAGAATCGCCAGAACTGCCAATGTAGCGCCCGATTTCGCAATACGCTCGTGCATCAATCCCGTCCGATTCGATCCGTAGTGGTCGAACTCATCTTTCTGGCGACGATGAATATCCGCACCTACTTCAGAAACAGCCTCTAGTTCGGCTTTGGGACTTTGATCTCTAAAACCTGCCCCGATTCGGTAATCTCAACGTGTAAGGGCGTTGTATCAGGACGTTCGTAATCCTTGGGTATCTTGGTCGTCAGCTTGCCGGCCTCTTCGCACACAAGAGTGACCTTGTATTTCCCTTTAATCAATCCGTCGCCGTACTTATGCGACGTGACATTCTCGAAGGCGCCATTGGGACCGGCGCTGGCAATTCCCGGCGGTACGTGGGCCTCGCCCGACGGCGGATCGAGCGAATGGAAATAAACCTTCATTCCACCGACGGGAATCGAGCTACCGTCATCATAAGTGACCTTGCCACTCACAGGGACGTAAGAGAACGGACCTCCGCCACTGCCGCATCCGGTGAGCAAGCCCACCAACAAACCGATTATCAGTGTGCGCGGCCAAGTCAACTTCAAGTTCATCATTCACCAACCTGAAAAATCAACGATCATCTGTATAGCGTTTTCGGCAATCATCAGTGACTACTGTCATTGATGGCCAAGCCGTCGTCTGGACAGTTCAAGCGCTGCCAAACTCCAAAAAGGTTGGGATCGCAAAGTAAGCCCGTGGTTTGCTGCCCGATGTCGACATAATCAGAAATGAACTGCACGCTGCCGTCGCACATCGTGACGAAGATGCCACCGACATGCCTACTGCGTGCAATTCCCTGAGCGCTAATGTTCCAACCGCTGTCGTTTTGGTACGGCAGCATGCACTCTGCCGTCAAAGTCTGTGCGCCGACAGCTTTGATCACGCCAGAGTTATCACGGAGATCGTCGCCGCCGGGATTGCAGTCGTTCGGGCCGCCGGCGTAGTTGGCTCCATGTTGCCCTAAAATGTTTGAGCCGATCATTTGCATGGCCCACACGCCGCGCCGGTCGATCGGATCCAGGCCAACGCGAACTTCCAACAAAGCAATCGAATGGGAAGTGCCATCCGTAACTTGCCCAATGGTGCAGGCCACACCCGCCCCGCCAATGCCGCGTCCGCAAGTCACGAGATCTGAGCCGTTCATGTACGTTTTGTTCCACACTTCGTTGGTGTGGTCGCTGGTAACATTGTCGAGCGGAAAGCCCAGACCAAAATTATAGGCGTAGTTCCCGCGAGCCCACAAACCACCGCTTCCGGTCGCACCTTGACCGTTGTAGAGGTTGCCTCGACCTATGTCGGTCGGGCAGAGCATGACAGACAACTCGGTTTTGCGACCGTTAAGATTGGCGTCGGTAGCTTTTCCGCTACTGGCAGTTGCCGGAATGGTATTCAGCGTCAGCGAGATTTGCCGTCCGCTTGTGGCGGAATTGCTACCCGTGGGTTGTGCCAGGCAGAACGAATCATAAAGCGGCTGCTCTTCGAGGTAGGGCAGGATCTGGATCGCCCAGTTTGCGTAGAGAAATGTTCCGTTTGAAGCAATCGTGATCTGACCATAGATGTCACCCGGTTTGTCCCGTGGCTCGAGCTGCACCGCAACCGGAAATCTCTTTTTTGTCTGTTCAAAATTCAACAGACCTAAGCCGAGATTCTTCATGTTGTTTTGGCACTGCGTGCGTCGGGCGGCCTCGCGAGCGGCTTGAATTGCCGGCAGCAACAGCGCCACGAGAATGCCGATAATGGCTATGACGACCAACAGTTCGACCAGCGTGAATCCAACCAGCGAGCGCCTTGAGCCGCGGAACATTTGACGATCTCCGTTCTGACCAGAAAAGCTGCCACCGATGTGCTGTTAAAGCACTTGAACGCGATCCTAAACCATTTTGCTTTGCGACGCCAGTCAATTTCTAAAAGATTCTTGAAATGCCGAATGCGCCGCTAAAATCCGGCTTGCCCGGTCCGACTTCCAACCACCGGCCTCTCCAAAACCCGCGCTAGGACGCTCGATTGACGCGTAATATGCCAACCGATTGCGTCTCTCGGGCAATAATCTAAGCCGGTGATTCTCCGGCCGATGGTAAGGGCCCGCGGATACGCCTTCCAATCAAGCATAATAGCCCGAGCAATGCTAGGGTAACGCTGCCCGGCTCTGGAGCATCGCCAGCTCCGAGGGCACCCGCCCCTGGATTCGCCAAATGATATAGCCGCTGAAACTCTTGCAGATCGGCAAAGTCAACTTTACCGTTGGTGCCCACGGCACCGAAGCCCCCGACGAGGTCGTAAAAAATGGCGGGGTTCAGAGGTGGGGCGGCAGGATTCGACTTGAGGAATTGGCCCATGAAGAGGGTCCAGTCCCCGACGTCAGCCACGCCGTTGTGGTTGTAGTCGATCGGGGCAACAGGATTGAATTGCTTGAGCTCCATGTCGTCGATGTAATATGAGGCTGCTTCGGTGTTGGTCGAGGCCGGATTCGTGCCCCAATTTCCATTGCTCGAAAAGCCGATGGTAAATGTGGTTTCGGGCGTAGCCGGATTTGCCGCCCAACCAAATTGGGAAAGCGGTAAACTGATGTGCCGAGTTAGGGCTGTAATTCCGTTCCACTGTGCGTCGAACGGATTAATCAATGTCGGCAATGCTTGTTCGAGCGCCACTTCCGTGAACACACCGTCACTCGCCGTCGCGAAAATGCCTAGCCCGATGAATTGTGTGGGCTTCGCGGGAAAGTCAACTGGTGGGCCCAACCAATCGAGAGCTCGCAGCGCTGGAATATTGTAAGTCACGTCGAATTGAATCGTATATAAACCTTGATTGCCGCTGTTGACCGCGTCCCGGATCGCCAGGGCGCGAGGATCATTCTGAGAAACTGAGAAGATCACCTGCGCGGGCCGATCAAAATGCGTGTCCTGCAGGCCGTCACCGCCACCCGTACCGTGACCAACAATTGAGAGTTGAAACGACTTCGTGCCATGCGTCGCACCAAATGTCGATTGCGAAAACGTGATGCCCGCTGTTGCTGTATCTTTGAACCAGCAGCCGGTGCAACTCGCGGTTGAGTCGACGGGCGCCGGGTCGAAATCGGTCCCCGCGCCGCCCATTCCCGTCGGGCCATTGTTCTCCCAATCCGCAATGATCGTGTCCGCCGCCCATGCCGCACGGTCCATCGACCGTAAACCACCAAAAATAAGTGCAACAGCTAACAGATATCGTGAGGCGGATCGCATGGAACTTCCTCCAAGAACTTCCTCAAAACTGTCACACCGCTACTAAAACGGTCCGCGCTGTCGATGATCGATCTTAGAAAACTAAGTGTAACCCATCGAACTCAGTCTGATTCAACTCGACTTCGCATGCCGGGTTGGCCGACCGAGGTAGACTGCTCTGTTCCCTGTATCAGGAAACTCAAGCGAACTTCTTTCGTCGTGCCGCCAATATCCCAACGATACCACAGAGGCCCATCATGAGCGTCGACGGCTCGGGCACGGCACCGCTACCCAGCGCGCCACTACCACTGCCATGCGCACCAAAGTTATTCTTCCAGAATGTATAGTCGGCATTGTCGACCGTTCCAGTGCTGGCTCCTTCGTTCGGCAGCGTATAGCCGCCAGCTGTCGTTTGGTTCAAGTGATCGCGCCATACCGTGTAGTCGGCTGT
>DASYDU010000196.1:0-16748 GCA_036499445.1 Lacipirellulaceae bacterium
ATACCGGACAGCCCATCCTGCGGCTCGATGATTTGCTCGTGCTCCTTCGCCGCAGCCAGCAATCGCCCGACAGCTTTTTCGGCTGCATGATCAATCCCCGCCAAGAAAGTCTCGCGCAAGTCCAAGACTACCTGAGCAAAACCAGCAGCCGGCCGCTTGAGCCCAGCCAGCGCGACGCCTGGATCGCCAAGCTCCGCGACATGCTCGGCAAGCAGGACATCTCGGTCTTCGGCGTCGACCCGGCCACCCGCGTCGCCCGCGTCCTCGTCGAATCCGACTATCATATGAAGCTGATCGGCATGGGACTGGCCGATGGCGTCGACGGCGTCGACAGCTATCTCGACATGGTAGTCGCCAGCCGCAAGCCAACCTCGCCGATGTCGGTCCTGCGCTGGTGGTTTGCTCTCAACTATTCGGCCCTCCGTGCATCGGCCGACGGCAACTCGTATGAGCTCGCCGGCCAGGGCGTCCGCGTCGAGAGTGAAAACGAGATGCTGGCCGCCCAAGGCAAACGCGTCCACACCGGCCAATCCGATCCTCTCAACCAAAAATTTGCCGACGACTTCACCGCCCACTTCGCCGAAGTCGCGAAGTCTTACCCCGTCTATGGCGAGCTTCGCAGCATCTTCGATCTCGCCATGGCCGTCGCGCTGATCCAGTCCGATCATCTAGCCGACCGCGCCAGCTGGAAACTGGCCCGCTTCCTCGACAACGACAGGCTCCGCCTCCCCAAAGGCCCGATCGCCAAGGAGGTTGACACCGTGGCCAATTATCGCGTCGCCAATGCCCGCACCATCATCGCCGGCGTCTCAGGTGGTGTGATGGTCGCGCCCGCCGGCGCCCTCGCCAAGCCCCGCGAAGCGGCCTCCGCCGAAGCCCTCGCCGCCCACGCCCAAGCCGCCCCGCTCGCCGATCCCGAATCCGGCGTCTGGTGGTGGGACGCCAAGTGAAGGATAAAAACTCATGTCAGGTGACCCGTTGATTCGCCTTGTATGGTTGGTGTTGTCGATTGCTGCGATTCTCGCGTTTGCCGAACTCGCGCGCACCGAGGAGCCGACAGAAAATATGCCCACCCGCGTCTTCGAAATCCGCACCTACACCGCCGAAGACGGCAAGCTCGACGCGCTCAATGCCCGTTTCCGCGATCACACCACGAAGCTCTTCGAGAAGCACGGCATGACGAGCATCGGCTACTGGATCCCCGCGGACGAACCGCGTTCCAAGAATACTCTGATCTACATCTTGGCTCATCCCAGTCGCGACGCAGCCAAGCAGAATTGGGAAGAATTCGGCAAAGACTCCGAGTGGCAGAAGGTAAAGGCCGAATCCGAAGCCGACGGCAAGCTCGTCACCAAAGTCGAATCGGTCTACGTGAACCCAACCGATTACTCGCCGCTCAAATAAACACGACGTGCGCGATGAACCATGTTGTGGCGTATCAATTGTTGAGCGATGAGTTGAACACTTATCGCGCGCTTTCCTTCGCGGAACTCGTGCCGCTTGTCGGCGAACGCTCGTCTAGAATCAACCACAGAGATGGCATCGACTATCGTTTGGAAGTCGCTGTGGCGAAATCTCCGGCGGCGCACGACATCCACGTGACCTGCTCGATCGGCGAGGCCAATTGGGGCAGCCCACACGATCGACTCGAAGATGCTATTATCATCCACCAGCCTGCATAGAATGCAAGCTGTTCACGCTCACACAACCGTTTTCGTAGACCAAGCCGACCATGCGAATAAAATGGCGGCTCAGCGACCGAAGAGCCGCGGATAGTCGCGGCTGCCGTCCAGGACTCGCAGCACTTCGATTCCGCCCGCAATCGGCCGAAAGATGACCACCCACCGCTTGTGCGTGAATGCTCGGTAAGCGATCCCAAGATCAAATCGAGCCGTCCCGATCACCGACCCGCCGGCAAAGGCCTGGGCAATTGATTCGCAAGTCGAACTGAGCTCTGCGACGACCTTATCAGCCGTCGCAGGCCGTCGATCGCGGCGGCCGATGTAGTCGTAGATGTCGTCAACATCCTTGCGAGCGAATGGCGACCAATTAAGCAGAGGCATCAGTCCGTGATGCCTTCCCACGCTAGCCGTTCGCGGCCCCGCCGGATCACATCTTCCAGATCGAGCGGACCCGATTCACCGCGGGCGCTGGACGCTTCGGCCTCGCGGAGTTTCGCCCGCACTTCCTCCAGCTCGCGGCGATACTCGGCAAACTCGGCAAGCAGCCGATCAACGGGCGCCTCGCGCTCGCCGCCGCCAATCCGCTCGCCAAGATAGCGATAGAGCAGCTCGGCATCGGTAAATGAGGACGAAATCGGTTGATCGGTGGCCATAAGAAAATTATACCGCGCCGCTCGACGTTTCGTCAAAACGCGAGGATTCAAGACGGCAGCGGATGTGACCAACTGGTGGTACCCATTATGGCTTTGCCCCAAAAATCGTGGGAGAGGTCTCCGACCTCGATTGGACGGAGCGATTTCTCGAAAACAACGTGCCATCGCCGTCAGAGACGCCTCCCACAAACTGATTTTCTGGGCAAAGCCTACCCATTACGGACTTTCGGCCAATCGCGCCAAAACCTGCTTCTCATCCTCGGTCAACTTCCCCGAAGGATCAGGCGCGACGTTGATGATCGACACATAACCGGCGTCCGCCATCCGCTTGTTCCGCGCCCGAAGCACCTCCGCCTGCGATATCACATGCGGCGGCAAATCGATATGCCCAAACCAGCGGCCATCTTGATGCAGCGTCGACCAGCAGCAAACGCACGGAAAGGCTGTCTTGCCGGGCGCCGGCTCGCCATCGATCTTCGCCGGCTGCTCGTAGATGTCGATGTCGCCGTGCTTGCCGTCGTGCTCGTGGTGGTTGATTCCGACCAGGCAATTCGGCTGCAGCTTCTTAATGAACGGATAAATATCGTCGTACGGCAAGTTGGTGTAATTCGCCGCCGCCAGCCACGGCCAGGCATCCAAAATGATGAGATCAATCGGCCCGTAGTCGCCACCCAAGAGTTCGGTCAAATGCGCCTGCACCGCGGCCGTATAGGTCGTTGGGTTGACGTCATGCGTCGACTCGAAATAGCGGTCCTGCATTGAGAAGTAATAACCGACCCGCAGCCCACGCTTCCGCGCCCCGTCCAAAAACTCTCGCAGCACGTTTTGCTCTCCATGCTCGCGATACCAGCGGCTGGCCGATACATTGTGCGGCGAGCTGCCGCTCGGCCAAAGACAAAATCCGTCGACGTGCATCGCAGTGATCAAAAAGCCCTTGGCCCCGATCTTCTGCACCCAGTCCAAATATCCGTCGACGTCGAGCTCGGTCGGATTAAACAGTTCCGGGCTTTCGGTCCCTTTCGCGCATTCCCAAATGTCCTCCTTGAGCGGGACGTACGTCGCCATGTTGAAATGGGCCGACACCCACAACCGGCTCTCGCGAAATTCCTCGGGCGTCATCGCGCCGGCGCGACCAACGACCATCGCCAGCGCAACACCGCCGAGCCACAGCACAGCGCTGCTTCGCCACCTTTCGCCGATGTTGGTCTGCATCGTTCCGCCCTACGTCAGGATGCATTTCGCATCCCTGTCCACTTGCTCCTATATAATGTATCCTCAATTCCCTGAACCCCGAACCCTGACCCCGACGCCTCCCACTCATGTCCACTTTCGCGGTCATTTTGGCGGCGGCCGGCAAGAGCAGCCGGTTTGCGGATAAGAATTACAAAAAGCCCTTCGCTCCGCTTGCCGGTCGCGCGGTTTGGCTGCATGCCGCCGATCGATTTCTCAACCGTCCCGACGTGAAACAGACGATCGTCACGGTCGCCCGCGAAGACCGCGAAGAGTTCGACCGCAAATTCGGCGCGAACATCGCGATCATGGGCGTTACGGTCGTCGAAGGGGGCGAGCATCGGGCCGACTCTGTGCAACGGGCGCTCGAGCGCGTCAAGGATGACATCGACTTTGTCGCCGTGCATGATGCGGCCCGGCCATGCGTCGCCGAGAAATGGATCGACTGGGTCTTTGAAGCGGCCGAGCGGACCGGCGCCGCGATCTTGGCTGCCCCAATCGCCGAAACGCTCAAGCGAGTTAACGGCCGGAAAGAGATCGTCGAGACGGTTGAACGTCAGTCGCTCTGGGCAGCCCAAACGCCGCAAGTCTTTCGTCGCCAGCTCTTGATCGACGCCTACGCCAAGCGCGGCAAAGAGCCGGCCACCGACGATGCCCAGCTCGTCGAAAGGCTTGGCCATCCGGTCGCCGTCGTGGCCTGCCCGGCGATGAACCTCAAGATCACGACCCGCGACGATTTGAAATTGGCCGAGCAAGTGCTCAAGGTGCTTCCCCGTCCAAAGCCGGAGGGATTCCGAAACCCGTTCGCCGACGACGACCTGTGGCGGTGAGCCAATTTCGGATTTCGGAATTTGGATTGCGGATTTATGATGGGAGCCTTAGTTCAGTCCGCAATCCGCAATCCGCAATCCGAAATGTCTCTGCTCGACGATCTCCGCTGGCGCAACCTCGTTCATCAAACGACCGACGAAGCCGGCTTTGACCAATGGCTCGCCGAAAAGCCGCGCACGCTCTACGCCGGTTTCGATCCGACGGCCGACAGTTTGCACGTCGGGCATCTCTTACCGCTCTTATTGCTGCGATGGTTCCAGCGGGCCGGCCATGCGCCGATCGCCGTGGTCGGCGGGGCGACCGGCATGATCGGCGACCCCACGGGCAAGAGCGAGGAGCGGAATCTGCTTACCAAGGAGCAGCTCGACGAAAATGTAGCCGGCTTGCGGACGCAAATGGAGCGATTCCTCGACTTCGACGCCGGCACGCATTCGGCCAAACTCGTGAACAACTACGACTGGACGGCCTCCTGGACTTACTTAGAGTTTCTTCGCGACATCGGCAAGAACTTTCCGGTCAACGTGATGCTGGCCAAGGATTCCGTGAAAGGCCGGCTCGGCCGCGACGATGCGGGCATGAGTTACACCGAGTTCAGCTACATGCTGCTCCAGGCGTACGACTTCGTCTATCTCTACGACAAGTTCGGCTGCGAGCTGCAAGTGGGCGGCAGCGACCAATGGGGCAACATCACGGCCGGCACCGACCTCGCGCGCCGGATGCGCGGCGCGCAACTGCACGGTCTGACTTGTCCGCTCTTGATGAAGTCGGACGGCACCAAGATGGGCAAGACGGCGGGCGGCGCGCTGTGGCTCTCGGCAAAGCGCGTCAGTCCGTACCAGTTCTATCAGTATTGGATCAATGTCGATGATGCTGATGTGGGCAATTCGCTACGGATGCTCACGGAGCTACCGCGGGAAGAGATCGAGGCGCTCGATGCGGCCCGTGCGCAAGATGCGGCAGCGCGCGCCAGTCAGCGCTGCCTGGCCGAGGAGCTGACGCGTTTGGTTCACGGCGACGACGGGCTCGCGGCCGCCCGGCGTGCGACCGATATTTTCTTCGGCGCCGAGATCGCCGATTTGGATGATGAGCAACTTACGCAGATTTTTGCTGACGTGCCGAGCCAGACCGTATCGCGGGCCGCGCTGGCCGACGAGGGCGGATTGCCGATTGTCGACGCGCTCGTGACGGCCGGTTTGGCCAAGTCCAAGGGCGACGCGCGACGAACGGTCGAGCAGGGCGGGGCATACGTCAATAATCGCCGAATCGACGTTGTCGACCATCGGCTCACAGAGGCTGATTTGGCCAGCGAGACAGTGATGGTGTTGCGGAGCGGCAAGAAGAAATATGCGCTCCTACGTTTCGGAGCATAGGCAAGCCGATTCGTCTGACGACCGCTCAGTTTCGCCTGGAAAGGCGCGCGTTCGCGCCATTCCGCAGCTTGTCAGTCGAGCGCGTCCCATTTATAGTCAAAGACTTGGCTAAAGGGCCCGGTTAGTGGTCAGGCGGGCCCGCAAATGGCCATGCCGGCGTGACGTGCCATTTTGGCGAACCAGTGAACCGACAGCCCCGTATGCACCAAATGGAAGGGGCTCTTCGCCGGTTTTCTTGATGGGTAAGCGGGTCAAGGCGATCCCAGCGGTCAAAAAAGGGTTGGTTATGGCAGGTGAGACGGTTATTGAAACGCGGGCGCTTTCTAAGGTGTACCGCGATTTTTGGGGTCGGCAGAAGGTGCGGGCCCTCAAAGGGCTCGACCTCGAGATCAAGCAGGGCGAGGTGTTTGGGCTGTTGGGTCCCAACGGCTCCGGCAAAACCACGACGATCAAGCTGCTGCTCGGGCTGCTATTTCCCACCGACGGCCAGGCCCTCGTCTTTGGCAAGGATGCGACCGACGTCAGCAAGAACGAGCGCATCGGCTATCTGCCCGAAGAGTCTTATCTCTACCGCTTCTTGAATGCCGAGGAGACACTCGATTTCTACGGGCGGCTATTCGATATCCCGCACAAGGTGCTACAGGAGCGGATCGGCCAATTGATTCGGATGGTCGGGCTGGAGCGGGCCCGGAAACGGCAACTCAAGGAATACTCCAAGGGCATGACCCGCCGCATTGGGTTGGCCCAGGCCCTGATCAATGAGCCCGATCTGATCATGCTCGACGAGCCCACGAGCGGTCTCGACCCGATTGGCACACGTGAGATGAAGGACCTGATCCTGCAATTGAAGGACCAGGGGAAGACGGTCGTGATGTGCAGCCATTTGCTGGCCGACGTGCAGGACGTTTGCGATCGAATCGCGATCTTGCACCAGGGCGAATTGAAAGAGTTGGGCCGGGTGGACGCCTTGCTCACCGTGGCCGACGTGACTCAAATCCGTGCCAAACAGCTGACTCCGGATTGTCAGAATGAGATTCGGCAGGTGATCGAGCGGCACCGCGGCGAACTCGTGAGCATTGAGCATCCGACCACGACGCTCGAAGAACTGTTCCTGTCGATTGTCCGCGACAGCGAAGCCCGGCCAGGGCGCCGCGCGGTGACCACTGAGGAAGCTCGTCCGACCGCGCCTGCTGGGACGTAACGTCTTTCGTGCGGACGCCGCAAAGAATCGGCCTTTGTTGATCGAGATATTTTCTACCGTTCTTTCGCCGCTGTTCTCATTCGTTTTTTTATCACCGTTTTTGTCGCCAAGTGATCGATGGTTCTCGAAAAGGAACTTCTTCCATACTTGACGTGGCTGCTGACCGGTTCCGGGTCGCAACTTGGTGCGCTTCCTCGGTTCCTGATTACGGCGCTGGTGCTGAGCTTCTTGGCTCTGCTCGGCGGCTTCCTGGTTGCGCTCGTGCGCTATGGACCGCTGAAGGCCGGCGATATCACCTATCGCGTCGCCGTCAACGGCCTTTCCGAGCTGACGCGGATATCGCCCCGGCGAATCTGGGCCCTCGCGCGGCTGGCGATTAAGGAATCGATGCGCCGCCAGGTGATCGTGGCCCTCGTGGTCTTCTTTCTGATTCTGCTATTCGCCGGTTGGTTTATCAAAACTGATTACCAGGACCCGGCCAAGCTCTTGTTTCGGTTTGTGCTCACGGCCACGACCTATCTCGTGCTTTTGATCGCGCTATTGGTTAGCGCGTTTAGCCTGCCGAACGATTTCAAGGACAAGACGATCTACACCGTGGTCACAAAGCCGGTGCGAGCGGGCGATATCGTCCTCGGCCGCATCCTCGGTTTTACGATCGTCGGCACATTGCTCCTGATCATTATGGCAGTCTGCGGCTACGTTTTTGTCGACCGCTCGCTCGACCACACCCACGAAGTCGAAATGGACCGACTGGAAAATGTCGTCGATGCCGGCGGCAAAGTGATTGGCAAGAAAGGCCGAACCACGTTGGACGCCTACCATCGCCACGATGTAGAGCTCGATGCCGAGGGCAATGGCAAGGCGCTTTCATCTTTTGGCCATTGGCACGAGATCCACCGGGAAGGCGACAAATACGTCGTCTCCGGCCCGATCGATTTCATGCGGGCGCGCGTGCCGTATTACGGCCGGCTGCGATTCCTCGACCGCAAGGGGATCGACGTCCCGCGCGGCATCAGCGTCGGCAACGAATGGACCTATCGCAGCTTTATCGAGGGGGGCAGCTCGGCGGCCGCCGTTTGGACCCTCAGCGGCATCAATGAATCGGTGTTGAGCACCGACAGCGAGGGCAAACAGGTTTTGCCCTTGGAACTGATCGTCCGCGTGTTTCGTACTTACAAGGGCGACATCGAAAAGGGAATTCAGGGAAGCATCCAACTTCGCAATCCCGAGACAGGCTTGAAAAGCGACGTCGACCCCTTTACCGCCAGCGATGCGTCGATCGCGAATTTTGACATCCCGACGAAATTGTACGCCGGCGGCAAGCCGGTCGACTTGCTGACAGACATGGTGTCCAAGGAAGGTCGTCTGGAAGTGATCGTGCAATGTCTTAATTCCGCGCAGTATTTCGGTTTTGCTCAGCCGGATTGCTACGTTCGCTTGCCGGACGCCTCGCCGCTATTGAACTACGTCAAGGCCCAGGTGGGCATTTGGGTACAGATGGTGCTCGTGATTGCGATCGGCGTCGCGAGCAGCACTTGTGTGAACGGACCGGTGGCGATGCTGTTCACTGTTTCGTTCATTACGCTTGGGTTCTTTCGCGAATTCTTCGTCAATGTCGCATTGGGGAAGCAGGTCGGCGGCGGCCCGGTTGAATCGTTGGTCCGTCTGGTTACGCAGCGAAACCTGGTCACCGGCATTGAGGACAGCTTTGGCACGCGGCTAATGCACGCGGTCGATTCCGTGCTGCAGGCGGTCATGCTCAGCATGGCCCAGGTGCTCCCCGATTTCCGCGCGTTCAGCACTGTCGACTACGTGGCCTATGGCTTCAACATTCCGGCCAATCAATTGGCCCAGGACCTAACCGTAACGGCCGCATACATTGTCGGGTTATTCGTCATTGGCTATTTCTTCCTGCGGACGCGTGAGGTCGCCAAATGAGCGAACGCACTTCCTTTTATCGCAAAGTTGCCTATGGTGTGGCGATCGCCGTGCTGCTATTCCCGCTCGCCCTTTTGAGCTCGCCGGCGACCGTGAATGACAAGGGCGGAAAACTGGCCCAGCTGCGCACGGAGAACCGGCTGAGCCAGGCGGACCTGGGCCAGGTCGATCCGGCGAGCGAGACCATGAAGCTGGCGACTCTCGGCTTGCGCGGTGTCGCGGTCAACTTGCTCTGGGAAAAGGCCAACTATTACAAGATGACCGAGGACTGGACCAATCTCACGGCCACACTCGAACAACTGGCCAAACTTCAACCGAACTTTGTCACGTTTTGGAAGTTCCAGGCCTGGAACTTGACGTACAACGTCTCCGTTGAATTCGACGACTTCCGCGACCGATATTACTATGTTCGCCGCGGGATCCAATTCCTCCAGGAAGGCGAAAAGTACAACGTCGACAACCCAAATCTGTTGTGGGACTTGGGCTGGTTCATCGGTCAGAAGATCGGCCGAGCCGATGAGCACGTGCAATATCGGCGGTTGTTCAAGAAGGACGACGACTTCCACCCCGCCGATCGGCCGCCCGATCAGCGCGATAATTGGCTCGTCGGCAAAGAATACTATCTGAAAGGCATCGACGCCGTCGACAACAAGGGCCGCGACTTGGGCCGCAAGACGCCGCGAATTTTCTACTCGAGTCCGGCCATGTCCCAGATGGACTACGCCGAGGCGATCGAGGAAGAAGGCTACTTCGACAAAGCCCGGCGGGCTTGGATTAAGGCCGGCGAAGAATGGGAAAAATTCGGCAAATTAGTGCTCGAACATTCGACCGGCGTGAAAATGCGGCTCGGCGATCAGTCCCGTTTGGAAGAGGAAGTGGCCGCGCTCAAGGCGAAGTTCACGGCGATCGAGCCCGATGTCCGCGCGCAACTTGTCGCGGAGAAGAAGGCCGCCCTCAAGCCGGCCGAGCGCGAGGCTCTCGACACTCCAGCTGAAAAGCGGACACACGAGCAGCAGGAATTGAGCTATCACGCGAGTCAATCGCTCGAGATCTCGAATCATGAAATCGCCGAGCGAATCGGCAAAACGCATCCCGAGCAGGCCAAGCCGGCACTGCAGCTCTCCAACGAGCTCGATCGCAAAGAGAGAGAGCTGCAATACACCATCAATTACAAAGCGGACAGCAACTACGACTATTGGGAAAACCGCGCCAAAATGGAGCAAACGTCCGATGCGATCGCCGCTCGCGAGGCGATGTACGAGGCCCATCAAGCATTTCGCCAGGGCGACTTGATCAAGGCCAAGCAGCTTTACAAGGACGGTTTCGCCAAATGGCGGCTCGTCTTTGATGCCTTTCCCAAAGCGCTCGACAACGATGTCTCGACCGGCGACGACCTTGTCGACTTCATCAAACAGTATCGCGACGTCCTCGATCAGCTAGACGAAACGATCGGCGACGACTTCCCGCTGTGGGTGGCCCTCGAGACGTTCGATAAGGAGCAGGTCTTCAAGGAAGAGCTCGAGGCTCATAAAGAGCGGATCGGCACGGCCAAGCCAAAGAGCGCTGCCGAGAAACCGACGAGCGACGCCGACAAGACCACCTCGCCGCCGGCCGCCAGCGCGAAGCCGGCTTCGCCGGCTAAGAAGCCGTAACGCCCTGGATTGCCAATCTGCTCCTATTAAAACAGCGCCTTTTGCACGACGACACACTCGGGGCCGTCATTCGCCACACGGTTAACCTGCGTCGAAACGGGCTCAGCCACCAGCTCCGAATCGTCGTAGGGCATCAGCAGATCGGCCACAGCCTCCGGTTCGCGCACCGCCGGGTCAAGCCAGCGCGCATAGTCGCCGGGCGACAAAATCACCGGCGTCCGATCGTGTAACGGCGCGAGCGTGGCGCCCGCCGCGGTCGTCACGATCGTGCAGCTTTCGATTCTGAGCGGCTCGCGAACATTTCCCATTCCTTTCAGGGACGGCCGAGAGGAGGTTCGCTTCTCAATCCAAGAATCCCACAGCCCAGCAAATGCCATCGGCCCGTCATCGCGGCGATGAATCAAGTAGGGCTGCTTCTTCCCGCGGCTGGTGATGCCCGGCGTCTGCTGCCATTCGAAAAAACCATCGGCCGGGATCAGGCAGCGGCGCCGCCGCAGCGCGTGACGGAACGTCGACTTCTCCGCCACGGTTTCTCCGCGAGCATTGATCAAGGGCGGACCTGCGTGCGGATCCTTGGCCCAAACCGGGATCAACCCCCAACGAAGCAGGGCAGCCTCGCGCTCGCCGGTCTTTACTTCCACGCGAACGGTCAGTATGTCTTGTGTCGGCGCGATATTGTAGCGCGGTTCGAACAGCGGCAACTGCCGCGCCGCTTCGAGGCCCAATTGAAAGTGCTCGATCAGCACCGTCATCGGCGTTCGCAATGTAAATCGTCCACACATAAACTCAGAGCAGTAGAACAGAAGAGGGGAAGCACAGTAGAGTCTACCGCTCTACGGTTCTCCTGCTCTACTGCTCTCCCACTCCGCTCTCCAGTTGTTCCCCAAGCCACTTCAAATACGTCGGGCTGCCGTCGACGATTGCCGTCGCCAAGACCTCCGGCACCTCATACGGATGCAATTGTTTGATGACCTCTTGAACCTCGGCAAATTGCTCGCGGCTCGTCTTGGCCGTGCAGAGCCACTCCTCGGCCGTCTCGACCGCCCCCTGCCAACGATATGTGCTCGCAATGGGCCCGCTAATTTGCACGCACGCCGCCAAGCGGCGGCTGACCAATTCAGCAGCGATCCGCTCGGCATCATGCCGCGCCCCGGTCGTAGTCGTGATTTGCAGAAATTCGCGCATTCGCCTATTGAAACTGCGATGGCGCCGGCGGAAATAGAGCGAGTCGTCTCCGCCGGCACGAGAGTCACCAATCCGAGCCTGTTATAGCATCTCAGGTCGTATTGGGCGACCGCTCGGCTTGCGCAACGAACACGCGGAAAGCACCGTCATGCCTAACGATTGATCTGCAACAAAAGGGGCTCGGCCTGGACCACCGTTGCCTCGCCAATCGGTTCACTGTGCGCGACATTCACCTCATACTTATCCATCGCAGGTGTCTCCGGCAGCCAAAGAGAAAACGACCCATCCGCAACCGAGTTGGATACGGAGAACCGTCGATTACCTGCGATTGCCGAAATCGTTGCGTTGGCGACCGGTTGATCATGCTGGTCGACCAATCGGCCCGATCGCCCAAATGTCTGTACGATCTCTATCGGCGGCAGTTCCGCTTCGGGTCGATCGCCCGAAACTTGGATTTGTTGCTCCCAACCTGCCTTCTCTTCGGTCCAACGGCTGAATTCGTCGGGCTGCATGATCAATTGCTGCTGTACCTGCCCCGGCAACACAAATACTTCGAATCGACCATCGGAGTCCGTCAGAGCGAGCCCTCCCTGTTGGAACGCACCATATTGGACGCTCACTTGCGCCCCTGGCACGGGCGTGTGATCACTCTTGGTCCGAACGAGCCCCCGTACGCGCACGGCCGCTTCCAGGGGTACCGCGATTCTCGTCGTCTTGCCGGCGTTGACTTCGACCCGCTCCGGAACGCGCGGCCGCAGCGGCAACGATTTATCAACGGCAATTCCCAGGTGGACCGGTCCTTCGGCAAAATGCTCGATTGAGAATTTGCCATCCCTGTCCGTCCGCGTCGTTGCCTCACCGGCTGTGTGCTGACCCATAAAATCCTCTTGATAGGCGTACACGCGCACATTCTGAATTGCCTCGCGATCACCCGAAATCAGCTCGCCGTCGATCCTGCCCGTCTCGCGCAGTTCGATGCTCCGCTCGGCCGGTTCGCTGTCTTTGTCGACAAGCCGCAGATTCTGAATGCCGTACGCGGCCGTCTCGATGCGGACCTGAAAAAAGCCGTCACGCCCCACTGCCGGAAGCGCCGCCCGGCCCTGCTCGTCGGTCGTCCCACCGGCCAACTTGCGCAGCGGCGCCGGCACGATTTCGTACGCCGCCGCGGTTAGATAGTGCCAAGGCTCGACGCGCGCCCCGGCAACCGCATGCCCCATCGGATCAGTCACGACAAATGCGGTGTCCGCCTCCGGCAATAGCTTGATTACGACCGGCTCGGCCGACTTGCGCTTCAACGTTTGATACGCTGAAGCCGTGGCAATCCGGTACCCTGGTGCATAGCACCAAATCGTCCAACCCGGCGTGAAGTCTCCGGGAGCGAGAAATTCCGTCGGCACATCGAGCGCGAACGACCCGTCGCTGCTAGTCACTGCCGTAACGGTGTACTTGCCCTCTTCCTCGGCGTCAAATCGCGCCGGCAGCCACAACCGTGCGCCCTCGACCACTTTGCCTTCATTGTCCGTCACAGTTCCCACAATTTTGACTGCGTCTTGCGGCGCTGCGCGAGACGATTTCGTCGCGTCCGCATCGTTCGGCGGGCCCGATGTTCCGATGTGCGTGGCAGAGCCGTCTGCCTTCGAATGATCCTCCATAGGCGCCGCTTTTCCTGCCTGCGCCTTCGGTCGCTGCAACTTCTCCAAAGTCAGTTGCCCCAAATCGAGCGGCTCGTCGGAGCGACCGCCTGGCATGCCGGGAACAGTAAACGTCTGGGTCAGCGTGGCGATCACGTCGCCCGGGCCAATCCCACCGCCTGCCGGCCGCGCAAGCGCCTGAACCGTAAGCTGATAGTCGCCTGCCGGAATGTCGTCGAAGCGGAGTGCGCCGTCCGATTGGACATGAGTGGCATAGAATACCGGCTTTATGGCACTCATTGCTTTCACATACGTTTGCTGAGCGTCGAGGAATTGTTTTCCTTCCTCAGTATCTTTCCATTCGTTCGCCCACTTCATAGCTGCTTCACGGTCTTTCGCCGGATCGATCTCCTTGGGCCAGGGAATCTTCGGAGCCGCGGGTAGATTTCGCGGTCGTTCCTGTAAGTTGGCCATTGCCAGTCGCCAATCGTTCTTGTCTTCCAACTCTTTGGGAACGACCAGTTTTGCCGTCACCGGCCGACCGTCGCGACTCAATACAACGTGCGTGGTTTGTCCGGCGGCAAAATTCGTCTTGGACGTCAGTGTTGGCGTCCAGCTCGACATGCCGCCGCCGGTGTCCGTGACGGCATTTCGACAGACCAGTCCTGGTCCAGGAACGACGCGATCAAAAGCAAAATTGCCGTCCTTGTCCGTAGTTGTGCGGTATTCGTAGTGAATGCGAGGCATGCCTGGCTGTATCGTTTCGTCCCGTTGAATCGTCACCTGCTCATTTGCCGCGGGCTGATTGCGAATTTTCACAACGCCTTCGACGCGCGCCCAGGGCTCGAGCTGAACCGTCTTGGCAGTCGCAACTTGATCTTGGGTCGCGTAGGCTGCACCCGATTCGTGCACAACCATCAGCGCGTATTTTTCCGTCTGCGGCGCAATGCTGAACCGCCCGTCGCCGTCGGTCGACGCCCGCTCACAAGTCGAGTTCGGCGAAATCATCCCGTCCTGAATACTCGGTCCAAGCCCCGGCGTACAGATCGCAACCGTGGCATCTTTGGCCGCCTGACCTTGCGGTGTGAGTACGAGCCACTCCGCGCCGCCGCCTTTCTGCATTTCAAAGTCTACGGTGATGGCTCCGCTCTTTTCTGTGACCGAACGCGATGTGGCCGGAACATAGCCGTCTGCCTCCACTCGCAGGATATGAGCGTACGCCGGACCGAAGAGCTGCGGCGTGAAATCTTTGCGATACTGGCCGTCTCGACCGTCCGACTGATTTTCGTGATACCAGTAGATAGGCCCGTTTTCGTTACGCTGCTCGCCCGGAGTGACGCGAAATCGCGCGATCGGCTCCTTGGTTTGGGAATCGGTCACTCGGCCCGCGATAGACAATCCGTGAGTTCTCTCGGGCGACTCAACTTGCATCGTCACCACGTTTTCCTGGTCGCCGGCCGAGACATTCGCCTCACGAATATACGTAAAGCCGGTTTTTGACACGGCGAACCCGAGCGGGCCATTGGGCGCGTGCGGCCAGGTCCAAACGCCCGTCGCATCCGTGGTTCCTCTTGCCTCGGCCAACGTGCCGATCATCTCATTTTCTTGCCACGACCAGAGACTCAGCCACACGCCTTCGAGCGGCGTCCCACTGGAATCGACAACACGAATACGAAGCGGCGCTCCGCGCGTCAGCTTGATTTCGACTGGTCCCATCGCCGGCTCAATTTGCACGTTCTGAATCGAGGGGGCCCAGTCGTCTGCCGAGGCGGTTAGAAATGCTTCTCCCTCTTCACCATTGGCAAAGTGAAAGGTGCCGTCATCCTTGGTCTTGTTCTGCGGCGGGTCGCTACCAAATTGGCGGCTGTGATAAATCACGGTCGCTCCAGTCACCGCGTCGCCATTCTCGTCGCTGACCTTGCCGCCGATGACGATTCCGGGCTTCATCGTCAGGACCTGGCTCGGCGCTCCGCCCGAGGCGATTACGAATTTCGAGGTTAGCTCCGATACTCGTGTCGCGGCATAGTCGGGATGCTTTACTGAAATCGTGACTTGCTGAACATCCTTCGGAAAACTGGAATAGCTCCAGCGGCCATCGGCGTCCGTGGTCAACTCATCCCCGAAACCAAGCGGGTAGGTCTTCTCCGGGCGCATCTTAAAGATGAACCTCGGGTTGACTTTGGCATCCCTGATTGCATGCCCTTGATCGTCCTGCACGATGCCGCCAATGGTTTGGCCGGGGTCGAGATGCATTACGTAGGAATCGGGAATCGGGTCGGTAGTTTCGCGTTGCTCCCATTCTGCCCAAAACGGCGCGTACCCGGGCAACTCTGCGCGAATCGCAAGATAGGTGGGAGTGGTGGAAGGCAAATCGACCTGTAGCTGTCCGTTTTCGTCACAATGTTCGTGGGTCACCTGCCAGGGGCCCATTATGACTTGCCGGATCCGGACGGTAACATTTGCGGCGGGAACTGGATGATCGTCGCCGTCCAAGACAGTGAGCGACAATGAACGACTCGCCGTGCGCGCGGACCCATCGTTGGCCTTGGGCACTCCGTCATTCGCCGAATGCTTCGGGGCCTCGACCGGTTTGTCACCCGCTGCAATGTCGTACGTCACAGTCTCGCCCGAGCGAACCGCGATCGCACGGCGGTGCAGCACCTTGTTCGCAATACTGTCCGGCGGCCCTCCCTCTGGGCGAGTGGAATCGCCGTAGACCTGTAGCTCGTAACTCCCCGGCGGGACATTGCGAATTTCATACTTTGTCGTATCTGACGAAATCTCGGCCGAGCTAGCATCGAATCCGCCGGTTCCGCCCGTCGGCATCAGCATGACGTTGCTGACGCTCGGGAAACTCTCTCGGTCAATCGTGCCGCGGACAACTCCGGGAGCCACCACCGCGATTCTTAGGTTCTGGCGGTCAGCTTCCGATAGCTTCTCCAAGTGTTCACGCCGAGCCTGAGACACACCTTCGCCCCAGTAAGCAAGCTCCAGATCCGCGCCGCCCCGAACATGATCGAACGAAAACGCACCATCCCGGTCCGTCGTTGCTGTTAGGAACTGCGACACTTCACCAGTGGATTGAACCTGGCCCGATCGAATCATTTGCCAATTGAACGGATAGCGATCGCGCGGGAATGTGCGCGTCTCCGCCACGATAAGCCGCACCTCGGCGCCCGCCACCGGTTTCGAGTCCGAATCGACCAGAAGACCGCGGATCTGGGTCTCGCCCAAGCTGCCCAGCGGTTTGAGGCGGAATTCAACAGCTTTAGCGTCTGCGTCCGCTGCCGCCACTACGCGTCGCACGGTTTCGCGATCGTAGCCATCGGCCACGACCGTGACCTGTAGCGGCATGTCGCGAACCAGTCCGTCGAG
>DASYDU010000197.1:0-2847 GCA_036499445.1 Lacipirellulaceae bacterium
GAGAGAAAGTATGTTAAGGGTGTCTCAGCAGCGAATGCGACATGCTCGCCCACAGCACTCGGGATTCACGTTGGTTGAGCTGCTGGTTGTGATCGCGATTATCGGCATTTTGGCGGCACTGTTGCTGCCGGCGATTCAGGCCGCCCGCGAGTCGACGCGGCGAATGGGTTGCCAGAACAATTTGAAGCAGATTGGGCTGGCAACCTTGGGCTACAATGACGCCAACCACCACTTGCCACCACCTAAGATCGGCAATAGTCCGACCGCGTTGTCCGGCAGCACTTTTGTCATCTTGCTGCCCTACTTGGAGGACGCCGATCGATATGCCGCCTACGACGCCGCGAAATCGATGTACGATGCGGCAAACGTGACGCTCACCAGCCAATCGTTAAGTGTCTATACTTGTCCTTCGATGCGAGTGCCGAGGTCTGTCCCGGAAACAGAATGCGGAGAACAACTCGGGCCGGGGAGTTATGTCATTTCTGCCGGCACGGCGATCAGTAGCCCCGGCGCCGATCTGGATGGCGCGTTTGCGTCGCCGGCTTTGATCAAAGGACCGTACTCGTTGGGACTGCGAAATATCACTGACGGTACCTCCAAGACGTTTCTAGTCGGTGAAATGAATTACGGCATCATCGATTTTAAATGGGATAAATGTGGACAGATGAACGGATCACCCAAATGGGGCGACCAAACGTGGGCCGCGGGATATTGGTTTGACGCCTGGGGACACATCGACTGGACCACCTACACCGCCAACGGTCGAGGATCATACAACAGCGCTCACATTGTTTCCGACCAGACGCATATCTCGCGGGTTTTTCGCAGCGATCATCCCGGAGGCGCACAATTTGTGTTTCTCGACGGATCGGTGCACTTTGTACCGGAAGCTGTAGACTATCCTGTGATACGCGCGCTGGTGACTCGAGCCGGCGAAGAGACAAACTATCAATTTGAATGAGACCCGGTCCGACGTATTATTTCGGATCGAACGTACAGCCCTTTAAGGTTTACGATGACACGTGCAATTCACGGCTTGGTTTTCGCGACGATATTTGCTTTGACTATTGTTGGCGGCGTACCTCATGCTGACGCTCATTTTCTTTGGCTGAAGAGCGAATCACAAGCTGGCAAGCCGCAAGCGGTGTTGTTCTTTGGCGAATCGGCTCAAGACGAGGCACATCACTTTCCCGACAAGCTCGATGGCACCAAGGTTTGGCGGCGGACGGCCGACGGCAAGCGGAGCGAAGTTGCGACGACGAAGGTCGACACCGATGATCGCGTGGCGTATGTCGGGCCGCTCGAAGACGACGATCCGTGCGTGCTCGAAACGAGCGCGCAATACGGCCTCTACTCCAATTGGCTGCTGACTTATTACGTCAAACATGTTCATGTTGCCGCGAACGATCAGCTGGCGGTAGAGGGCCCATCGCCAGAATTGAAAATGGAAATCGTGCCTCGCGCGAACGACGAGGAGCTGGAGCTGACGGTGCTCTGGGAGGGTAAGCCCCGGGCCGACGTCGACCTTTCGGTCACCGTCGCTGACGGCGATGCCAAGAAGCTGACCACGGATAAAAACGGCAAGGCATCGCTCAAAGTGGAAGGCGAAGGGCTAGTAGCGGTGGTCGCGAATTT
This sequence comes from Lacipirellulaceae bacterium, assembly GCA_036499445.1. Taxonomy (GTDB): domain Bacteria; phylum Planctomycetota; class Planctomycetia; order Pirellulales; family Lacipirellulaceae; genus DASYDU01. The sequence continues at coordinate 1,636 of DASYDU010000197.1, forward strand.
CGTTGATGAAACGGCCAAGGGCGAGCTTAACGGCAAGCCGTACGCAGCGACCGCAAGTTACGCCACGCTCACGCTACCGTGGATCTGCCCCTGTTCGGAAGACGGGGGGCCCGCGGCAAAGGACGATCAACCGACGCGGCCGGAGTCACCCGCACCCACGCCTGCCACACAATCGGCCCTGCCCCTTTTGCCCGAAGCGGTTTCGAGTTTTGGCGCGGCTGCGGCCGATGGCTGGCTCTACGTTTACAGTGGACACACGGGCGAAGAGCACGCCCATTCTGCCGCGAATCAATCGCAGCACTTTCGCCGCTTACTCATTGACGGTGGACACGAATGGGAAGAGCTGCCGACGCAGACGCCGCTGCAGGGGCTAGCCCTCGTGTCTTACCAGGGAAAGCTCTACCGCGTCGGAGGCATGAGCGCACTTAACGCGACGACGAAAGACAAGGAAGACCTTCATTCGACAGCTGAATTCGCCTGCTACGATCCGACGAGAAGAGCATGGACTGCGCTGACGCGGCTACCCGCGGCACGTTCGTCGCATAACGCCGTGGTGATTGGGCACACACTATACGTAGTCGGCGGTTGGAAGCTCGACGGTGAGAAGGCGGGCGAGTGGCTCGATCGCTCGGTGGCATTCGACTTGGCCAGCCCAAATGGGGATTGGCAAAAACTGCCGGAGCAGCCGTTTCAGCGCCGTGCGCTGGCGGCGGGCGAATGCCACGGCAAGCTGGCTGCCATCGGCGGCATGGACGAGGACCAGGTGATTTCCGGACGAGTCGACCTGTTTGATCCGGAGACACAAAAATGGTCGCGGGCCGCCGATCTGCCCGGCGAAGACATGGCCGGGTTTGGCGTGGCTGCGTGCAGCATCGATGGACAGCTATTCGTCTGCGGCAGCGAGGGAATTGTTTACCGACTCAACGACGACGGTTCGAAATGGGACGAGGTCGGGCGGCTCGCCAAGCCGCGTTTCTTCCATCAATTGGTGCCGGACGGCTCGCGGGCACTGCTCGTCATCGGCGGCGCGACAGAAAAAGGCCACCTCGCCGACAGCGAACGGATCGGCCTGAGCCGCTAGGTTGCGGCTCAGCCATGACGGCCGACCGAGCTGCGGAAGGCGCTGGGGTACTGCAGACGATTGAACGAATTGGCGCCGTCGGTTTTTTCATCCGACTTTTCTGAATCGCCGCCCTTGTCGCCGTCCTCGTC
>DASYDU010000198.1:0-20077 GCA_036499445.1 Lacipirellulaceae bacterium
GTCCTCCGGCGGAATGATCGAACCGATGTACTCGCGGACCAAATCGCCATGCTCGCGGACCGCCGTATCCGTGTCAGTGAACAGCACGCCCTTTTTGGCCAAGTCTTCCTTGAGCGATCCGTACACGACCTCACTCTCGAACTGCGCCTTCACGCCGGATAAAAACTTCTTTTCGGCCTCCGGAATCCCCAGTTTGTCGAAGGTTTCCTTGATGTCTGCCGGGACGTCGTCCCACGTCTTGCCCTGGCCCTCGGTCGGCTTCAGGTAGTAATAGATATCCTGGAAATCGATGCCGATGTTGCCGCCCCAGCGCGGCATCGGCTTCGACTCGAAAATCTTGAGCGATCGGAGCCGAAAATCGCGCATCCAGGCCGGCTCACGCTTCATCTCCGAAATCTCGGATACGATCTGCGCATTGAGTCCGCGCCGCGACTTAAACACGTCATGCGACGGCGTCACGAAATTGTATTTATTGATCTCTCCCAAAACATCTTGTTCCGGGAGCGTACCTAAGTCAGTAGCCATGTTCTTCAATCCCTATCGTGTATCGCGCCATCGCGTGAGGGTTGTTCAACTACGTTGTGCAATCGGCGTTTACTAAGCCACGTCGCTCGTCTGCCCGCTTGCGGCCATCGCTCGCTCAACCTCGGCGTCCTCTGGATGCGACGCGCGAATCCGGTCGTAACCGTGTGTGTACAACTCGCGGGCAAGTTCCACGTCGCCCGTCTCGACAATCCGTCCGCCGAGCATCACGTGCGTGAAATCTGGGATGTTGTGGTCCAGCAACTTGTCGTGATGCGTGATGATCAAAATGCCCATCTGATCGCCGCCAATTTCGGCAATGCTCTGGCTGGCCAGCTTGACCGCGTCCACGTCCAAGCCGCTGTCGGTCTCGTCGAGAATCGCAAACTTCGGCCGCAGCATGGCCAGCTGCAAAATTTCGGCCCGCTTCATTTCGCCGCCCGAAAAGCCATCGTTCACGTATCGACGCGCGAACTCTTCATCCATCCGCAATTGGCTCATCTTTTCGCGGAGTTCCTTGCGAAACTCTCGCATCGGAATCAGTTGCTCGCCTTCTTTGCGCTGCGGATTGCGGACATTCGTCGTCGCATGCCGCAAAAAGTCTGCCATTTTTACGCCGGGGATCGACATCGGCCGCTGAAACGCCATGAAGATTCCGCCGCGAGACCGCTCCGTCGCGTCCCACTCGACAATGTTCTCACCGTTCAGCTCGATCGTGCCATCCGTGATCTCATAGGACGGATGTCCCATGATCGCAGCAGCAAGTGTGCTCTTGCCGGAACCGTTCGGCCCCATCAAGGCGTGCGTTTCCCCGCGGCGGATCGTCAGGTCCACGCCATGAAGGATCGGTTTCCCTTCAACGGCCACGTGCAAATTCGTAATCTTCAACGTTTCGGTCATTGTGCAACTAGCTGTTATGAAGCCTTGGCCCCCGTAAACCTGATTCAAATCATCAAGCAGTGATCTTCTGGTGGTCGAACAATGGCTCGTTATCGGCCGGCGCGGAGACGTATCCGCTGTGATGCGGCACCGGCAATTCGTCGTCGAGCTTCGAGCCGACGGCAGCCCCTGCCATCCGTCCGATCTTGTGCCCCTTAATCTTGTCTTGGATTCGCATTAGTCCTTCCAAAAGCGCCTCGGGCCGCGGCGGGCAGCCCGGTACGTACACGTCCACCGGGACGACCAAATCGACGCCCTTCACGACGTGGTATCCGTACTTGAAGTACGGCCCACCGCCAACGGTACAGGCCCCCATTGCAATCACAAACTTCGGATCGGGCATCATGTTATAGAGCCGCCGTACCCGGCTGGCCATTTTGTACGTCACCGTGCCGGCCACGATCATCAAGTCCGCTTGCCGCGGCGTGGCCCGAAAGGCCCCCGCCCCGAAGCGATCCATATCAAACCGACTGGCACCTGCCGCCATCATCTCGATCGCGCAGCATGCCAATCCAAACGTCAGCGGCCAAATACTCGATTGCCTAGCCCAATTGATCGCCTGCTCGACCGTGGTGGTAATCACGTTCTCTTCAAATCGCCCTTCAATCCATGGCTGTGTCATGACTCGTTTCCCGTCCACCCGTTTTTTGTGCCGGCGTTATCCCAAAGAACCGACTTACAATTGTGACTTACGATGCGCTCGGCGTGAAGGTGCAGCAGGTCGCGCCGTCCAAACGGCACGCGGATAACCGTACATTCTCGCCCAACATTTCGGACAACATCAGTTTTTCCATCGTGCAAACGCCGCGATCCAGCTTCGCCAATTCCGGATAGGGGCATGCCAGCGCCGACAATACCGGCAATCCGCCGGCAGTGTTCACCTCAAACGGAATCTCTCGTGCTTGCATCAAGCCGGCAATTGACGCCATTCGTTCACTTAATGTCACGCCGTCCACATGGTCGCGATACCGTGCAACGAAACGATCCGCTATTCGTTTTAGCAAGCCCCGGCGGACCTCGGGGTCGGGCACGGCCTTAATCTCTTCCCACAAGACCGTAGCCAAATCGCCAAAATTATTGCCCGCCTGCCGCTCACCGGCATCGGTAAGCGTGTAGCGATGATTGGGCCGACCGCGAACTTGACGCTCCGTTGTGCGGGCAATTAAGCCCTCCGCCATCAAGCGCCGAATCCGTTGCCGGACGGCAGTGGCGGTCACTCCCGTTTCGGTAACCAAGTCGGAAATCCGCGCAGCACCATGGCGGCGAAGATAATCCAGGACCGCATTGTCCGAGGTTTCCGTCAACCCGCTCATTGCATTTATCTCGTATTGTCCCAAAGGTTTAGGACCGTCCCTCGACATCTAAATCGTACCCGTCGGCCGACTTTTGACAACCCATTATTTGAAAAACATTTACAATTGACACAAGTCTTTATCAGCACATATTTTATGGCATTCAGTCGGACGTCGAATCGCTGGGTAAAGGCCATGCTGCTGAAAGACCTTCTTCCCGATCTGCAAATCGCAATCGGCCCTGTGATTCTGATCTCCGGGGTGGGACTGTTACTACTTTCAATGACCAATCGCCTGGGCCGTACAATCGACCGCTCGCGACAACTCGTCGACGCAAAGCGAGGCGCCGCGGACGACGAGCGGCAGCGATTTGATGCTCAGCTTGCCATCCTCTGGCGGCGAGCGAGATTGCAGCGGGCCGCGATCATCCTGGCGGCGGCCGCCGCATTGCTGGCTTCAACACTAATTATCGTGCTTTTTATCGGCGCCTTGCTCAGTTTACAGGTCGTGTTTCCGATCATTGCCTTGTTCGTCAGTTGCATGGTGGCGATTATCGCATCGCTATTGTGCTTCATGCGCGACATCGATCTAGCGCTGCACGCGCTCGCCTTGGAACTGATCATCCAACAAAGACCGACCAGATAACCCGACATCGACTGAAACCGGCCCTTGCTAGTTGGCATCTCGTGGAAACCAACGATCGACCACGTCATAGAATTCCGACGCAGAGTTCACTTTAACGACCTTGCCGCGAAAGTCCCGCGCCCCGGCCCTGCCCTGGGCATAACAACAAGCATATTTTCGCATCAGCACGCACCCTTTCTCCTCGCCGAATCGGCGGCAGATCAAATCAAAGTGATGCAATAGCAGCTTGCGCTCTTCGGCAAGCGTCGGATTGGGCGGTATGGGTTCGCCGCGCAGCGCCGCGGCCGCTTGCCGAAACAGCCACGGTTTGGCAAGTGACGCTCGGGCAATCATCACGCCATCCACGTCATAGCGTCGGAAAGCGTCGACGACTTTCCGCGGCGTATCGAGGTCGCCGTTGCCAATGAGCGGGATCTGGGCCAGATGTGGCTTGATGGCCGCGATGCGATCCCAATCGGCCGAACCTCGAAACATGTCAGCCGCGGTCCGGCCATGCACGGTGAGCGCTGCAGCACCAGCGCCCTCCACGACTTGGGCAATGTCGATGGCATTGATTTGATCGCGCGTGCAGCCGAGACGAATCTTGGCAGTCACCGGCGTCGGCGCACACGCTGCGACCACCTGTTCGATGATCGCACCCATTCGTTCCGGATGTTTCAGCAGATAAGAGCCGCTATGCGCCTTTTGCGCCACATCGCGAACCGGGCAACCGAAATTGATGTCGACAACGCTGACTCTGTATTCGTGCGCTAGCCGCGCGCCGACTTTCGCCAGCGTCGCCGGGTCATTGTCCCACATCTGCACGGCGAGCGGCCGAGGCTCATCCATCACGCCCCAGAGCCGATCCGGATGCTCGGCTTCGTGCTCATCCAGCCAAATGAATCCTTTTGCGCAAACCATCTCGGTCGCGAGCAGCCCAGCGCCGCCGAATTCGCGCACGATTTGCCGAAAGGCATAGTTTGTGAAACCCGCCATCGGAGCCTGCAGAATCGGCGGATCAACCCGCAGCGAGCCAATCCATAGCGGGCGTACCGTGGGCAAAATCTCGGTTAGCGAGTCCGGCATGTCCGGCGTCGCGGTATCGACAAGACGTCGTGAAACGGCCAGTGGTCCCATGAGCGCATTATCGCTCGAAATTGCGCTCGGCGCCAAATGGCATTCGACGACGTGAAGACCGCCTCTCGCAAGCGACGCAGGCAATTCGTCACTGAGGCGAAACGAGTAGAGAATGCTCGATGTGGGGCGACGATGGCGCCTCCGCCGAGGCCGGTGAAACTGAGTTGTCGCGCGTCGCCGTCGTCTCCCCGTCGCTCTTGAGCGGCTCCCAACCTTCCGCGAAAGTCTTTGGCGCGGCGGCCGATGCCTTTTGTGACTGGCGATTGAGCGGGGGCGCCGGCGATGAGAATCGCGTCGCGGTGTTATCCCCTCCCTCCGGTTTGATTAACATGCTCAGCAGACGATCCGGACCAATTTCGCCGGGCGATGCCAAGTCCGTATAGCGGGCAATACGGCGGTTGTAATCCCGTGCGATCTGAATGAACGCCCTGCGGCGCAGCGCCAACAATTCCAGTGCCCGCAATGTGCCGGTCCCGTCCGAGGCATCGCTGCGCTGTGCGGCGATGGCATCGAGCCAATCTTGAGCCCGGGCTATGGCTGTCGCGGCGTCTTTCAATTCCTCGTAGCGAAGCGGCAGCAGCTCGCTCAGTTGTTGCGCCTCGGCCGACTGCCGTCCGGCAAAAACCTGGCCGTACCGGGCGTAATAATCGCCGCAATGAGGCAGGTCACCAGGCAAGGGTAAGCTGTCGCCGCCCCGACCCATCATGCTGGAGAGCCGATATTGCGATGCCACGGCTGCGCGCTGCGATGTGCCGATCCGCACACCCAACTCCGACTCGGCCTGCTGCCAAGCGGGCCCGACCTTCGACACGCTTGCGCGTAGTTTCTGCAATTCATTTTGCTCGCGCAAGCTAAGATAATAATCGGAAATGCTTGAGCAAAGGTCCCAATAAGCGTCAACGCGTTGCAATTGCTCAGCGCGCGAGCTAGCGCCGCGGAGCACGTCCGCCAACTTCAACGCCTGACCCGCCAATCGCGAGCCGGCGGGCGGCGTGAGTATCGTCCGCATCATCGCGGACGGCTTCGTTCCGTTGGCTTGTCCGCTATCGGTCGATGCTCGGGCTGCTGAATTCGACGGCGCACCAGCCCCATATCCGTAGGGCGGTTGAATCGAGCCAGAACCGGATACTGAACCGGGCGACATCGGTGCCTGCCGAACATTGGCCGGCGGTTGCTGGCTGTCGCGAGCGGAGTTTCCCCCCGGGACGGCATAGGCGTCAGACGACTGACTACTGGGAGCTGCCGCGCGCTGCTGGGCGCTGTTATCTCTGCCGCTGCTGGCATCGCTGCCAAACCGTGGACCAGCATCAGACGCCGGCGGAGCACTAAACGGACTTGGGTAACGATCGTTCGCTCCCGACACTTGCCCTGCCAGCAAGATACCAACGAAAAATGCATAGACGAACATGACCAGCCTCCCAAACTCAGCCATGCGAACAAGCACGTCACGTGCCGATGACAATGTGTCGCGTCGATAGCGTGACGCGCCGCTGGCGAGCCGTCAATGCCAGCTTTGGCACATGACGAAGGAGGACGGCCAGATGCGGAAGCAGTCCCAAAGCTGGGCCCGCGCCGCGACGAATTGTCTTGCGGCGCTAGTCCAACTCTTCCAACCAGACGCGCAGCTCATTCTCGTATTCGCTCGCCAGATCAACGCGTACCAGAGAGCGCTGGAACTCAGCGAGTCCTTCATGGCCAGCGTCGGCCTGCTCGGCACTGGCATAGCGCAACATCGGATCAGGCGCCGTGAGTCGCCGGCAGATCGTCATCAGAAGCTCGCTGCGCGTAACTTCCTTGGGCAAAATCTTCGACAGCCGCTGCGGCAGCGTGCGTTTCGCTTCCAAAAGATTCCCATATTCGCGAATACCGGCAAACAGCGGTCGCCCCGCGAGCAACTCGACCAAGACAGAACCCAAGCTTGCGAGGTCGCTGCGCGGAGTGATCTCCTCGCGGTCGAGCATTTCCGGCGCGGCGTATTGCGGCGTGCACGTCTTCTGTTGCGGCATATTCGAGAGGTCGATGGCCGAACCGATGTCGATGATCTTCGCGTTACCAGTCCGCTTGACCATGATGTTCGATGGTTTGATGTCGCCGTGAACGATCTCCTCGCGATGAAGCGCGGCCAAACCCGCCAAACATTCGCGCATGATCGCCACCGCGACGCCCGGCTTAAAGCGCGTTCGCACTGGCCCCTGGGTCGCAATCACATCGTTGATATAGCCCCAACGGCTGGGACTGACCCGGTCACGTGCTCGCTGCAACATTTCCGGGGCCAGCAATACGTCGAGGTCGTAGCCGTCAATCCACTCCATTTCCTGAATCCGCACCCGACGTCGCTCAATGAAATTCTGCACGTCGATCAGGTTATCGTGCTGAATCTGGGCGACGCGGCTGCTGATCAAGGCCATCCGCTCCATCGCATCTCGATAACTCCGCTCATCCGCATATCGCTCTGGCGAAAAGAATTTGAGCGCGACCGGCAACGTGAAGTTGTCGCTGCCGCGCCGCTCGCTGAGATAGACGACGCCCTGGCCGCCCGTGCCCAGCAGCCGACGAAGCCGCAAATGCTCGGTCCAGCCTAACTTCGGCTGTTGGATCAGCTTGAGATAGTGGTCGTACAGCTCAGGATTGCGTACTTCCGCCGGGTCTCCGCCATAAGTCAGCGTACGCGTGCCGTGCAGGACGGTGGTGGTCATAATCGAAGAGTGCCTTTTCAAGTCGTCCGCGGTAATCCTTTGACCGCTCAAGATCGGTTGATCCGATCTCCATGCATCTTAGGCACATACTGGCGATTGCGCCTAGTCGGCGAATTTGGCCAGGCCGCTGGCAATCGCCTGCGCCGGCATCACTATGTCATTGAGTGCAAACGTGTTAACGCCTGTCACTCCTCGGTCTGCGGCCGCGGAAAGCCCAACTCCTTGATCACCAAATTGCGCAGCGGGCGGGCCGAAAAATATCGCGCCAAGTTGCTGCAAAAAAAATTGGTCATGTCGTCGATTCGCGTCGCGCCTTGCCCGCCGACGTGCGGCGTGATGATCACGTTCGGCTGCTCCCAAAGACGACTCTCGGGCGGCAACGGTTCGGTAGCCGTCACATCCAGGCCGGCGCCGGCAAGTTGCCCAGATTCGAGCGCGGCCACCAAATCATCCTCAACAACCATGGGTCCTCGAGCCACGTTGATCAGATAGGATCCGCGCGGCAACCGGGCGAGCCGCTCGGCATTGATGGTCCCGTGCGTGATATGATTGAGCGGAGCCGCCAGGATCAGTATATCGATCCGTGGCAGGATCCCATCGAGCCCGTCCGCTGGAAGGAGTTCGGCCACCGTCGCCGGCTTGTTCTCCGGAAACCAATCGGTGGCGAGAATTGTCGTTCGAAACGCGCTCAGCACCTCGGCCAGCCGCCGTCCGTTCCCACCCAGACCCATAATCCCGACCCGCGCGCCGTGAAGATCGCGCGTCGGTCGGCGAATGAATTCCCGCTGTTGCTGCGCCCGAAAGTACGTCGGCAGGTCCCGCAATAGGCCAGTGAGGAGCGCAATCGTGTGGTCGGCCACTTGGTTCGCGAGCACACCAGACGCGCTCGTGACCACAATCTCCGACGCGACAACTGACGGCACCAGGCAATGGTCTAATCCGGCCGCTGACGATTGAATCCAGCGAAGCCTTCCCTGCCGCACAATGTCGTTCCACGGCACGGGCACCTTAGCGTGGCCGCAGAAGATGTCAGCCGCAAATAGCTCTTCCGCCACGCGTTCTTGGCCAGCATCGATAATTTCCGCTCGCGGCGCGGCGGCGGCGATTTGCGCGATGTGCCTCGCCTCGACTGGAAAGCAGAGGACGATTCGCTGGGCACCACCCGCGCCAACTGGCGATGTCGGTAGTTTTGGCATACCATAAAGTTGTTGCCAGTCGTTCACAGATTGGCAATAGCAGCGGCAATCAGAGGCCTTCTCGTTGGCGGATTATCGAAGACAACTCGGTGTAGGCGCAGTCTTTGCACTGGTGCTGCTGCGGCTGGCAATCGGCTGGCACTTCTTCCGCGAGGGAATCGCCAAGCTGGCGTATGATGATGGCCAGCGACAATTTCATGTCGCCTTCTCAGCCGAGAGTTTTCTATCGCAAGCCAAGGGACCCCTTGCCGATCGATTTCACGTGTGGGCGCCGAGCGGCCACGATTGGTCGAAGCGGCTCGCGGTGCGGCACGAGGATCGCGCGCCGACGTCCGACGAAACGGCGGATCGGGCAAAGTGGTTTGCCGATTACGAGAAGCGTCACGCCGACGCCGGGGCGAAGGGAGAGCCTGCCCCCGTCGAGTTTCCTCCGTTTGCCCCCTACCACGATTGGGCGATAAGGATCGCGGAGGATTGGAGGGCGATTGTGGCAAACGTTTCATCGATCGCGGGACTGACCGATGAGCAACGTCAGCGGGCCGCTCAAATACTCAAAGATCGCCAGCAACAATTGTCCGACTATCTGGCATCGCAGTCCGACGCCATCGCCGACTATCAGCACGAGCTCTGGCGACTCGGTGACTGGCGTGCCATGCCCGAGGCCGCCAACGTACCCTACCTCCAAAAGCGAATCGCTTCCAAAGCGACTGAGACAACCGCAATCGCCACTCCTTGGCTCAACCAGGTTCGCGACTTCGAGCAGAAATTCATCGGCGATCTTCACGAATTATTGACCCCAGCGCAAAGATCCCAAGCGATCACTACCCAGTCGCTCGAAGATGCGCTAATCTCAAGCGAGCAAAAGCAGCTCGAGCGGCTCAACGTTGGCGTCACAATTCTCACGATCGCGGTCGGCGCGTGCTTGCTCGTAGGCTTCTTCACCCGATCCGCGTCGCTGGCAGGCGCACTATTCCTGCTTGCCGTCGTTGCGACGCAGCCACCTTGGATCGCTGATGCTGCGCCAATCTACAACCAAATTGTCGAGCTCGCAGGACTGCTAGTCCTCGGCGGCACCCGCGCCGGCCGTTGGTTCGGCCTCGACTACATTACTTATTCACTCTTCCACAGACATCGCGACATCGACAACTGATAACGAATAACTGACGACTGACAACTTCCTCATGAATCTCTCTCCCGAAGAAAAACAAATCGGCAAAGACAACTTCAACGAGGCCGTCGGCACCACCCGCCGCGACTTCCTCAAGGGCACGGTGCTCGCTGGCGCGGCCGCCGGCGTCAGCATGGGCTCGATGTACTTCGGCTACGGGCCGAAGATCGACGACCGGCTGCGCGTCGCTATCTTGGGCACTGGCGACGAAGGAGGCGTGCTGATCGGGGCTCTCAATCCCGATTACATCGACGTCCGCGCAATTGCCGACATCCGACCGTACAGCATTTACCGTGCCTTTCACGGCGACTGGGAATCGCCCGGCGCCCATACGGCCCGCAAGGGACTGATGGAAGTTTACGGCTGGAAGACTGAAGACGAAGCCCGCAAGCAGGTGAAAGTCTATGAGGGCGACAAGGGCAGCTACCAAACGCTCCTGGACGATCCCGATCTAGATATCGAGGCCGTAATCATCGCCATGCCGCTCCACTTGCACGACGCGGCCGCGATCCACGCCATGCGCAAGGGCAAGCACGTGCTCACGGAAAAGCTGATGGCCCACAGCGTCGCGCAGTGCAAGGAGATGGGTCGAGTCGCGGCGGCCACCAACCGCATCCTCGCTGTCGGCCACCAACGGCACTACAGCATCCTTTATGACAACGCCGTCGATCAAATCCGTCGCGGCCTCGTCGGCAACGTCCACCACGTTCGCGCCCAATGGCACCGGGCCAATATGCCGGGCAACGACAGTTGGCAGCCCCCGCTTCCCGAGGCAGCTGATTATTCCCTCGTCGACTTTGAGGCAGCCCTCAAGACGGCGGGCGCGGACCCAAGGACACGACAGGCTCTCGCGAAAGCCCATCCACTTTACTCGCAGCTGCGGAGCTTCAAGAATCGCCTTGCTGCCGCAAAGGGCGCCGAAATCGACGAGTGGAAGAATCGCGTCTCCCAGGTCGAGGCCCAGCTCAAAGACGCCACCGTCAACGCCGAGGCCTTTGGCTACACGGCCAAAACGCTTCCGGGCGGCTACCAGCGCTCGCCGCTGGAAGAACTCATCCGTTGGCGGCTCTTCGAGCGCACCGGCGGCGGACTGATGGTCGAGCTCGGCAGCCATCAACTCGACGCCACCAGCATCTTCATTACGGCCCAGCGACCCGACGGCAAAAAGGTCCAGCCGCTGACGGTCGTCGGCGTCGGTGGCCGGTCGATCTTTCCTGCCGATCGCGAAGTCGACGACCACGTCTACTGCACGTTCGAGTTTCCCGGCACTGGGTACTATATGGACGCAACAAATCGTGAAGTCGCCGACCCGAACAAGAAGATTGGCGTCACTTACTCTTCGATCAATGGCAACGGCTTTGGCGGTTGGGGCGAGATCGTCTTCGGCACCGAGGGAACGCTGATTCTCGATCAGGAGCAGGATGCCATGCTATTCAAAGGTGGCAACACGAGCACCAAGATTAGCGTCAAGCAAACCGGCAGCGGCCCCGCGATGGACACCTACGAAACGGGCGGCGGCGCAAATGCCGCGCTCGCTCAAGCCGCCACACCGACCAACGTCAGCCGAGGTTACACGGAAGAAATGGAGCATTGGGCCTGGTGCATCCGCAATCCGGCCCCCGACCACCAGCCCCATTGCCGCCCCGAAATTGCCCTGGGCGACGCGGTCATCGCGCTCACCAGCAATCTCGCCATCGCCAAGGGCGAGCGGATCGAATTCAAGCCTGAATGGTTCGACATCGCGAGCGACGAAACGCCGGAAGGCACGAAACCGCGCGCGGCGGCCGAAATCACCTGATGGGCGCGAGGACGATCGGGCGCACGGCCTGCGCTTGTGCGTGACTTCAGATACTTCTTTGCGTGATCCCGACATTCAAACCTGCGCCTCGACAAAGTACACTAAAGACTCGTCGCGGTGCGAAGCGTCGCGGTTTCTTCTTTTAGTGGCCTCAAACTCTCGTCTGGGCGGATTTTCATGGGCGATCTCGAACGACCAAATGGCCGCTTCCGATGGGTTATTTGCGCGTTGTTATTCTTTGCAACCACGCTGATTTATACCGATCGAGCTGTCGTCGGCGTGCTTAAGCCGACGTTGATGGAAAAGTTGCATTGGACCGAAACGGATTTCGGTGACATTGTCTCCTGGTTCAGCTTTGCTTACGCGATCAGCTACGCCCTGTCTGGCCGCTTTATGGACGCCATCGGACTTCGGTTGGGCTATGGGTTGGCATTGGCCGCGTGGAGTGTGGTCGTAATGGGCCATGGATTGGTCCGCAGCGTGCTCGGGTTCAGCCTGATGCGAGCCGCCCTGGGCTTGGCGGAGGGTGGCAATTTTCCTGCCGCGATCAAGTGCGTCAGTGAATGGCACCCTAAAACGGAACGGGCCCTGGCAACCGGCGTATTCAACGCCGGCAGCAACGTCGGCGTCATCGTCGCGCCGCTCATCGTGCCGATACTCATTGCTCACTTCGATTGGCCCGCGGCGTTTTACGTGACCGGCGCCATGGGGCTGGTATGGCTACTGTTCTGGGTTTCGCTCTACTGGCCGCCGGCCGAACACCCGCGGCTCTCTCAAGTCGAACGCCAGTATATCCAGAGCGATCCACCCGATCCCCCGGCGCACATACCCTGGTCTACCTTGCTCCGATACCGCCAAGTTTGGGCGGTCGTGGTTGGCATGGGACTTAGCGCGCCAATTTGGTGGTTTTATCTTTATTGGACTCCTGGTTTCTTTCACGACAAGCTCGGCATTGATTTAAAGCTTCTTGGTTGGCCATTGGTCACGGTTTACGTACTGGCGGACGCCGGAAGCGTGGGCGGCGGGTGGCTGTCTTCGCGATTGCTCAAGAAGGGTTGGACCGTCAATGCGTCTCGAAAAATCACGCTGCTGATTTGCGCGCTTTGCGTCGTGCCAGTTTTTCTCGCGGCGATCATCCCCAATCCGTGGGTCGTCGTCGTATTGATCGGCATCGCCGCCGCCGCGCACCAGGGATTTTCTGCGAACATCTATACGCTGGCCTCCGATATGGCGCCGCGTAAAGTGGTCAGCTCGATTGTCGGGCTGGGCGGATTTGCCGCTGGGTTCATCGCGATGGGCTTTCAAAAGTTGACGGGCCGCATTCTCGATACTTGGACCAACGGCTACCTTGCGATTTTCGCCGTCGCCTCTTGCGCCTATTTGATCAATCTGGTGATCATTCACTTGTTGGTACCGCGTATGGAACCAATGATCATCCCGGCTGCGGAAGTTCGCAGAAGTTAAGCAAACGCCGCGCATAAATCGATGAAGCTCGGTCTCGGCCTTTATCGGCACATGCTCACGCGCGAGAACTACCAGTTCGCGCGGCAAGCCGGAGCTACACACCTCGTAGTTCATCTAGTCGACTACTTCAAGGGCGGCGCGCACAACCCGAACGACAATCAACCGACCGGCAGCGATCAAGGTTGGGGCCGGGCGGGCGATCCGAACCAGTTGTGGACGCTCGACGAGTTGGTCACTCTCAGGCGCGACATCAACGACGCCGGCCTCAAGCTGGCGGCGATCGAAAACTTCGACCCGGCCCATTGGCACGATGTGCTGCTCGACGGCCCCAAGAAGCGCGAGCATCTCGAAAACTGCAAGAAGATCATCGGCCGCCTCGGTGAGGCTGGCATCCCGATCATGGGCTATAACTTCAGCATCGCTGGCGTCTGCGGTCGCGTCACCGGGCGATTTGCCCGAGGTAACGCTCTTTCGGTCGGGATGGACGGGCCGCTCGATACACCGATGCCGCGCGGCATGGCCTGGAATATGGTCGTCGATCCGCAAGCGCCCACGGGTGTCGTGCCGCCGGCCACATCAGAACAATTGTGGGGTCGACTTCAGGAATTCCTGGATGCGGTCGTGCCAGTCGCTGAACAAGCCGGCGTGATGCTGGCCGCCCATCCCGATGACCCGCCTATGCCCACTATGCGCGGCCAGCCGCGGCTTGTTTATCAGCCGCAGCTCTATCAGCGATTGCTCGATCTGCGGCCAAGTCCGGCAAGCGCGCTCGAGTTCTGCCTCGGTACCACCGCCGAAATGACCGAGGGCGACGTTTATCAAGCCACCGACGATTACAGCCGCCAGGGCAAACTGGCTTACGTTCATTTCCGCAACGTCACGGGCAAAGTGCCTCGGTATCGCGAGACCTTTGTGGATGATGGCGACATCGACATGCTGCGCATCCTCCGCATCCTGAAGAAAAACACCTACAATGGCGTACTGATTCCAGACCACACTCCTCAGGTGACTTGCGACGCGCCGTGGCACGCGGGGATGGCCTTCGCCCTCGGCTACATGCGTGCCGCCCTACAGGCAATTCAGCACGAATGATTCCACACCTCCAAAACGCCGCTTGGCTTGCGATTCCATTGGTTGTTACGAGCGCCGCGTCGCTCCAGCCGCGGCCGGCACGCGCCGAGACTGGCTACGATGCGTGGCTCCGTTACGCCCCGATTGAAGACGCCGCAGTCCGAGCCAAATACGACCAACTTCCCAGCATGGTCGTCCCTGTTGGTGAATCGCCGTTGTTGAAGTCCGCTAGCGACGAGCTCAGCCGCGGCATTCATGGCATGCTGGGTCGCTCGCCTCAACCCGGGCAAGTGAGCGCGATTGTGTTGGGCACGTTCGATCGAGTGAAGGCAGCTTTTCCGGCGATTGGCGAAACGCCGACGCTCACGGAAGACGGCTATTGGCTCAAGAGCGTAGACCTCGATAACAAGAACTACCTCTTTATTGCAGCGCCGAACGACCGCGGCGTCCTGTACGGTGCGTTCGCACTGCTGCGGATGATTGCTCTCCAGCAACCGATCGCCGACCTCGACGTCAAGAGTGAGCCCTTCGCCCCAGTCCGCTTTCTCAATCACTGGGACAACTGCGACGGCACCATCGAGCGCGGCTACGCCGGGAAATCGATCTTTTGGGACCATGGCCATGTCACCAGCGACCTCGACCGAGTGCGCGACTATGCCCGCTTGATGGCCTCGCTCGGCATCAACGGCTGCTCGATCAACAATGTCAACGCAGACCCGCACGTCGTCGGCCCTCTGCTGCCCGAGGTTGTCAAAATTGCCGACACGTTTCGGCCGTGGGGCGTGAAACTTTTGCTGTCGCTCGATTTCGCCAGCCCGCGGCGGATTGGCGGTATCGAGACTTTCGATCCGCTCGATCCGGGAGCCGTGAAATTCTGGCAGGATAAGGTGAACGAGGTCTACCAAGCGGTGCCCGATTTGGCTGGCTTTGTGCTCAAGGCCGATTCGGAAGGTCGGCTCGGTCCCTCGGAATATGGGCGGACGCACGCCGACGCCGCCAATGTGATTGCCCGAGCGCTCAAGCCGCATGGCGGAATGCTGTTCTACCGCGGCTTCGTCTACAACAATCATCTGGACTGGAACGATCCAAAGGCCGATCGTGCGAAGGCTGCCTACGACAATTTCCACAAACTGGACGGCACGTTCGACGACAACGTCATTATCCAGATAAAGCATGGGCCGATCGATTTTCAGGTCCGCGAGCCGGCCTCGCCGCTGTTTGGCGGCCTGGAGAAGACCAATCAGGCGATCGAGCTTCAAATCACACAAGAGTATCTCGGCCAGCAGCGGCACCTTTGCTACGTCGTGCCGATGTGGAAGACCGCGCTCGACTTCGACATGCACGCCAGCGGAGACGCCGCGACTCCGGTTAAGGACTTGGTCGCCGGCAAAACGTTTAAGCGACCGCTCGGCGGCTTTGTCGGCGTGTCGAACGTCGGCCGCGACACCAACTGGCTCGGCCATCATCTGGCGATGGCGAATCTTTACGGCTTCGGCCGGCTGGCGTGGAATCCGAATTTGACGAGCCAGGAGATCGCCGAGGAATGGACCAAGCAAACGTTTGGCGGAGACAAGGCGGTCGTCGCTACGATCGTCGACATGCTCTGCCGGTCGTGGAGCATCTATGAGAACTACTCCGGTCCACTGGGCGCGCTGACGATGACGAACCTGCAAGGTCCCCATTACGGGCCCGGCGTAGAAACGTCGGAACGAAACGGCTGGGGGCATTGGCATCGGGCGGACGACAAGGGAATGGGAATGGACCGCACGGTGGCGACGGGCACCGGCTACATCGGCCAATACTCGCCGCCGGTCGCCGCGAGGTTTGAATCGCTTGACACTTGCCCGGACGAGGAGCTGCTCTTCATGCACCACGTCCCGTACACGCACGTGCTCCACTCCGGCGAGACAGTGATCCAGCACATCTACGACTCGCATTATCAAGGAGCGGAGGATGCCGCGGGACTGGTCGACGAGTGGAAGACGCTCAAGGGAAAAATCGACGACCAGCGCTATCAGGAAGTGCTCGACCGACTGACGTATCAAGCCGGGCACGCACAGGTGTGGCGCGATGCGTTTTGCCAGTGGTTTTTGAAGCTCTCCGGTGTTCCGGATGAAAAAGGTCGGGCGGGTCACTATCCAAATCGGATCGAGGCCGAGGCGATGCAAATGGACGGCTACGAGCCGCTGGACATCAAGCCGTGGGAAACGGCTTCGGACGGCAAAGCCGCAGCCTGTACGAGCAAGGAGGGCCACGGGTCGCTCCGCTTCAAATATCAGGGACCGCAGGGCAAATACGATCTCCAATGGATGTATTTCGATCAGCGCGATTGGGCCGCGAAATTCAAACTGAGCGTGGCAGATCAAGTGGTCGACGAGTGGACGGCCGACTGGAAGTCGCCGGACAATCGGGCGAACGGCGATACTGCCGTGCGGCACACGACGGCGGGCGTCGAGCTCAATACCGGTGACGAAATCCGGCTCGACGGCACGGCCGATGGCAACGAACTGGCCTCGGTCGACTACGTCGAAATTGTGCCGGCCGCAAAGTGACACCGCCTATTTGAGCGGCAGACGATAGACGCTCGCGCTATAGCCTGGCACTGTCAGGTTGCCGCCAAATGCAACGTTTGTCTCTGCCTTGACGCCGACCAGCTGTTTGTCGACAGAGTTAAAGGCCAACGGGTCATCGCCGGCAATTCGCCAGACATTTGCCTTGTCGCCGACTGCGAGCCCCGCGAGATCGACGTGGATCGTTTGGGGTGTGGCGTTGGGATTCACGACGCCGATCGTGAGCGTTTTGCCATCTTCGGTTTTCGCGGCCGCAACGTCGAGCGACCCATCCGCCTGATTCCCGCTGACGGCAAGCGGCAACGTGCCAAATTGAGCGCGATACAGCATGAGCGGCATCGCAGTCGTATCGAGGAAAGCGGCCGTCTTGGTCGTCTTGATGCAGCCGATGACATTCACGGTCTGGGCATAGTGGGCCATGTGGATGATGTCGCTGTTGCGGAAGTATTCGTGCAGCCCGGCCGCGATGCCGAGCGCGTCGCGCAGTCGATAGACGCAGCCCAATTCGCCGTACTCGTAGGGCTCGTACCAGTAGTTCCATTCGTCCATCGCGATTGGGATGGTGCGGCCATTGAGATTCGGCAAGCCGGCTTGCAGTTTGCGATGCCCGTCGGCCTTGCCGCGGATGGCATTGACGATCTGCGCGACGTGGGCTGCGACGTCGTCCTTCGGCGAGCGGATGTAGAAGTGCTCGGAGATGAGATCCATGTTGTCGGCGCTATCCTGGAGCATGCCCTCGGACCAGCCGCGTTCGGGGCCGTCGCCCCGTCGGCCGCCGCGGCTCCGCGTATTGAGGTCGCCCGACCCGATCAGCACCAGCGACGGGTCGACTTTGTGCATCGCGGTCGCGACCTGGTTGTGCTTCTGGGCGTATTGATCGAGTCGCATGAAACCGAGCTGCCAGACGCCGAACATTTCGTTGCCGACGCACCAGTATTTGACGGCGTACGGCTGGTCATGGCCGTTCTTTTTCCGCCAGGAGCCGCCGATCGTGTCGGGCGAGGCGTTGCAATACTCGACTTCTTGAGCGGCGGAATAGGCGTCGCCAAAGCCGGTGTTGACGGCGATCATCGGCTCGGCGTGGACCTCGCGGCAGAAGTCGATAAACTCGTCGATGCCGACGTCGTTGTGCTCGACGCCCGTCCAAGCTGGATTGCGACGGGGCGGGCGGCGATCGCGGGGGCCGATGCCGTCTCGCCATTCGTAGCCGCTGACAAAGTTTCCGCCGGGCCAGCGGTAGCCAGTGGCATTGAGCTGCTTAAGCAAAGCGAGCGTGTCGGCCCGCATGCCGCGGACGTTGTCTGCGGGCATTAGCGAGAGCGTACCAATCAGGCAGGGGCCGCCGCTCGCGTGAATCTCCAGTCGGCCATGATCGGTTGCGGCGCCGGAAGTGAACTTGAACGGATACAGTTTGTAATCTGCGCCGATGTCCTTGATTGAAACGGTTTGGCGATCGGAGGGCGCGTCGCCCCACGCAAGCGCCACGTCTACGTTGGCTTTGGCGTCGGGCGATTTGAGCCAGATGTAGCCGTTGTAATCTTTGCCGGCGACAAGGCCCAAGTCGTTTTGCCGGATGCCGCTGTCGGCAGCGAGTTGCGGCGAATGGTCGCCGACGAAGGGTTTCTCCTTGATCATCGTCACCGAGCCGGCCGGGCCGACGACTTCCCAGGGCGACGCGCCGACGACCGGGAACTTGGTGTCTTTCAGGGTGCGATACGGATCGTACTTGTCGGTGATCGGGAAGTAGAACTTGCGGTCTTCGAGCATCTCAGCCCAGATGCCGCCGTAGATCGAGCGGCCGAGGTGCTCGATGAACTGGCTATAGATAAATGGGCTGATCGGCGAGCCGGGATGGGCGGCGTCGATCGTGACGGAAATCTGGGCGGCGGCCGGCGCATCGGCAGCGCGAGCGTCGCCCGCCGCGGTGCTCGCGGCGAAGGAGAGGAACAGGGCAAACCAGGCGAAGCTGTGAATTTTCATATCGCCCATCGTATCCAGTTCATTGCTTGATTTCACTAGTGCCTATCAAAATCTGGCCGCTTTTTCTGCTCGGCTGGCCGAACGGGACAAGTTTTCTTCGAAGGGGACCGGTTTTTTGCGGGTGGCCCTAGCAGGTCTTCCTTTCTTTTTTGACGGGAGCAAACGATCAACGGGATCGTCACAATCGACCGGCTTTTTCATCAGGGAGAGTCCAGGAAAACAAAGGGGCGGGATTTCTAATTGCTGATTTCTGATTTTAGAGCGAGTCGCTCTGACATTTTGGTGGACGATCCCCCACTTTTTTTTCAATCGATTCGACGAATTAAGGGCTTCACATTTGTAATACTGCTTCGGGGCACATGACCAACCCGTTTGTCCGTGGCCAGTTGAGTTCGGTGACTTCATTTATTGCGACGGACAATTGACCAAGGACAACTGACGACGGACGACAATCAAAAAAAGAGGTGATCACCTCCGACCGGCTACGCGCGCCGCGCAAGTCTAAATCCCAGGGGGAGCGCGTAGTCCGACCTCCACGAGCGCTGCGGAGTGACGAGTGGAGAGCTTGGAACTCGCGGTGCGGTTTA
Organism: Lacipirellulaceae bacterium; assembly: GCA_036499445.1. Lineage (GTDB taxonomy): Bacteria > Planctomycetota > Planctomycetia > Pirellulales > Lacipirellulaceae > DASYDU01. The sequence goes on from DASYDU010000198.1 coordinate 19,045, forward strand.
GTTGGCCGCGCTCTGTTCTTCGCTCGCCACTTTCCGCCTCGGATTCGACCTCTAGAGATTCGCTTCACCGTGGCTACCGTATGCGGGGCTGCGGCTCAAGCGGGGATCCATCGAAAACGAGCGGAACGCGTCACTACCAATCGGCGCTGGCGTGGATTCGTCTTAGCACAGGCGGTGGCCCAATTTCAACAAAAATCTGGATACCGGATGCAGGATTCTGGGGCGGTCCGCGAAGCGCTTGGCACGATACCGGGACGGAAAGCCGTGACTTCACCCAAAAGCAGTGCCGAGCGCTGCAGCAAATGTTCGGGCGGATGCAAAGCGAATTAATCCGCGCGCTCAAACGGATGGATAAGCGGCGGTTCCAACACAGCGGTCCGCTTAGAGTTCCCTCATTAAGGCGCTTCCATGATTCAAACGCGAAACACTGCAAAAGCCAGTACTCCCGTCAAGTCGCCGTGGCTGCTGCCAGTTCAAATAATACCAGCAGTTCCACCCAACTAGGGGGATTGAGCTTTCAATAAATCACGAAAATAATGGATATTTTGGGCGAATCTCGCTCTTCGTGAGAGGCTGCTTTCCGGAGCAACAGCATTCCTCTTTTCACTGCCGATAGGAGCCCGCATGCGACGTTTCGCAACTTTATTGCTGATCACTGCCGCGTTTTGCGTCATTGTTTCAACTGCACAAGCCGCGCCCCCATCTCTCTCTGGCACAGTCACCGCGAATTTCTTCTATCATCCCGACATTCCGGAAATCCCGGGCGACCAAAGTTATTGGTCGTGGAACGGTGCGACGGGCAGCCTGACGTTGTCGATTCCTTCGGTCATCGATACGACTATCAATCCGTCGATGATCGGCCCGACGCCACTCAACTGGTCCAACTCAAACAACTGGACACAGCCAGCACTCGACACGAGCGGCGTTTTGATCGGCCAGTCGGGCGACGGTTCGTTCACGGCCACGGTCAATTACGGTTCGGCCACGTTGGATGTGTTCCGCGGATTCGGTCCGCGGGAGGACGCTCAGACAT
>DASYDU010000199.1:0-8553 GCA_036499445.1 Lacipirellulaceae bacterium
CAATTCCGGGTGGAGATTTGATCAGTGGGGTCGGTATTGTTAAGCGGCTTAACAACCCGTCTGGTGACTTTTCCTCGATAAATTACGCGGATTACAAGATTACATGCGGCGAGGTTCCTGAGCCGACTTCCATTTTATTGATGGTCTGCTGCGGGTTGGGCTTGTTTTGGTTCCGCAGAAGTCGGCGCTAAGTGTGCCAACTTTCAAAAACGATGTGAGTAATCCATTTTGAACTTCAATGAGTCCGCGAGCGGCCAATTCGACGAGAATGCCGCTTGCGGGCTCTTTTTTGCTTTCCGAAGCGGTTAAATACGGTCCGCGCATTCTGCGACCGCGATTCAATGCATTTCGGACAAGGAGAGGATTGATGGCGAGACGGCGCTCGGCTGGTAAGTTATTGCTAACAATATTGTCCGCCTGGGCGATTGCTGACGTCGCGGCGGCCGCCAAGGTCTATCGGCAGGAATTTCCCAACGATAAGGGAGAAGGCCTGCAGGAGATTGGCTGGGACGATTCGCACATCGGCGGTAACGGCAACACGGCCGGCGTCTCGAAGAATGACGCTGGGGTGCAATATCTCTGGTGGTATAACGCCACCGGCTTGAATCCTGCGACGACTGTGACGGCGGCCTGCGTCACCAGCAAGCTTCCTCCGCTGCCGGCGTCGACCCCCGAGCTTACTTTCTCGTGGGAACAGCGTCTCGAAAATCAGAAGGACGACAACGACACGGACGTGGCCGGCACTCCGGCCGAGTTGCGGCTGGCGGTCGAAGTTGGCGGCAAATGGTATGCGTCCGAAGCGGCGTTTCAAACGACCCCGGCCGGGGTCACCAGTAGCGGCAAGTGGGACGCTCAGAAAATCACGTTTGACCCGGCGGCGAAAAACTGGCGCGAAGTGACCTTGGCGGGGGAGGGCGCGAAGCTCGGCGGCGCGCCGGCCAGCGACCTTTCCGGCGACCTATCCGGCGTCGGTTTTGCGGCCACTTTTGCGCAGCATCAAACTGTGAACGTTCATTTTCTGGAAATTGACGCGGCAGCGGCGCCAGCTGCGAGCGAGCAAAAAATGAAGTGAGTATTGGTTGCGAAGCGTCTGCAAGCGCCGACGGTTACGCTTTGAGCTCGTGCTGTCGCTTCAACCGCGCTGACAGTCACCGCACTGCGGTGGGCCAGGGCGTAGGCATTCAGTTGTAAGCGTCATTCGGAACAAGAGGTGGACAAAGATGGCCCTTTTCCGGGAGCGCAACGGGGCTCGCCCCGCGGCGACGCAGGATCGCGGCTCGATGCCAAGAATTCTCGCGGCCGTAACAGTTTGGGGGCTCCCTATCATCTCGGCCCTGGCGTGTGGTACCCAAGTGGCATGGGGCGCGCCGTCGCCGTTCTACATGGGCGCGGACATCTCGCTGGAAACGTACATGCAGCAGCAAAATGTTCAGTTCGCGGACAACCGCGGCCAGGCGCCGCTGGACACGATTATGTATGACCATGGCGCCAACCTATTCCGCTTGCGGATTTTCGTAAACCCAGCAACGGTATACGACAGCAATAACGTTGGCGCAATTCAAACCACGGCCTACGACATCGCACTCGCTCAGCAAATCAAGGCTCACGCGCCCAACGCCAAGATTGTTCTCGATTTCCACTATTCAGACACCTGGGCCGACCCAGGGCATCAGTCACTTCCGGCTGCGTGGGCTACACCAACTCAGACGCTGACGCAATTGGAGGCGACCGTCCAGGCCTACACTCAAACGACCTTGCAGACATTCAAAGATGCGGGGGTGATGCCGGACATTGTCCAACTCGGTAACGAAACTACCAGCGGGACCATGTTTCCGACAGGTAGATTGAACTTCAATGGCACAACCGCCCAAAAGAACGCGAGCTGGGCGGCCTACGGCGGGCTCTGGAATGCAGCCATCCGTGGTGTTCGGGCGATGGAAGCTCCTCCGCACCCAGGTGATCCGCCTCTTCCACGGATTCCTGTGTCGCTGAGCATCGATCGAGGAGACAAGGCCGGTCAACCGCAGTTTCATTACGGTTTGGTGCAGCAGTCCGCGACGGTCCCTGACTCGAACGGGCTAACGGGCGGCGGCGTCACGGATTTTGACATTGAGGGCGTCGACTACTATCCGACGTCGACCAACCTCGCCACCACGATGAATGCCAACTTGATCGCACTGGCGAATACGAACAACGACAGTTTCACGAGCTCTGGCAACACACTGCCGCTGAAAAAAATTATGCTCCTGGAGACCAACTCTCCCTGGGAGAACTCTAGCGTGGGCGACGCAAATCAATTTCCAAAGACCGCGGCCGGACAGCTGCTAGAGCTCCACGCTGTTCGCGACTTGATCTACAACTTGCCACATGACGACGGGGAAGGTGTGGTGTGGTGGTATCCGGAGGCGGTCACCCCCTTTACTAATTACAACAGTGGCGCGACGGCCCTATTTGACAGCACCGGTAACAGCAACGTTCACAATGCCCTGCCGGCCCTGACCGACGGCATTACGGTAGCCGGCATCACCTATCCCAACCCATTCGGCAGCACGTTGATCCCCGGCGATGTTGATCACGACGGCGCCGTCACGATGAATGACTATACGGTCTTGCGTGACAACTTCGGCATGGGCCCAAATGCGCGCAGCTTCAATGGTGATCTAAACCATGATGGCATGGTTGACCTGTCGGACTTCAAGCTATGGAGGGATATCTTTCTCGCATCCGGCGGCGCGGGAGCTGGCGCAGCCGGGGTGAGGGTTCCAGAGCCGGCCAGTGCGGTTTTGATTTTGATCGCAATGCCTCTACTGTGCAGTTTGGGGGCATTGCGGTTGCGGAGAAACAGGCGATGAGAATTGGCGTCGGGAAATCGATCGTACTTTTACTACTCGCGCTATGCGTGGCCATTAGCCTCACGCAGCGCGCCTCGGCCAATCCGAGCCCGTTCTACATGGGCGGGGATATTTCGCTTGAATCGTATTTTCAGGGGCAGTTTCCCGACAACGGGTCGCCGGTTACACCGCGTGCGCACTTCTTCGAGACAGTAAATGGCGCTGCCGTCGAAAAGCCGATGGACACGATTATGTACGACCACGGCGCGAATCTGTTCCGCCTGCGTGTCTTTGTGAATCCGCCAACAAACTACACGAGCGGCAATGTCGGGGCGATTCAATCGAATGCCTATGACATTGCACTGGCCCAGCAAATCAAGGCCGATTGTCCCAACGCCAAGTTCGTGCTCGATTTCCACTATTCGGACACGTGGGCCGACCCGGGCCATCAATCCCTTCCGGCGGCGTGGGCGAGTCCGGCTCAGACGCTCACGCAATTGGAATCGACCGTGCAAAATTATACTCAGTCGACGTTGCAGACGTTTAAGGACGCGGGCGTCATGCCGGACATCGTTCAGATCGGCAACGAAACCACAGGCGGGACGATGTGGCCGACGGGTAAGTTGAATTTCTATGATTCCAGTGACAACAACCCCTCCAAGGCAGATCAAAACGCCAGCTGGGCCGCCTACGGCGGGCTTTGGAACGCTGCCATCCGCGGCGTGCGAGCAATGGAAACTCCACCTCACCCAGGCGATCCGCCCTTGCCGCGTATTCCCGTGGCACTCAGCATCGACCGAGGAGATAAAGATGGTCAACCGCAGTATCACTACGGTTTTATGCAGGCGTCGACCACGATTCCAGACGCGAACGGATTTACGGGCGGCGGCGTCACGGATTTCGACATCGAAGGTGTGGATTACTATCCGACCTCCAGCAATCTCGCCACCACCATGAACAACAACTTGAAAGCCTTGGCTGAGACAAACTTTAGCAACTTCAACGCAGACGTGGCGGCCCATCCCGATACCCACTTGCCAATGAAAAAAATCATGCTTCTGGAGACGAACTCTCCCTGGAGAAACATTAATGGCGTGGGCGACACAAATCAATTCCCCAAAACCCTGGCGGGGCAGCAGTTGGAGTTCCAAACGGTCACCGACTTGATCTACAAGTTGCCGCATGACGATGGGGAAGGTGTGCTGTGGTGGTATCCGGAGGGCGTCATTCCGGGCGCCAATTACAACAATGGTTCCACCGCCCTGTTTGACAGCGCCACTGGTAGCACCAATCACAATGCCCTGCCAGCGCTTGATGTATTAAATGTCGGTGACTACAACCGCGACGGTGTCGTCGATGCCGCCGACTTCACCGTCTGGCGAGATACACTCGGCTCGACCACCAATCTGCTGGCGAACGGGGACAACACGGGCGCCAGTCAGGGCGTGATCGATCAAGCCGACTACAATTATTGGTTGGCTCACTTTGCTGGGGTCGCATCAAGCTCCGGCGCGGGAGCGGCGTCGACGACCTCGGTCCCTGAACCTTCGACCTGGCTCCTGGCGCTGGGGGCCGTGGCGATCCTTGGCGGCACTCGCCGCTATAGCCGGCCTTAAGTTCCTCGATCCGGCCGGCGCTGCATTGCAAAGAGACGTCGAGAAGAGGTTTCAACGCCTGTCATTGGGGTGTGTGGCACCGACAGATTAGATGACCTGGGCCGCCGAAGTCGACGATCACAGTTTATTGGAACCTTGCTGAGCCGTCTTGGCAGAGCGCAGTTTATGTCGCCGACGCGACTGCGTCGCTCGTCGGGGAGGAAGAAGTCAATGCGCATCAAGCCACTGGTGTTCCTGCTGACGGCCGCGTTGTTCCTTGGAACAAGCGACCTGCCGGCAGCCGATTCCCCGCGCCAAAGAGAGCGAATCGATTTCGACTGGAAGTTCACGAAAGGAAATGTCGACAACGCCCAAACAGTTCGCTTCGACGATTCCGAATGGCAATCGGTCGACCTGCCGCACGACTGGAGCATCTATGGGCCCTTCGATACGAAAGCGGAGTCGGGCCGCTCGGGCGCGTATTTGCCCACGGGCGTCGGCTGGTATCGCAAAACATTGACGATTCCCGCGGCGGACAATGGAAAGCAGATTTCCATTGAGTTCGACGGCGTCTATGAATACAGCGAGGTGTGGTTCAACGGCCATTCTCTCGGTCTGCGCCCCTACGGCTTCATCAGCTTCTCCTACGACGTGACGCCCTACGTGAATTTCAGTGGCGAGAATACGATCGCCGTCAAAGTGGACAACTCGCGACAAACCAATTGCCGCTGGTACTCCGGTTCGGGCATCTACCGCGACGTGTGGCTGACGGCAACCGACGGCCTGCACATCCCGCAATGGGGCACGTACGTCACGACACCCAAAGTCAGCGCCGATAGCGCGACCGTTCACGTCGCCGCCGAACTCCGCAATCAACGGTCCGCGGCCGCGCCCTTCGACTATGTTTGCACGATTCTGGACAGTGGCGGAAAGCAAGTGCAAAGCAGCAGTGGCTCGGGCCAGATCGACGCCGGCGCGACAAGCGAAATTGTCACTGATTTGACGGTCGACCATCCTAGCCTGTGGTCGGTTGACGCTCCCCAGCTTTATACGACTCGCATCGAAGTGAGCAGCGGCGGTCAAGTCGTCGACCGGTATGACACAGTCTTCGGCATCCGCTCGCTCGATTACGATGTGAATAAGGGCTTCTTGCTGAATGGTACACACACGAAGTTCAACGGCGTCTGTTTGCACGGCGACGGCGGGGCGGTCGGCGTCGCGGTGCCGATGGAGGTTTGGCGGCGCAGGCTAGTAGCGCTCAAAGAGATGGGCTGCAACTCGATCCGCACCAGCCACAATCCACCGGATCCCGATTTTCTCGACCTCTGCGACGAGTTGGGATTCCTTGTGATGGACGAGGCGTTCGATGAATGGAAGGCCGCGAAGGGGCAGGTCAAGCAAGGCTATCACACGCTCTTTACGGAGTGGCACGATCCAGACGTGACCGATTTCGTCCGACGCGATCGCAATCATCCCAGCGTGGTCCTGTGGAGCGCTGGTAACGAAATCCCCGACCAGACGTCACCACAAGGACCCGCAACGGCAAGAGAATTGGTCGGCCTCTTTCACCAGCTCGACCCGACGCGCCCGGTGACAGCCGGTTGCGATAACGTCTACGCCGAGCCGCGCAGCGCCTCGCCAGAGTTCATGGCTGCGCTGGACATCGCCGGTTACAACTACGTCGACCGCTGGCGGAATCGTTCCTACCTTTATTTCCGCCTCGACCGCGAGGCTTTTCCGGAGCGGAAGTTTATCGGCACCGAGGATGCGTCGATGGGTGGGCCGCGCGGAAACTATGGCAATCCGTTTGTTTCCGAAAACGCCCCTGGTGCGCAACCACCCGCGCCCGCGCCGGCCGCTGCAGTCAGCGCTGGTCCTGGTCCCGGCCGGCGCCGATTCTCGGCAGCTCCGCGGATCGTCGTCGAGCAACTTTGGCGTGTCGTCGCCGAGAACGACTACGTCGAAGGCGATTTCATGTGGACCGGAATCGACTACTTGGGCGAAGCAGGCGTCGGCGCATTCTCCGGCGTGATTGACAGCGCAGGCTTTAAGAAGGATGGTTATTACTTCTATCAAAGCCAGTGGACCTCCACGCCCATGGTGCACATCTTTCCGCATTGGAATTGGAAAGGGCACGAAGGCGAGGTGCTCCCCGTCTATTGCTACACCAACTGTGACTCCGCCGAGCTGTTTGTGAACGGCAAGTCGTACGGCGTCAAAGGATACGGCCTGATGCTCGAAGGCATGCGCGATCGATACGGCACGCAGACCAATCCCGGCCGGATTCGAACCACTAGCGACCTGCACCTGCAATGGGACGTGGCCTATGAGCCGGGTACGCTGCGCGTCGTCGGCAGCAAGGGGGGACAGGTCGTCGCCACGGAAGAAGTCGTGACCACAGGCGAACCGGCGGCCATCGATCTCGCGCTGGACAAGGCTATTCTCAACGCCGATGGTCGCGACGTGGCCCATCTGACCGTCAAGATCATCGACGATCAAGGTCGCATGGTTCCCACCGCCGGCAACACCTTACAGTTCAAAGTCGAAGGGGCGGGGAAACTGATCGGAGTCGACAACGGAAGCATGTCGATCGACGAATCATTCAAAGGTGATCAGCGGACCGCCTTCAATGGGCTGGCGTTGGCGATCTTGCAGTCCACGCGCACACCGGGAGAGATTACCGTCACCGTTACGTCCGCTGGACTGCCCGACTGTTCAATCAAATTGGAGTGCCGCTAGGCGGCCAACATTTTCGTTTAATTCAATGTGAGAGTGCCAATATGACAAGCTACCCTATTATGTGCCTGATCCTGTTGAGTTGGGCCGCCAACGCATGGTCCCAAGAGTCGTCGATCATCGCGCCGGGGGCGAAATTGGAAAAGCTCGCGGGCGGGTTCAAATTCACCGAGGGTCCGTCGATGGACGCCGAGGGGAACGTTTACTTCACCGACCAGCCCAATGACCGGATCGTGAAATGGAGCGTCGACGGCCAGCAGTCGACGTTTCTCGAGCCGGCGGGGCGCGCGAACGGTTTGTGTTTTGACGACCAGGGCCGGCTGTGGGCGTGTGCCGACGAGCTGAACGAGCTATGGGTGATCGACGTTGCAACCGGCAAGCATACGGTCATGGCCCAAAAGTATCAGGGCAAGCTGCTCAACGGTCCGAACGACGTCTGGGTCCGGCCCGATGGCGGCGTCTATTTCACGGACCCATTTTATAAACGCGACTATTGGAAGCGTGGCCCGATCGAGCAGGATCAGCAAGCTGCCTATTATCTGTCACCCGATGGCAAGACGCTCACACGCGTGACCGACGATTTGCATACGCCCAACGGCATCATTGGTACGCCCGATGGCAAAACCTTATACGTCTCCGACCTTTCGGCCAGCAAAACGTTTGCTTACGACATCCAAGCCGACGGCTCGCTGCAGAATAAACGCCTGTTCTGTGATCTCGGCTCCGACGGGATGACGATCGACGACGAAGGAAACGTCTATCTCACGGGTAAAGGCGTGACAGTGTTCGACAAAGGCGGCAAGCAGATCGAACACATCGACGTGCCGGAGAGCTGGACCGCCAACGTTTGTTTTGGCGGGCGGGATAAGAGTACCCTGTTCATCACCGCGAGCACCGGCTTGTACGCTGTCAAAATGCAGGTGAAAGCGGCGTCACACCAGTGACATGCCGCGAGTTAGATGAAGATTGTCGCGAAGCGCCGCGGCGCTATCGGGAGCTGGGCCGTTTCATAACGCCGAAGATCCGCGCTAAATTGCCGGCTTTCGCGACAACTGCAAGTTCACCAATTTTTGTGCTGCCGAGCCAATTAATCGCAATCGAATGACGGCCAGGCACGCGGCCGCGGCGAGTAACAGGATTAGATTTGACGGCTCCGAAACAGCCCCGGCTCGTCCGGCGTCGCTACCGGCTCCCGGCAGGGCCGGACCAAAGTGACTCTTCCAAAGACCATAATCGGCATTGTCAATCGTACCGTTGGCGTTGCCGTCGGCACCTGTCCCAGTGGTCACCGTCCGACCAAACGTGTCGCGCCATATCGTATAGTCGGCTGCGTCGACGACGCCATTGTGGTTGTAGTCGCCGGGCGTGGCACTCAAATGATCACGCCAAAC
>DASYDU010000200.1:0-19721 GCA_036499445.1 Lacipirellulaceae bacterium
AGAAACTCCATCACCAGGAATTGCTCGTCATTGGTGGTGACGCCGTGCGAGTAGGTGTTTACGATCCGCGGGTGATTGAGCGAAATCGCAATTTCGCCTTCGGTCGGCTTGTCCAAGCCCTTGAAACGGGCTTCGAGCGCGTCAGTCTTCTTTTTGTCGAGGACCTTCAGACCGACGATCTGCTCGGTCTCGCGATCGCGGGCCATGTGGAAATTCGACATCGTCCCCGAAACCGCATCGCGGAGGATTTGGTAGCGGCTGCCGACGTCGACTTTCCCGCCTTCGAGAATCGACTTGAAGAATTGGCTAATGCCCACGACGCGCACTATCCCCCGGATCGGACGTATAAACGATGGAAAACGCAGCTATTTCCAATATACCGACGGCGCGCGCCCGCGGGCAACTAGCTACGCTCTGGACGTGGCTGACGGTCGGCTATTTCCCGCAGTAATCGATGGCCCGGGCGATTTCGCTCTTGAGCTCCGCCCGACGGACGATCCGATCGATATAGCCGTGCTCCAGCAAGAATTCGCTGGTTTGGAACCCCTTGGGAAGCTCCAGCCGGATCGTGGCTTTGATCGTCCGCGGACCGGCAAAGCCAATCAGCGCCTTGGGTTCGGCGAAGACCAGATCGCCCAGCGACGCGAAGCTGGCGGCCACTCCGCCCATCGTCGGGTTCGTGAGCACCGAGATAAACAAACCGCCGGCTTCGTCATACCGGGCCAGGGCGGCAGATACTTTGGCCATTTGCATCAGCGAGAGGATGCCTTCGTGCATGCGGGCACCGCCGCCCGAGCCGCTAATGATGATCAGCGGCAGCGAATCGCGAGTTGCCCGCTCGATGAGCCGCGTGAGCCGTTCACCCACGACCGACCCCATGCTTCCCATGATGAACGCCGAATCGGTGACGCCAAACGCCACGCGACGGGCGCGGATCATGCCTGTGCCGGTGAGGGCGGCATCGTGAAGGCCGGTCCGTTTTTGTTCCGCTTTGAGCCGGTCGGAGTATGCTTTTTTGTCGCTGAAGGCGAGCGGGTCGGTCGGCATCAGCTCGGCGTCCCATTCTTCGAACGTCCCTTCGTCCAGCACCCAGCGGACGCGATCCGGCGCGCTCAAGTACATGTGGAAGCCGCACTGCGGACAGACGCTCATGAGGCGCGCGGCTTCCTGGCGAAAGATCGTCTCGCCGCAATCTTCGCAGCGGAGCCAAAGGCCGCCGGGAACGCCTCGCTTTTCGCGCATCGTCGTGGCCTTGCCGGTTGGGATGTCGGTTTCGCTGGTGGCCATGGCTGGAGGAGGTGAGATGAGTTAAGCGGCCGGCCGGGCGGTGGAACTATGATATCACGGTGTTTGAAACATCACCATGCCGCGCTGAGCGAGTGGACCGCGGGGCCGGGCGGTTTTCGATGCTGTCAGAACGAAAAAACTGGCTCTGTGTGCGGCCGCGTCATTTGGTGTCGGCCGTTTTTGTGTTCACTTCAATCACTTCCCAGGCGACGAGGCCCTCTCGGCTTCGCCAGAGGTCGCTCAGCTCGCCGTCCCGAAGCACGTGGCAGAGCAAGCTCGCTAACGGCTCGGGCACGACGACTGCGATCAAGCCTTCCGACTTGTGCTTCTTCGTCAGCTTGGTGACAACCGCTTGCAGACGATCCTCGGCCGCACCGATCGTCTCGCCCTGGGGCGGACAGATCGTTTCCGGCTGTTCTTGCCACTGCTTGAACACCTTCGGCTGCTTGGTTTTCACGTCCTTAATGAGCAATCCCTGCCAGAGCCCGTGATTGAGGTTTTGAAGCTTGTCGAGCTCCTTGACTTTCAGGTCGAGCGCTTCGCCGAGCGCCTCGGCCGTTTGCACGGCGCATTGCGCGGGACTGGTGTAGACCGCTTCGATCGGTTGAGTCCGCAACTGGCCGATCATGGCGTCGACCTGGCGGCGACCATCTTCGCAAAGCGGAATGTCGAGTGTGCCCTGAATGCGGCGCTGCTGGTCGTACTCGGTCGCACCGGGGCGAACTAGCAAGATGCGAAACATAGAATTGTTCTTAATGAATTGGCCTTGAGATACTAACTACAGATTTCGAGTCGGCTGACTATTAACAATTTCAGCGGCATCGCGGAGCCCGCAAACTGCGGCCGCATAATCATTGGTCCGAAATATCGCTGAGCCGGTGACGAACAGCTCCGCGCCGGCGGCGGCGCAGGCGCCAATCGTGTCGTCGGAGACGCCGCCATCCACTTCCAAAAGCGGATGAACGTCATCGCGGTCGCGGAGTGTGCGCAGTTTATCGAGCGCTACGGCGTCAAACTTCTGGCCGCCAAATCCGGGCATGACGCTCATGACGAGCACCAGATCGCAATGCGGCAGGCTGGATTCGATCGCGGAGAGTGGCGTCGGCGGATTGATGGCCAGCCCGGCGATCGCCCCCAGCGCGTGAATCTTGTCGAGCACGGGCCGCGGATCGCTTACTGCCTCGGCGTGAATCGTCATGCTGTCGGCACCGGCCTGCTGAAATTGCTCGATGTATCGCGCTGGTTCAGAAATCATCAGGTGGACATCAATTGGCAGCCTGGTGGATTGTCGTACGGCTTCGACGATCGGCAGACCGTAGGAAATGTTTGGCACAAAGTGACCGTCCATCACATCGAGATGGAGAGCCGGCACGCCGGCAGCCTCCACCGCCGCCACCTCGCGGCGCAAATCCCCAAAATCGCAGAGCAATAGCGACGGCAAAATGGCTGGTCGCGCCGCGCGCAGCCGCTGGATCACGTCAGTTCGGTCAAGTCGATCATTCATGGACGTGCCGCCAATCGATCGGAAGCCCGTCGAACAACGGATCCAACAGCGCAGCAACGTCGCGCGGAGCTACATGGCGTAGACCTTCGAAGTCTCTCCGCTCGGCATCGAGGGAGTAGGCCGCCCGCGCGGCAATTGAGATCGTCGGCGCTGATCGTAGTAGAAACTTCCCGGCAGCATTGGTGCTGCGCGACAGTGTGAACAGCGAGCTGCCTGGTAACGCCGGCGATACTCTGCCGGACGAACGGGACATCTTTTCCAGGCTACTGGATTCCCAGGCTTTTGGGCAGCGAACCTTCGGCAGGCCGGATGGCGACAAATTTGCCGCCGGATCGGCCCACCCGTTGCCGAAAGTCCGTTCGTCTCCCCGCCTCTTATCGTACCCCGTCGAGCGGAGCCAAATCAACGGCGGCTAGCGATGGACGCTCACGGGCTGGGGCGAGAACGCCGTAAGTGGCCGCCGGCTATCGCTTTGGGCGAATTCACCCGGGAATGCCGGACATCGCTCAGACCTTGTCCAGCTCCTCGCTTCGTGGCAGCGCGGCGATGTTTTCCAGGCCGAAGAGCCGCAGGAATCGATCGGTGGTGGAGTAGGTCGGCTTGGCGTTTTGCTCTACGGGCCGATCGATGCGCACGAGCTTTCGCCGCACAAGCCATGCCAGTGCCGCCCCGCTCACTGCCCCACGCAGTTCATTGATGTTTTCGGATGTCGTCGGCTGATGGTAGGCGACGATCGAGAGCACTTCGACGGCGGCCGGCGAGAGTTTGGCTTCGCGGAGACGACCGTGAAATTTGTCGCGCATCCGCGTGAAGTCGTCTCGTAGCGCCACGCGATAGCCTTCTGCGGATCGTGTGATTTCATAAGGCGTGCTATCGCGCTCGTAAATCTCGTTGAGCTCTGCGACGGCGGCTTCGATCTCGGCAGGACTGACGCCACGCATCGCCGCCGCCAATTCGCGCGCGGAGAAAGGGCGATCGTCGGCGCGGCCGACGAACAGCATTGCCTCGACCACGGTTCGTGGACTGATCTCGCAGCGTTCGGGGGCAGTTATCGTTTGGAATTCGACACCGGGACGCGACTTCGTTTTGCGTTGCGAGTCCGGGTTGTCGGCCGCCGCCGCCGCGTGATCCGGGTCGGCTCCAAGCATTTGCGCGAATGCCGCGCGCAACCGATTGAGCGTCAACGGTGAAGAATTCGAATTGCCGCTCGGCGCATCAGCGCGGCTCGCGGGCGTAGCCGAGGATTGGCGGTTTGGTTCCGATGGATTGCGGCGAGGATTGGCCATCGCCGCGAAGAATAGCACCGCGGCGTGACGAACCACAAGATCGACCGATGCTAGCGATCGTGTTGGCGCGCTGGCCGCAAATAAACTTGCCGCGCAAGCCAACCACCGAAACAGCCCAACATGAGCGCCCACCACGAGTGGCCGATGACCATAAAGGTCTCGCGATCAGGAATCTCCCCGGTCGTAGTTGTGGCCGAATCGCCGGCGTTCGGCGAGGCATTTGCGGAAGGTTCATCGGCGGGTTTGCCGGTGCGAACGTCGACCCACCCCAATTCGGCGATGTGGGCGTAGAGATGTCCCAAAAGTCGGGATGTCGGCAGGCGACCGGTCGATGGATTGAATTCGCGGTTGCCGGTGATTGGGCCGCCGAGGGGCGCTGAAAACAGCAAGGCTAAGGTGTAGGCGGTCATGGTCAGGGCGCAGCCGATGGCGGTCGTGCGACGCGGTCCGCGATCTACAATCGCTGCAATCGTCGACAGGCAAAATACAACAAGTGTGACGCTCACGATGGCCGTCTGCCATCCGTCGGAGGCATGGCGAAACGACGCGATCGCCACGGCCGCGACGGCCATGAGCACGAGCAGCGAGCGCAATGAGATACGAATCATCCGCATGGTTTCAGACTGGTCGTTTGCGAAGCCGTTGGGTGACTGTTATTCTGCGATGAGGCAAATTCGGTAACGTCCATGGTATCACAACGCGATAACTTCAGCCCAATCGCCCAAACTTCGCGCGGTCGAGCCGCTGCGCTGGAATGGTTGATGTCGCGGATCAACTACGAGCAAGCGACACTCGCGCCCTACAACGAGCGGCAATTAAAGCTCGATCGGATGCGAACGCTGCTCACGCGGCTGGGGCAACCGGACGCGGGGCTCAAGATCGTTCACGTGGCCGGCACCAAGGGCAAGGGATCCACCTCCGCGATGCTCGCCGCGACTCTGACTGCGGCCGGGTATCGGACCGGCATCTTTAGTTCGCCGCATTTGGACCGGATCGAGGAGCGATTCGCCGTCGATGGTGTGTCCTCGACGGCCGACGAATTGATTACGCTAGTGGATCGACTTCGGCCGATTTGTCGGGCGATGGACGAGGAGGCCGCGGCCGCCAATGATCCCTTTGGCGGGCCGACGTATTTCGAAGTCACCACGGCGATGGCGCTTGTGCACTTTGTCGAGCGGCAGGTCGACGTGGCGATTTTGGAGGTGGGGCTCGGCGGGCGGCTCGACGCCACCAATGTCTGTCTGCCCCTCGTGTCAGTGATCACAAGCATTAGCTTGGACCATACCAAGCAGCTCGGAAACTCACTTGCAGCGATCGCTCGTGAAAAGGCGGGAATCATTAAACCGGGCGTACCGGTTGTGTGCGGCGTTTTGGGCGCAGAGGCACAGCCGGTGATTGCCGAGATCGCGCGGGAGCACGGCTCGCGATTGATTCAACTGGGCGAGGATTTTTGCTACCGGTATCAAACTGCGCTGATTGATTTTGAGTACAAATTAGCGGGTCAGGAGCAGCGGGTCAAAAACATCGGTCTGGCGATGCGCGGCCCGCACCAAGCGGCCAACGCAGCGGTGGCGCTCGCGGCGATCGCAGAGCTACGGCACCAAGGTTGGTGCATATCGAGCGAGGCGATTCGGAGAGGGCTGAGTCAGGCGGTGCTGCCCGGCCGGGTCGAGTATCTGGCCGGTCAAATCGGCGATATCGTCTCGCGGGGGCGGCCGGCTGTGGTGATCGATACGGCCCATAATCAGGCGTCGGCGCGGGCGCTGGTCGAGACACTGGCGGAACTGCCGCGGCACGGGCGGCGGACGTTAATTTTGTCGGTGAGCAGCGACAAGGATGTGGCGGCGATTGTGCGTGAGGTGGTTCCTTATTTTGGCCGGGTGATTGTCACTCAGTACCAGGACAATCCGCGGGCGGTCGCCGCGGACGAGTTGGCTGGGCTGGTCCGGGCGGCGATCGCTGAGGGAGCACCGCGGCAAATTGGGAGCGGGGGTGTCGATGTCATAGTTTGCGAAACGCCACGCGAGGCGTGGGACGCAGTCTGCGTCACCGCGGTCGCGGACGAATTGGTGGTTGTCGCGGGGTCCTTCTTTTTGACTGCCGAGTTACGGCCGGTGGTGATAGGAATTGAGGGTACGGTCGCGTCAAGCAACTTCGGCCGCTAATCGATAGAGCGATTTGATCCGTTACCAAGCCGGCATCGCGTCGTCATTTCGGTCGCCGAACTCGGGCGCAACTTCGTCTTCCCACGACTCGTCTTCCGGCATGTCATACCAGGGGACCTCAAGATCGCCCGCGAGTTGTCGCTCATCAAAACGCGGCTTAGTTGTCTTGGTTTCTGTTTTCGGCGCGATCGCAGCCATCAGGCGCTCGCGACGCTCAAGCTCTTCGGCGCGCCGTTCGGTGCGTACCTCCTCTTGCAGCCGCTTGATCAGCCCGGCAATGTAGGGATCGGCGTCCGGCACCAGTTCATGCACCATCGCGCCACGCGAGGTCCATGCCTCGGCATCCACAGGAACGGCGAGCACCACGCAACGAATTCTCTTCTTGTTCGCAGCAATCATTGAAATTCTCCCCACCAGAGTAAGTGACAAGGTTTAACTTTTGACGAGTGTTGCGCGACCCCAGCGAGGCCGCGGACAAGTGCTGGAGGAGAGATGCACAGCGTGTGCCAAACGCTGCGAAAGATATGGCCCCGCACGGCTCGATTTTCGTAAACATTGAATTGCGGCCGAGTTGTGACTGCATGCAGTCCGCACGGGTTTCACGAACGGCAGCAATGGCGGCGCGCAAGATTTCCTGAGAGGTGTAAATTGCTACAAACAGCTGGCGCGCAAGAAGTCAGACTACGCAAAGTTTGACGGCAGCGGTCAAACGGCGACGGTGCGCAACGATGAAAAGGATCGCCGCGGACAATAGCAATAGCGCGAGGCTGGATGGTTCCGGGGCGGCGGCAATCGTTGAGTCGGCAGGGGGGGAAGAGACGCCGACGGCTCCCACGGTGCCGAAGTTGGCATTCCAGACGTCGTAGTCGAGCACGTTGACGACGCCGTCGACGTTGCCGTCGGCGCCGTCCCCGCTGTATTGCGGATGCTCACCTAGGGTATCGCGCCAGATGGTGTAGTCGGCCGCGTCGACGCGGCTGTCGCGGTTGTAGTCGCCGCGGATGCCGTAGACGAATTGGGCGCCGGCGATGTCGTCGGCGGAGAGCTCGTGGTTGAGAGTCTGGCAGCACGGAGGCGCATCTTGATCGCCGTCGTAGACGTACATCACACGCTGATCAACAGTTTCGCCGGGGATATGGGGCGGATGACCGAGGCCGATCGCACCGTGACCCAATTCATGGAGCACGAGTTCTTGCAGATCGTTGCCGTATTGGTAGTTGATGGGCGTGACGTCTTCGATTCCGGTGACAATTTGGAAATGTTGGAACGTACCGGGGCCGTCGAGGTTGAGAAACAGGTCGCCGGATTCAGGGAATTGGTCGCCGCCTGGGTTGCGAATGCCGGGTGGACCGTAGCTCACCGCGCCGACCAATGCAAAGTACGTACTTTGCGCGGGATGGAATGCACCGATGCGTATGTCGGGAGTTGTGGCGTTAGGGGAACCGGCCGGCAGACCGCCGTCGGACTTGGGGCCGATGAACGTGATATTGGCGACGGCGGACCAAGTGCTCAAGGCATTCTCGATAGCGGCGTTAAACGAGCCGGCACCGTATTGGGCGTCGATTGCTGAGCGGAGCGTGGAGACACTACTAGAGCCGGAAACGCCATCTTTAGCTGGAAGTGTGTTTGGATAAACGTCGGTGCCGTCCGCCATGAAGCCCCAGGTGACGACGGCGCCCGAGCCGGCGTAGACGTCGTCGCCCCACTTCGACGTGTAGCCCTTGCCGAATGTGACGTAGGCCGAAGCGGGCGACGCTGCGAGCGCGAGACAGATCGCGAGTGTGACTTGGCAGCCACGAGAGATAGATAAGGTCGGCAGCTTCATCTACAAAACACCTCACTGGCCGTGACACGATGATTCTATCAGATGGCGTTGATTGACGTCAAAATTATCCGCCGACGGACGAGGCCGGCAAGTAGCATCGAGCAAGCCCCGCCGCTAATTGATGGAGAATTTGTCGCGCAAATAGTCGACGGCGCTGTGGAGTGGGCGGTCCGTAAATGCATCGGCGTCGGGTTTTTCGTGGGGTGTTGCCATCGGCTTTTCGGCCGGCGGCTGGAAGAGATCGCGATCGTCGCGGTATTTGACGTAGGCTTCGTATGCTTTGTCGTCGAGCGCGATTTCGAGATCGGGGTCGGGAGAAACACCCCAATCGTCGGCGTCGGTGGCGTCGGGCCGGCGATGGATGTTCTTGCCGCTAGGGCGCCAGTAACTCGCGGAGGTCAATTTGAGCAGGCTTTGGCCGGACTCGATCGGAATGAGTTGTTGGACCGTGCCTTTGCCGTAGCTGCGCTGGCCGATGATCGCGGCGCGGTGATGGTCTTGCAGGCAGGCGGCGACGATCTCACTAGCGCTCGCGCTATTCTGATTCACTAATACGGCGAGTGGCAACTTTTGAAACTGGCCCTTGCCGGAAGTCGTGTAGCGGGCGCGGACCGTGCCGTCGCGGCCGCGGGTTTCGACGATTGCGAGGCCGGTCGGCAAAAACATGTCGCAGATGGCCACCGCGGCGTCGAGCGCGCCGCCCGGGTTGTCCCGAAGATCGAGCACGGCTGCCTGGGCGCCGTCGTGGGTCAGTTTCGTCAGGACGCGCGCGAGCTCGTCGGCCGTCTTGTTGCCGAAGGCGGCAATGCGGACTTGAGCGATTTCGGGGTTTTCGGCCAAGCGAAACTCCCAGCCACCTTCCGCGGTGCGGCGGTCGCCCAGGATCGAATCGACGACGATCACATCGCGGACCAACGCGACCGTTTCGGGCCGCTCGCCGGCCACGTGCTCGATCGTGAGGCGGACGCTCTGGCCCGGATCGCCGCGCATGGCGTGAAGCACGTCGGACATGGTCATGCCGCCGGTGGGGCGATCGTCGATCGCCAGCACATGGTCGCCGGCGCGGATTTGAGAGCCGGCGGCAGGAGTGCCGGGATCGGGCGTGCCGACGATGACAAGCTGGGGCGGGTTGCCTTGGAAATGAATGCGAACGCCGATACCGCCGAATTGTTGCCGCATCTCGGCGCGGAAGGGATCGGCGTCGTCGCGGCTGATGAACTGCGAATGTTCATCGCCGTGTTTGTGGAGGACGTCGACCATGCCGTTCATCGCGGCATTGAAAAGTTCCTGATTCGGAACGTGCTCGAGCGAGCCGCTGTGGATTTGGGTGAGCGAGCGGGCGACGTAGCGGGCAAACGTGTTCGGCTCGCCGCAGAGAAAGCAGACGTACCCAATGACGACGCCGATCATCAGGATGAGGAGGTTGCGTTGTGGCATGGGAAGCTGGATCGCAAGCGAGCGACGTATGTGCTTGCAGCGCAGCTTACGATCGTTCGCGGGGCTCGGCAACCGGAATTGGGGCGGCTTGTGGCGCAGGGGAATCGGAGCTGCCGTTGCGCCGGATCACCCAAATCAATACGCCGACCAGAATGACGATCGTGAATATCAACAGGATGGTGACGACGATCGGGGTTTGTTGCCGCGGACGTCGAATGCTGGCATTGGGCAACGCGGCGAGGTCGTCGGGTACGGCGGGTTGTGGATTCGCGGTTCGGGGATCAGGCAAGGGTTCAGGGTTCAGGGTTCGGGGTTCAGGGTCGGAACCTATGCCTGAACCCAAAACTCTTAACCCTTCTGCCGCGGCTGGTGAAATTGCGGGGACGGCTGCGTCCCGGATATCGGCGGCTGGTGCGGTCAGGATTGCAGTGGATGGGAGCGAGACCGGCAGTTCGTGCGAGGCGTCGCCGGCTGTCCGCCAATCGGGCCAACCGACGCGCCAAAGATATGTCTCGGCGGTCACGCGTCCGTCGCCAATCCACTTCGCGAGGTCATTGCCTTCCAATGGACCCGATTGGTCGCCGCTCTCGGAATGGACATACCAGACGATTGCTTGCGGTACCGCTGCCGGAGAGGGGCCTACCACGATGCCGTGTGACGGAGCGGGGGCGACCGCCACATGGCCTACGGCCGACAGATTGTGGAGCGAGGATTCCGATGGAGCATTCCCGACGGCGGGGACCACTAGCTTTGCCCCACAGTCGGGGCACATGGCGCGCTTGCCGGCCAACTCCATTTTGACGTTGAGTTTATGCCCGTTTGGACAGAGAAATCGGATGCCCATTTTGCTGCCACGCGAAACGCCAAAGAATCCGGCCTGAGCCCGGCAAGCGGCGGAATTACGCCGCAAAACGCCGGCCGGCTTGCCGCTTGTTTGGGCAAAATCCATTATAGGCAGCGGCGGATGCGGAGTCTTTGGCGGCGCGGCGGACATCGTCAGCGGGACTGGAAAATGGATAAGTGCGGACGATTTGCCCGTCGTCACGGCGGATCGAGCACGACTTTTTTCCGCAGCGGGTGTTTTCCGCGGCCGAGCAGGTTACAATGCGACATGCGCGTCAGATAAAGTACTTTAGCGACGAGTGTTCGATGAATTCAGCCGCATTTGCTTCTAGAAGGCAGATTTATCGCGCCTCTTCCATCATCAGACTTTAATGCTCGATAAAAGTAAGAATCGAACGAATCACATCCTGAAACAGTTATGATCGCGAATTCACTCGGCTCAACGATTGCGTGAGCCGCTCTGTCCCATTTTCTATTATTTATTTCGGAGGTCTATTCCATGAAACGAATCGTGCTGACTGCGCTGCTGTGTCTTTTTCCCCTGATGGCGCTCGCGGATGACGCTACGGATAAGATGAGTGGCTCGGGGGCCGCCAAAGTCGCTGCGGGAGCGAAGGATGCCAGCTCCAAGAGCTTGCTCAAGCCGACAAACGACCCCGAGTCTTGGCAATTAGAGCTGACCGAGGGCGGGAAGGGTGAGATGAAGGCCAGTGGCGATGCGATCGTCTTTACGACCACCGAGACGGACGGCACGAACTGGCACGTGCAGGCTTACCAGACGGGGATCGACCTGAAGAACGGCAAGGACTATGTGATCAAATTCAAGATGAAGGCGCCGCAGGCGAGCGAGGTCTTGGTCTTGGGGCTGATTAATCAGGATGATTGGCACGAAGTCGGACTGCACGAGGAACTTGGCTCGAGCGACGATTTCAAGCCATACGAGTTTACGTTTACCGCCAGCGACACGGCGCCGAATAACAATCGTATCGGCTTCGTGCTCGGCGCTGACAAGGGCACGATAAGCATCAAGGAACTGACCTTGACGGAAAAATAGCGCCCGTCGAGTGCAGGCGATGGATTATGTTTGACGACCTGGCGAGACTGCCAGTCCCCTTTTTTGGTTTCGGAGGTTTTTTTGATGAAATGTATCGTGCTTTCAGTATTGCTGTTTGCCTTTCCAATGATCGTGCTGGCGGACGGAGCGACCGAAAAGATGAGCGACTCCGGCGCGTCTAAGATGGCGGCGTCAGCCAAGGAGAAGCCGACGAAGAATCTGCTCAAGCCGACGAACGATCCGGAATCGTGGACGTTTGAGATGGATGAAGGGGGCAAGGGCGAGATGAAAGCCGACGGCGATGCGATCGTTTTTACGACCACCGAGACGGACGGCACGGACTGGCACGTGCAGGCTTATCAAACGGGGCTCGAACTGAAGAGCGGGAAAAAATACGTGGTCCGGTTCAAGTCGAAGGCCCCGCAAGCGGACGATTTGTTTATTGTGAGCCAAATCAATGAAGACAATTGGCATGAAATCGGGCTGCACGAGGCCGTCGGGGCGAGCGACGATTTCAAGCAGTTTGAGTATGAGTTCACCGCGGCCGACACCGTGCCCAGCAATAACCGCCTTGGTTTCGTGTTGGGTTCAAACAAAGGCGTGGTCAACATCAAGGATCTGACGATAACCGAAAAGTAGCGCCGTCGGGGTGGGTGATCTTCGCTGTACCCACTTCGGTCGGGGCTGTGTAACTATTCTTGGGAGCGTTTTCGACTCCGATTCAGCTGGGCTGCTGGCACGTGTAAGCCGCGCATGCTTCCCGCTTCGTCGGGTCGAAATGAAAATTATGCGCTGGCTGGCTGTGGTCTCCGTTGCATTGGCGTCTTTCTTGTTTCAGTACGCGGCAAGCGCTGAGTCGACCGAGAACCGTCCACAGGTCTTCGTCACGGTTCGCGACGGCAAATTCTTTTGCGGCGGCAAGCCGTATTACTACATTGGCACGAATTATTGGTACGGGCCGATCATTGCGGCGCCCGGCGCGACGAGCAATCACGAGCGGCTGGCCAAGGAGCTCGACTTCTTGGCGGCGCACGGAATGAAGAATCTCCGCGTGCTGGCTGGGGCCGAGGGACCGGACGATCAGCCGTATCGCGTGACGCCCGGCCTGCAGCAGTCACCCGGCAAATACAATCAGGACTTGCTCGCAGGGCTCGACTATCTGCTCGCGGAGATGGGCAAGCGCGACATGAAGGCCGTGCTCTACGTCAACAACACCTGGGAGTGGTCAGGCGGCTACGCGCAGTACGCTAACTGGGCCGGTAAGGGCGATATTCCGTATCCGCTCGCCAAAGGTTGGCCGGCGTTCATGAAGTTCGCCGGGCAGTTTCACGATTGCCCCGAGTGCATCGAGGCCTACTTCAATCATGTACGCTTCATGCTGGGTCGCTCAAACCAGTTTACCGGCGTCAAGTACGTCGACGACCCGACGATCATGGCCTGGCAAATCGCGAACGAGCCGCGAGCCGTTTCAGCCGACCATATTGCCGCCTTCGAGAAATGGATGAGGGACGCCTCCGCGCTTTTTAAGTCGCTCGACCACAACCACCTCTTGACGACGGGCAACGAAGGGTCGAGGGGCTGCGAGGGAAAGATCGACCTCTACGAGCGGCTCCACGCGGATCCGAACATCGACTACTGCACGATTCACATTTGGCCGAAGAATTGGCAGTGGCTCGACGTGAAGGACATGCCCGGTTCGCTGGACAAGTGCATCGCAAACACGAATGAGTATATCGAGCAACATAAAGCCGTGGCCCGCAAACTGGGGAAGCCGCTGGTGCTCGAGGAATTCGGCTTCCCGCGCGATGGACACGCCTACACGCTGGAGAGCACGACCGAAAGCCGAGACAAGTACTACGCCAACATCTTTAATGCCGTCGCCCAAAGCCGCGCGGAAGGCGACGTCCTGGCCGGCTGCAACTTCTGGACATTCGGCGGCGTGGGACGGGCAACCCCCGGCCACACATTCTGGGCCAAGGGGGACGAGTACCTGGGCGACCCGCCGCAAGAGGAACAGGGACTCAACTCGATGTTCGACGTCGATTCGACCGTAGCCGTTGTCGATAAGTACAACGAAGAGCTGGGGGCGATTGGCGGCAATTGAGTGAACGATGACCACCTGCCGCGGCGACTAGCCGGCCGCGGCGCAATCGCGTCGGGCGGCTTCCATGCGGAGGAAAAACGACTGACCTTCGGTGGCTCTGCCCGGCTTGTTGAACGCCGGCGCCCCGCACACGTCTTGCACGTAGCCATGCTCGTCGACTTTACGGCGGGCGGCGGCCCGCATTTCGTCGGCCGTCGTGAGATAGTCTCGCGGCAGCCAGTCGGCCTGGACGCCGCGATAGATTGTGTAGGCTAGCATCTGTGAAAGATTGGTCTCGATAAAGGTGTCTGGCTCGTCGACGTTGTTGTGAAACAGGCCGTCCGAACGGCGATGGGCCAGGCAGCCTTTGAAGACTTCCGTGCCATAGCCGATCAATTCAGCGCGGGATTTCGACTCCGAATCCGGCAACATGCCAATCACGCGGGCGATGGCCGAAGCCGCCCAACCGTTGCCGACGCCCCAGTACTTGGCGCTCGTGAATTCCTTGCGACCGGCGTGCCATTGATGATGGTAGAGCTTGGCGCCGGTGTCCCAGAGCGCGGTCCGCAAGCCGCGAATCTGCTGCAACGCCTCGTCGTATTTACCGACGGCGGCCAGGAACGGTGGCGTCGTGTTCATCGAGTCGATCCACAACTCGGGCGAGCCGGTGCGATGATAGAGCGTGCCATCACTTGAGCAGGGGCACTTGTGGAGAACGTATTCGAGCTCGCGTTCGATGGCCGACTGCAATTCGGGATCGCTCGTGCGCCGGGCCGCGTCGACCAAAGCCTCGCCGCCCATCGCTCCGTCGGTCGAGCCGCCGTCAGAATAGACGACGCCGAGCCGGCCGTCGGGCAGTTGGCGAAGAGCCATTTCTTTGGCGAGCAGATAAACGGTGTCGTAGTCGCCGAGTTCCAAGTAGGCCTGTGCCGCCACGCCCTGCTCCCAGGACGCACGCTGCATGGTGAGCATGGCGTGTTTGACGCGATCGATAACCTCGTCGCTTTCGGATGCCGCGCTCTCTGCTCGCGCGCCGGTCGCGGGCGTGGTAACAGCCCAGCCCGCCGCGCCAACGGCCGCGGTCGACGCCCAGAGAAAGTCTCTGCGCTTCAACATCGTGGGTGAAAGTTCATCTAATTTCATGTGTTTCTACCGCTTGCCGCGGAGGCGCGGAGTCAATTTCAGGGGAGGACCTGCCTATCCGTGACGAAAACGATGCAAGCATGGGATTTGTCAGTTTGGACGCGTCGTTTGCAGTCTTGCCGAAAGAAATTGGTGATCGGCCGTAAACAGCCGGCGAAATCCTAGGAGCACAATGCCGGTCGCACCCAGCGCGGTGGCCGATGAGATCAGGAACATGATCACGATCTGATACTTCACGGCCTGAATCGGCGAGACGCCGGAGAGCAGTTGGCCGGTCATCATCCCGGGCAGACTGACGATGCCGGCGATCATCATTGAGTTGATCATCGGCGTCAGACCGGTCCGCAGCGCGTGGCGAATTGGTGTTTGGGCGGCTTCCCAGCGTGTTGCGCCGAGCGCCAGCAGGGTATCGACCTCGGCGCGCCGCGTGACCAGCGACTCGGTAAAAGTGGCCAGACCGATCGAGATGCCGTTGAGCGTGTTGCCCAGCACCATCCCCAAGAGCGGGATGGAGTACTGCGGGTGGTACCACGTGTCGAGACCGTGCAGCACCACGAACAGGGCGTACACCGTGACGATCCACGAACTGGCCCAGACGGAAATCACGGTGTCGAACCACATGCCAGGATAGCGGCGGTGGTTGCGCTGGACGGCGGTGAGGCCGGCAATCCAGGTCATGACGGCAGCGACTCCCACGACGACGTACCAGCGATCGACTTGAAATACCCATTGCAGCACGAGTCCAACGAGAAGCAATTGCACGACCATCCGCAGGCTGCCGACCAGCAGCGAACGCTCGAGACCCAAGCGGAGTGTGACCGAGATCGCACCGTTGACGACGATCAGCGCCGCCGCCAGCGCGACTTGCCAATAGGTCAATTCAAGGTAGGAAGATTCCATTGCTATTCAAGGCGTCCGGACTTCATTCGAAAAACATTGTCGCACATTCGCTCCGTTTGCTCCGTATCGTGGCTGACCCAGACGTAGGCGCGTTCGCGCGGCCGCAGAGCAAACCATTTGGAGAGGAGCTTTTCGACCAGTTCGGTTGCATGAGCGTCGAGGGCGGCGGTCGGCTCGTCGAGGAGCAGCACCTGTGGATCGAGCTCGAGTGCCCGGAGCAAGCCGGACAACTGAGACTCGCCGCCGGAAAGATCCTGATTATTCTTGGTAAGAAAACTCTCGTCGCGCCCCAAGTTTTGAAGCCAGTCCACGATCCGCCCGCGGTCGAATTGCTGATTGCGATGCTCGCGGAGCGAAAATGGCAGCCGCAAGTTGTGCTCGACCGAGCCCTCGACGAGCACGGGCCGCTGGTGTAGATACATAACCTTTGTGCGAAAGGCTGGCACGTGACCGCCATGCACGGCGGAGCCCTGCCAAAGAATCTCCCCCTCGCTAACCGGGTCGAGGCGTGCGAGCGCTCGCAGCAGCACAGTTTTGCCGGCGCCGGTCGGCCCGGCCAGCCCTAGCCGATCGCCCGCTCGAACCGCGAGCGAAACGTCGCCCAGTAGCGCCGTGTTGTTCGGCCCCTCGTGGCGCGCAACGTGCGCCGCCTCGAGGAGCGGCACCGATGTGGGCGTGGATTGCACAAGCGCACTCTCTTTAGAGCCGTATTCCGTGTGGTAGGACGCAAACTGGCGGCGTAGAATAGCCTTTATAGCGTCACGCCCAGTGGCGGGCCATGTCGCGGCTGGCCGCGGGCCAATCGATCTTTGGCAGAGTGGCGGCCATACCTTCCGCGGAAAACTCGCATGGAGAATAGCGAACGACTCTGGGCACCCTGGCGATTGGAGTACGTGACGGGCGCCGAGGCAGCGCTCGTGCCGCCGGAGCCCGATGCTTGGCTCGACGAGGCAGACCGCGGCTGTTTTCTCTGCCGGGCGGGCAGCGAATTCGGCAAGTCGAGCGACGCCGATCGCCAGCAATTGGTCGTCGCGCGTGACGAGCGTGTGCTGGTGATGCTCAATCGCTATCCGTACAACAACGGCCATTTGCTGGTGGCGCCGCGGCGACACGCGGCGGAGCTCGCGAACCTCGTTCCGGAAGAACATCTGGCGTGCATGGAGTGGCTCGCGCGGTTGACGCAAGTTTTTCGTGCGCTGATACGCCCGGATGGGTTTAACATCGGGCTGAATTTGGGCCGGGCCGCCGGAGCCGGGCTGCCCGGACATTTGCATTGGCACCTGGTGCCGCGGTGGAGCGGCGATACGAACTTCATGTCGTCGCTCGCCGGGACGCGGGTCATTCCGCAGTCGCTCGAGGCGATGTGGGAGTTGCTTTCCGAGGCGCTGCGCAAGTCGTAATGGAGCCGGATATTGAACGAGAGCGACCAGACGGCCGAGCGGGAAGCGGCACTTTTGGCCCCGTATGCAATGCATAGCGCCGACACGGCCGGGCGCGTTCATTCGGAGCCGAAGCATCCGTATCGGGGGCCGTACCAGCGCGACCGCGACCGCATCCTGCACAGCGCCGCGTTTCGCCGGCTGAGTCACAAGACGCAAGTTTTCACCGGCGAGATGGGCGACTATCACCGGACGCGGCTCACCCACACGCTCGAAGTCGCGTCGATCGCCCGCACGTTGGCTCGCGCGCTTCAGCTGAACGAAGACCTGGTCGAAGCGCTGGCGTTTGCCCACGACATCGGTCATCCGCCGTTCGGCCACTCGGGCGAGGACGTGCTCGATGAATGTCTGCGCGGCGAAGGCGGCTTCAATCACAACGCCCAGGCCCTGCGGATCGTCGAGCTGCTCGAAACGCGGTACCCGGAATTTCCGGGCCTGAATCTGTCGCGCGAGGTGCTCGAAGGGCAGCAGCAGCGGGCGGGCAAACACGCGGCCGGGCGGGTCGTGACAAGCCCGCTGCTTGAAGTTCAAGTCGTCGACGCGGCCGACAGCATCGCCTACGATTCGCACGACGCCGACGATGCCCTGGCGATCGGCCTCTTGGACTTGCGGCAGCTGCTCGATGTGCCCTTGTGGCGCGAGGCGGCGGAGCGCGTCCGCCGGCTCTATGCAAATCTCGATGACCCCCAGCTGAGTCGGGCGATTGTCCATGAGCTGATCAATTGGCAGGTGGATGATTTGGTATCGGGAATGCGGCGGGCACTCTCCGCGCTGCGGGTGGCTTCTGTGGCCGACGTGCGGCGACTGCCGATTGTCGCGGCCCCGTCGACCGAGCTGGCCGAAAAGAAACGGGGCCTCGAAAGCTTTCTTCACGACGAGGTCTACCGTCATCCGACCGTGGTCGTGCGGCGCGGGGCGGCCCAGCAGGTGCTCCGCGAAATGTTCGAGCGGTTCGCGGCCGCGCCTCACCGCCTGCCACCGAAGTTCGAGCAACTTGCCGCGGATCATGGCGTCCCCAGGGCGGTTGCAGACTATATCGCCGGTATGACCGATCGTTTTGCGATGGACGAACATCGGCGGCTGACGACGGGTTAAGGGAATTGGGTGGCACGCCCAGAGCATCCGGCGATGGGCGTGGTTGCCTCACGACTATCGACGAGCCACGCCCTTCGCCGAGCCTCAGGGACGTGCCACCCGCCGCTCCCGCAGCGAATGCCGTCGCCGACTGGTGGCCGGACGACGCTCTGCTAGAATGGAATTTGGGGATATCCAAAGGACGGCACAAGAACCGTCCGCTTTTAACCAAGCTGGAAGTGACGGCAGCAGCGAGCGGCGTGCTCGGTGCGCGCGGCGCCTCCTTCCACCGGAGCCGACGATGGCGCTCATCATTTTGCGATGCGTGTTTTTCGCGGTAGCGATTGCGCTCGGATTTCAGCTGGCGACCTCGTCGCTTTTGGAAGGCCACGGCGGGCCATTGACGCTGTCTTCGTTTTTCGGGGTATTGTTGCTGGCTGGAGCGGTGGTGGCGGCGGACATCTCGATCCGCAGCAAGCAACTGACGACGATCACGGCCGTCTATTTCGGGACGTTGATCGGGCTGGTGCTGACGTATGCGCTGCAAGTCGCGCTGTCGCCGATTTTGCCGCAGCGACCTGAGACAACCTATTTCATCGGCCTGGGCCTGGCGATGATCCTTTGCTACACCTGCATCAGCATCCTGCTCCAGACGCAGGACGATTTCCGCTTCATCATTCCGTACGTCGAATTCGCCCGCGAGGTGAAGGGGCTCAAGCCGTACGTGCTCGATACCAGCGTTGTGATCGACGGGCGGATTGCCGACGTGGTCGAGACGCGCGTGATCGACAATCAATTGATCATGCCCCAGTTTGTGATTGCCGAGCTGCAGAACATTGCCGACTCGGGCGACAAGCTGCGGCGGAACCGCGGCCGACGGGGACTCGACATCCTCAACAAGCTGCGGACCGATCCGAAGGTCGATCTGCAAATCTACGATCGCGAGCTGCCGGAGTTTGCCGGGCAAAGCGTCGATCAGAAGCTGGTGCTGCTGGCCAAGCACTTGGAAGGGAAGGTCGTCACGAACGATTACAACCTCAACAAGGTGGCCAAGCTGCACAACGTCGGGGTGATCAATCTGAACGACATCGCCAATAGTTTGAAGCCGGTATTTCTGCCGGGCGAAGTGGTCGAGGTGCGGATCACGAAGCAGGGCGAAGGGATGGGTCAAGGCGTCGGCTATCTCGAGGACGGCACGATGGTGGTGATCGAGGGCGGCCGCGACCACGTGGGCGAGCAGGTGGCAGCCACCGTAACCAGCGTCCTGCAGACGAGCGCCGGCCGGATGGTGTTCGGCCGCTTCGAGCGGCGCGCGGCCGAATCGGACGACGACGGCCATTCTCGGCCGCCGCGGCGCGAAGAGCCGGCGAAGGGCCGAGCGTAATGGTGGCCTCACGCAAATAGCGCCGGCCGCAGCCGATCAAAACGAGGCCGCGAATCAAACGTAGGATCACTAGCCGCGCAGCGGCTTAGGCGTGTAGCGGCGGGCGCTAGCCCGCCGAAATAAGGCCCCAATAAACCAAAAGCCGCGCAGCGGCGCAGGAAAGACGCAAAATGCGCTGACCAAGCAATTAAGAACGTCAGGCAGACGCAGCAATCCCAAGCGCGCGACGATAGGCAGGATGAACTACGACGCCGACATCGTCGATAATCTGATTTCGAGCCACCGGCTGACCGGTGT
>DASYDU010000201.1:0-16692 GCA_036499445.1 Lacipirellulaceae bacterium
GAGGGACGGGTCGAGATCGGCGGTCGTTGTCGACTTCGGCTTCATCGCCGCCACGTGCATGGCGACGTTTTTGGCCAAGTCGTCGTTTCCACCCTCAACTTCGATCAAGACTCCGCTTTTGGCGTCGTGATGCACATAGCCGCCACTGGCTGAGTTCACACGCTCAATTCGCGTCAATCGGAAGACCTCTCGCATCTTTCCTTCGAGCTCATCTTTCCACTGCCCAAGGGTCGTGCCCTTGCGGCTGGGGGCCGGCTGCTTCCAGAGCTCGTCGGGTGTCTTGGCGCCGGGACCGGTGGCCAACTGCTTGGCCAAGTCATTCGCCAGCGCGATGACGTCCTCGTGCTTAGCCACCGGCGCCGACTCGACTTGCAGCTCGATCATCGCGCCGACCGGCGGTTTGAGACTGGCATAGACCGCCAATCGCCCCTCTTCGGTGCTGCGGTCCTGCCGCATCGCCATAATCTTCTTACCCGACTCTCGGGCACGCTGTTTTGCCAGTTCGAAATCGCCCTGAGAGTCCTGCAGCGCCTTTTTGCACTCCATCATTGGGAGGCCAGTCTCGTCGCGCAACTTCATGACCATCGCTGCCGTAATATCTGCCATGTGATTGCTCCTATAGCTCAAGCGACGCACTGAAGACATCGCCGAATGGAAGTTTTTTGGCTCTCAGCCGTCAGCTATCGGCTATCAGCCACAAATAATTCGTTTGGCTGACAGCGGACAGTTTCGGTGATTACTTGTCGACGCCTTCAGCGGCCATTTGACCCTGCACGGCAGCCTGGCCCTTGCCCGCAATAATCGCATCGGCCAACATCTTGATCACCAACTCGATCGATCGCATGCTGTCGTCGTTGCCGGGGATCGGCAGATCGACCAAATCCGGATCGCAATCTGTATCGATCAGTGCGATCGTGGCCACGCCCATTTTGCGGGCTTCGCTGATCGCGTTCTTTTCCTTTTTCGGATCGATGACGATCAAGCACTCCGGCAGCCGGCTCATGGTCCGCATGCCATGCAGATTGCGATACATCTTGCGATACTCGCGCGAGAGGGCCGACTGCATCTTCTTCGAGTAAGAGTTGATTTCCTCGCTGGCGCGAATTTTCTCCAGTTCTTCGAGCCGGGTGAGCCGGCTACGAATCGTGCGGTAATTGGTGAGCGAGCCGCCGAGCCAGCGATCGTTGACGTACGGCATGCCGCAGCGTTCGGCTTCGCGATCGACAGTGTCCGCGGCTTGCCGCTTCGTGCCGACGAACAGAACCAGGCTGCCCCGCGAAGTAAGCTGCGTCAGATATTTTTTTGCCCGCAAGAGGCCACGGATTGTCTGACGGACGTCGATGATGTGGATCAGGTTTTTGCGGGCGTAAATGTACGGCCGCATCTTCGGATTCCAGCGGCTGGCGCGGTGCCCGAAATGGACGCCGGCCTCCACCAGGTCTTTCACAAGCGTAGTCGACACAGGATACCCCTCACGATTGGCACACCGGCTATGTCCTCAATGCTGCGTGCGACCAAGGTCGCGGGCGGCGAGGCGTCCGGCGTTAGGTATGGACATTCGGCCTGGAAAATGGATCCCCGGCGCGGGCCGTGCGAGCCGTGGGTAGCCCTGTAACGTAAACGGGCTGCCGAATCTGGTCAACCGGGGCCTCGAAAGGGCCTCAAATTGCAGTGGGCAATCGCGGTCGCGGCTGCCAGGGTCGGGGCAATCACAATGACATCATCCCCAAGTCGCGAGCCCATTCTACAAACCGCTCTTGCCAGGTGCCAAATGGGATTCCGCCCCGCGAGCCGATGCCGCCCGCGTGGCCGCCGTGTCCGTAAATGTGAAGCTCGACTGGAATCTTGGCGTCGAACAGGGCGTTGTAGAACTCAACCGTTTGCTTCGCATGGAAGGCGTCGTCGAGGCCGGCACTCGTCAAGAAGGTTGGTGGTGCATCGGCCGGCACTTGGCTCATGTCGAGCTTCGCCCAGCCTGCATAGACCATCACAACAAAATCGGGCCGACAGCTAGCGTGGTCGATGGCGTCGGCTTCTTCCGGCTGACCACGGTCGAAATCGAGCGCCACGCGGGCGGCCTGCTCGCCGCCCGCCGAGAAACCCATGACTCCGATTTTGACGGGATCGACGCCCCATTCGCCGGCGCGGGCGCGAACCGTGCGGACGGCGCGTTGGGTATCCGCGTGACCTTCGACGGCCGAGTCGTAGGGGCGAATACGATATCGCAATATGAATGCGGAGACGCCGAGCTCGTTGAGCCAAGTTGCCACGTCCGTTCCTTCGGTCCCGACAACCACTGAACGATTGCCGCCGCCGGGAATGAGGATTATGGCGGTTCCAGTACGCTTCTCCGGCGGCGCCAAATGGACTTCGATCGACGGGTTGTGGATGTTGGTGACGTTTGCGACTCGTTCCGGGTTGCCTGGCGTCCTCGTCAGCGATTCGGGACCGGCATCGCCTTTGACGACGAGCTTGTCGACCGGCCAAAGTGGCACGACGACGGCTCCTGTTTGCAGCGGCTCGGGTGTTTCCAGCTTTTTGGATGGCTCGTCCGCCGCGATCTTGCTCGAGGCCAATCCAACGAGAACCGAGCAGGCAATGAGCAAGGATCGGTGTTTTGAATCGATTACCATGATTACTC
Organism: Lacipirellulaceae bacterium; assembly: GCA_036499445.1. Classification (GTDB taxonomy): domain Bacteria; phylum Planctomycetota; class Planctomycetia; order Pirellulales; family Lacipirellulaceae; genus DASYDU01. The sequence goes on from DASYDU010000201.1 coordinate 2,642, forward strand.
CGCCGATTAGAATGCCGGGCCAATCCAAGTTGCCAATATAGGCGCGACAATTGTCAGAGTCACGCACTTCCGAGCCAAATTACTTCGCATTAGGCTAAGAGGGGTGACCGGATCGTACTCGACCTAGGGAGGCGACCAATGAATTGGCGGCAATCGATTTTAATGCTTGGGGCTCTTGCGATCGTGTTTCGATTCACCGGCTCGTCCTCGGCCGAGGAACATTGGATCCAACTTTTCAATGGACGCGATCTGACCGACTGGACGCCGAAAATCGTCGGGCACGAGTTGGGCGATAACTTCGCCGACACATTTCGCGTCGAGGATAGCCTGCTCGAGGTCCGTTACGACAAATACGACGGCGATTTTCAGGCGCGATTCGGGCATTTGTTCTATGAGCGGCCGTTTTCACACTACCGGATTCGCGTCGAGTATCGATTCCTTGGTGAGCAGGCGCCTGGCGCTCCAAAGTGGGCCTACCGCAACAACGGCATCATGATTCACGGCCAAACTGCCGAGTCGATGGGGCTCAATCAGAGTTTTCCTGTTTCGATGGAGTTTCAGTTGCTGGGCGGCGACGGGCAAAAAGAGCGGCCGACCGGAAGTCTGTGCATGCCCGGCACCCGGGCGATGCGAGACGGCAAGCTGCTTACCGCGCATTGCACGAATAGCACCAGCAAGACGTTTCACGGCGACCAATGGGTGACGGCCGAGGCCGAGGTGCATGGCGGCCGCTTGATTCGGCACATCATTAATGGTGATGTTGTGTTCGAATACAACGAGCCGCGGCTCGACGAGAAGGACGCGGACGCGAAACGGCTGCTGGAGGCCGGCGCCGAAAAAATGCTCACTAGCGGCACGATCTCCCTGCAATCTGAGAGCCATCCCTGCGACTTTCGAAAAGTCGAACTGATGGAGTTGGAGGAGTAGCGCACTCTGCGTCCTACGCTCCGATCGCTTTGAGGGCCTTCAGCACCGCCTCATGCAAGTGTCCGTTGGTGGCCAGAACGCCACGATTGTCGGCGAGCGTGCGGCCGCAGGAGAAGTCGAGCGGCGCTCCATCGAGATCGGTAATCCGGCCCCCGGCTTCCGTGACGACGATCGAACCGGCCGCTTGGTCCCAGATCTTTTCGCGATAGTCGGGCTTCGAGGGAGACAGCAGCCGCACCAGCGCGTCGCCCGCCCCGGCGGCGAGCACCGCGTACTTGGCCTGACTATCCATCGCGATCGGCGGCGCATTGATGCCGAGTCGGACCAACAGCTGACCAATCTCGTCGGTGTTGGTGTGAGCCTTTTCGACGGAGCGTAGCAGGCGCGCGTTGGTCGGCTTGGACTGGTCTGATACCGTCAATCGCCGCCACTCGCCATCGGCCTCAAGTGGCCGCGTCCAAGTGCCCAGCCCCGCCGCGGCAGCCACGATCGAGCCGACGCCGTTTGGTTCCGCTCGTCCGCCGTCCGCTAATTCCGGGCAACCGAGGATGCCGAGTTCGACGCTGCCATCGCGGATGAATGCCAGCGCGATCGCGTATTGTTCCCGCCGCAAGAAGCCTTTGGTGCCGTCGATCGGATCGAGCGTCCAGAGTGACGCGGGCGGATCGCCGCCGCCGCTGTCGATCAAATCACACACCTCGTGTGGCGCGATGCGGGGAATGATCGTGCTAATGAATTGGGTCACCTGCTCGAGCGTGGCGGCTCCCGCCGGCGATCGCAGCGTGTCGGCCCGCTCTTCGCCGATCAAGACGGCGTTGGGACGAGCGTTTCGCAGCCGCTGGGCGACCAGGGCCTGAATCGCAAAATCGGCCACCGTGACCGGCGAGCGGTCGTCCTTGGTGATCGCCGGCGTCACCATTTCGCGCTGGATACGGCGGGCCAACAGGGCGGCCTCGCGAACGGCGTCGATGGCAAAGCGGGCTTCGGCGGATTCGAACATCGGTGGCACACTCCAGCCTGACGGAAAATCTATCTGTCAGGTCGCCCCAGCGACTCGCTCCGGCGAGCTGGAAAGCCTAACGCACAAAAAAGCTACCCGGCCAGGGCTCGAACCTGGAATGAGGGAATCAAAATCCCTAGTGTTACCATTACACTACCGGGTAAGGAGAAGCTGCTTGCTCTTAGCCGTTAGCTTTTAGCCAGCAAGCGTGTGATGTTGGCTAAGGGCTAATATCTAATGGCTTTTTCTACCGCGAAGCCAGGCGATTCGCAACGGAGAACGATATCTGTTCGAGCTCAGTCGCCAAATCGACCCCGACCAAACTGATCTCCTCGGGTAGCGACAGCGTGACCGGCGCGAAGTTCACGATGCCCGTCACTCCCGCCGCTGCGACCAACTCAGCGACACTTTGGGCCGCCGTGGCCGGTACCGTGAGCATCGCCAATTGAATCCGGTGACGCTCGATTACCTCTTGGAGCTGGTCCAAACCGTATACCTGGATACCGTCGACCGCAGTGTTCGTTTTCCGTGCATCGGCATCGAATGCCGCCACGATTCGAAATCCCTTGGCGGCGAAACCACGATAGCCCAATAGTGCCCGTCCCAAATTGCCGACGCCGACTAGTCCCACCGTCCAAAGGCGGTCGGTGCCCAGGATTCGGCGAATCGCGACCGCGAGCTCTTCACAGCGGTAGCCAATGCCGGGGTGTCCAAAGTGACCGAAATAGGTCAGGTCCTTGCGGACTTGGGCATCAGTGAAGCCCAGCAGCCTCCCCAACTGGTGGGAGCTGACGGTCGCCTTTCCGGCTCGGAGCAGATGCTGAAGTTCTCTGAGATAAAGGCTCAGGCGGCTGACGACCGCTTTCGGCACGTCTTTCGGGATCGGGGGCGCCTGATTGTTTCGTTTTTCCGTGTGCATCACAAAAATGCACCAACTGGGTGGCAGATGATCTGAAGGGGCTTACTTCGCCCGATGCCACTCTAAGTGACCAACTCATCGACAGCAAGCTGATCTAAAGCATTCAGAGAACAAGGGTTGAGACGAGCGCCAGATTGGCAAATCCCCGCGGAAAAACCGGTCGATCTCCAAAACCGGCAGAGCACTCGCCCTCTGATCCATCCGCCCGCACAAGCGTTGCGACTACTCTGGCAAGCACGATCGATACCGCGGGATCAAAAAGCGGAACTGCCACATCCGTTTCCGTTGGCGCTGTCAGTGGTTCTGGCGCCAAGTACGGTCACACCGCAAAGTCTTGCTGCTTAAAGACTTCTATCTACGTAGAGCTGACCGATGGCGGGCTATTGGGGAAATGAGTCATCTGAGAAATTTACACAATTCAGCTAAGGTGCGTTGATTTTTCTACCCGAATTATCTACGGACGGGCAGCACTGTCCGTCCACGACCAGCTTTCGGACACACGAATTGTATTTCCCTGAAGGAGGCGAAGGAACATGAAGGCTACCATGTTTGCGCCGCTGCTTGCAGTCCTGGCAATTTTGTTCGCCGCTGTGGAGGCGAACGCCGGGTATTGCGGATGCGCGCGCTATTGTTGTTGTGCACCTTGCTGCCAAATGGAGTGCCACACCGTGATGAAAACGGTGCATTGCATTGAATATGAGCAGCAACAAATCACCTGCTACAAGACATGTTGGGATCGCGTCTGCGAAGAGCACACGGTGAACTGCACGAAGTATGTGCCAGAGTGCCGCACGCGCGAAGAATGCTACACGGTCTGCGTCCCGCAATGGGAAACGAAGACCTGCAACTACACCGTCTGCAAACCGTGCTGGGAAACCAAGCAACGTGATATTTGCTACACGGTCTGCAAGCCCTGCTGGGAAACCAAGACTTGCAACTACACGACCTGCAAGGCGTGCTGGGAGACCAAGTCGCGCGACATCTGCTACACGGTCTGCAAGCCGTGCTGGGAGACCAAGTCGTGCAACTACACGGTCTGCGTCCCCTCGTGGGAAACCAAGACCCGCACGTACACGACCTGCAAGCCGTGCTATGAGACCAAGACTCGCGACATTTGCTATACGGTCTGCAACCCCTGCTGGGAGACAAAGACCTGCTGCTACACGGTCTGCAAGCCATGCTGGGAGACCAAAACCAGCACCTATACGACCTGCAAGCCATGCTGGGAAACCAAAACCCGGGAAGTGACCTATACGGTCCAGAAGCCGGTTCAATATACGAAGACGATTCAGGTTCCGAGCGGACATTGGGAAACCGAGGATCACGAGATCCCCGGCCCGACGCACACCCGTTGCGTCCGCGAGCCTGGCACATGGACCTACAATGCGTGTGGTTGCCGCTGCTGCTACTGCCCCGGCAAGTGCCACACCGAGTGTGTCCAATGCCCGCCGACGCATTGCTGCTGCAAGAAGTGGATTTCGGAGTGTGTGAGCAAAGAGATCTGCTGCACGCGGTGCGAGTGCGTCCCCTGCACGAAGACTTGCTGCTACCAGGTCTGCCATATGGTCCCTGAAGAGCACACTTGCTGCTACAAGGTCTGCCACATGGTCCCCGAGCAGAAGACTTGCTGCTACAAGGTCTGCCACATGGTGCCTGAGCAGAAAACTCGCACCGAGTGCTACCAGGTCTGCCACATGGTTCCCGAAGAGCACACCTGCTGCTACAAGGTCTGCCACATGGTGCCTGAGACTCGGACCTGCTGCTACAAGGTCTGCCACATGGTGCCCGAGCAGTGCCATCGGACGGAGTGCTACCAGGTTTGCCACATGGTGCCCGAGCAGCACACCTGCTGCTACAAGGTCTGCCACATGGTGCCCGAGCAGTGCCATCGGACCTGCTGCTACCAGGTCTGCCACATGGTGCCTGAGACACGGACCTGCTGCTACAAGGTCTGCCACATGGTGCCCGAGCAACGGACCCGCACCGTCTGCTACACGGTCTGCAAGCCGGTGTGCGAATCGCACACGGTTCAGTGCTGGAAGTGTGTGCCGAAGTGTGTGCCGTACTCGGTAAACGTGTGTGTCCCGCACTGCGTGTGCAAGCAGGTTCCGGTCCAGGTCATGTGCCCGGTGCCGTGCTGCCCCTGCGGCGGCTGCAACAGCGGTTGCGGTTGCGGTGGCGACAGCGGCTCGTCAAGCAGCTGCGGCTGCGGCGGCTGAGGCGCTTTGGTTGCCTCCTGCTGGTGTAGATAGTTAGCTGGTTGAAAACGACAGGCGGGTCGACTCCCTTGAGTCGGCCCGCCTTTTTTATTGCGCTGATTTAATCATTCTTCTCATACCGGCGCCTGGAAAGCTTGATTTGTGGGTGGCCGCCGTTTACGCTCGCAGCAAGACCTTCTCCGCGAGTTAACTTCGCTTTGAATTGCATCGGAGGTTCGATGAAAGCTATTCTCGCCATGGCCATTATCTGCCTGTTTGACGTCGTTTGTTCCGCGGAGCCATTGCCGCGCAGCGCACCCGAAGAGCAAGGCATCTCCTCCGAAGCGCTTCTGGCCTATGTCGACGCGGCCGACCACAAGATCGACGCGATGAACAGCCTAATGCTGGTCCGTCATGGGCACGTTGTGGCCGAGGGTTGGTGGGCGCCCTACGGCGCCGAAAATCGTCACATGCTCTACTCACTCAGCAAGAGCTTTACGTCCACGGCGGTGGGCCTGGCGATTGCCGAAGGCAAACTGCACCTCGACGATACCGTGCTGTCGTTTTTTCCAGAGGATGCCCCGGACGAAGTGAGCTCGAATCTCAAGGCGATGCGAGTCCGCGACCTGCTGTCGATGTCGACGGGCCACCACGACGAAACGATCAAGCCGTTTTCATTTACGTCCTTGGAACCGCAGACCAAGCAATTCCTCGCGATGCCGATTGCGCATAAGCCGGGCACTCACTTCGTTTACAACACTCCAGCCACGTACATGTGCTCGGCGATCGTGCAAAAGGTGACGGGTGAGAAAGTCGTCGACTATCTACGGCCGCGGCTGTTCGAGCCGCTCGGCATCGAGAATCCCGTCTGGTTCGAGAGTCCGCAGGGAGTTTCACTCGGCGGGTTCGGCCTAAACGTGCGCACGGAAGACATCGCGAAGTTTGGGCAGCTTTATCTGCAAAAAGGCCAGTGGCAAGGCAAACAATTGGTGCCGGGCGCTTGGGTTGAGGCGGCCACAACAAGGCAAACATCCAACGGTAGCAATCCCGATAGCGATTGGGAGCAAGGCTACGGCTACCAATTCTGGCGCTGTCGGCACGGTTTCTATCGTGGCGACGGGGCGTTCGGGCAGTTTTGCATCGTGATGCCCGAGTACGACGCGGTACTTGCAATCACCAGCGGCGTCCGCGACATGGGGGCCGTGATGGCGCTGGCCTGGGAACACCTCTTGCCTGCGATGCAGTCGTCGCCGCTGCCGGCCAATGATGCGGCCCAGAAGAAACTGGCAAGCAAATTGGCTAGCCTGCAGTTGCCGCCTCAAACCGGCGCGGCCTCGTCGCCTCTGGCCGCGCAAGTTTCGGGAAAGACATATCAGGTGAACGACGACACGGGGCGCATTGGCTCGATCAAGTTTGATTTCGGTGATGGTCGGGCAACCATGACGGTCGGAACCGCCAGCGGCCCCGAGCAGCTCGAATGTGGCAATGGAGTTTGGCAGAAGAGCCGCGCCACTTGGATTGCGGGGCCAGATGCTCGCGCGGCACTGGCGCCAGATCAGGCCGTTGGGGCCAGCGGTGCGTGGACGTCCGACGATACCTACAGCGTCAAGCTCTCGCTGTATGAAACGCCGTTTTATCTCAACATGAAATGCCGTTTTTCCGGCGATGAGGTCGTCATCGATTCGGAATACAACTGCTCGTTTGGCCCCACGAAGCAGCCGCAAATGACGGGCAAACATCGCTAAACCGCCGGCGACAGTCCACAGGTCGGCGGGACGTTGTCACGCAGATTCTTCTGCGGCTCACGCGTGTCATTCCTTGTAGGGCTTGCCGTCGAGCGTTAGCAGATTTTCAACTTCCTTGCCGTCGGCGGTCTTGATCGTGACTTCATAGTGGTCCGGCTTCTCTTCCTTGCCCTTCACCTTGTCGACTTCCATGACCTCTTTGATTGTGGCCTTTGGATACGTGGCAGCGACTGCTTTGGTGATGGCCGCTGGCACGTCTTTGGCGGCAATCTCTTTCTCGACTTCTAGCATCGTGCCGTCGGCTTGGATGTCTGTTTCATACTTGCGGCCATTCATGGTTAGTTCGATGTCATAGACGACTTTGCCGTCATCCTCTTCTTTGGCTGCATCGGTGATCTTCCCGCTCGGAAAACGGGCTTTTACAGAGTTGGCGACGGCCTTCGGCAAGCTCTCTGGCTTGATTTTTTCTTCCGCCGATCGGGCGACAAGCGCCGGGAGCAATACGGCAGCGAAGCAAAGCATGGAGCGAAAGCCAATTGGTTTCATGGGGATAGTCCTGTTAATAGATGAAAGCGGCGAACAGTCAATTCGCCGCGAGTCAGCCCTTTGGGATTCTTGAAGCCGGTGGCAGCCGCTAGTGTAGTCACGCTTTATGCCGGCGGAAAGTAGCCGGCAAAGCCAAAATTAAAACAGGCGGGCCGAATCTGATGATTTGGCCCGCCTGAATTGCTACATCTGTGGCCAGCGATTAGCTAGCTGTTTAGGCCCATATCGATCTTCCCGTCAACCGCGTCGGCGACGGATCGCGACGAGTGCCACACCGGCCAACGTCATCAGCAGCAGCGTGCTCGGCTCGGGAACACGCGTATAGAGCTCGAATGCCAAATCCTTGGAAAACTGCCCCATGGCGTCGGGGCCGTCCACAAGTCCAATGTAGTGCTTTGGCGTACCCAGCAATTCCTGCACGCCCGCCGTTTTCGGTGCCGAAGGGAGCGGAGTCACATCAATGTCTCCGCTCACGGCATCATCCTGGAAATGCCAGACTGGCAGCTGGCCGCCCAGAGGCGGGATCGGTCCGACTGAGCCGACGATACCTTCGCCTGGATCAACAGCTGGTTTAGTCGAAGCGAACGGGTCGGGAATCGACCAGTCCCGATCGTGCCAGCCCCACTGTATTTGACCGTCGGTCGTCGGATCTACCAAGGCCACGATCTTCAGCCAATAGACAGTGTCCGGATGCTCGTGAAATTCTTTCCCCAAATTCAATTCTGCATTGTATTGATAGAGTTTCTCTAGCGGCGCGGCGCCCGGCGGCGGTGGCGGCGTGGTGAGCAGTGTTTCAGTAAATGTACCAGAGCCTTGAGCGAGCGCTCCGAGCGTGACGATTTGACTCGATAGCACGTCACCCGGGTGGCTATAGCCGGTTGTGTTCAAGGGGTCGTTCGCCTTGACGTCACTTTCGAACGAAATCAAGAATTGTTTTACGCCCGGATTCGCCGTAGTGCCCGTAAAATTTTGCAAGTACGAACCCCACCAACGAAGGTGGAACACGGGTGTGAGAGCCTTGTCGGCGAAATCGTCGGCCATATAAGTTCCTCGGTAGAACGGAGTCGCGGTACCAGGCGGAAACATTAGGGTTGCCGTGCTCAATTCGTCATGCCCAGGAAACGGCGCGCCGGCGAGATTCCGAAAGTCGGGAAGCGCTCCATTATTGAGCGGCAACTGCTGGAATTTGAGGACTTCACCCGGGAGTGGATCGGCCACGGCAATTGGCGTGGCCACGGTCCAGACGATCGCCAGCGCGATACCGATTGCAGGAAACCGTTTCATTAGACTCCTCCTTCTCAATCGAAGTGGATCAGACGTGCAGAAGGCGAACGCTGCCGACGGCCCGTCGGATCAGGGCTAGGTTCGTTACCGCAGAACAATGCCGCAAACTATGTTGAACCTGTCACTTGCGTTCTCCAGTCAGAAACGGAGCGGCTAAAAATAGAATGAATGCGCGATTGCTGATTAGGTCTATGTTTCCTTTCCAACTGGCCGGTCCTAATTGCCCGCTGACGAATTGCGCCAGCAAGAAAAGGTCGTATCACCTGGGCAGAAAAATGTCAATGAATTCCGGCGGAAGTTAACAGAATCTTTGCGACCGAATTCGCGGCGCTCGGAAATCGCCGTACTTGCATGCGAATTATTCGCATATGGAAAATGATCGCCGCGACAGCCATTCGTAGCTTGTCGGATTCTTCTTCGCGAGAGCTCGGCGAGTGTCAGGTCAGCTAAACGGCCACTGGGGTCACTCCCCGCGGAGCGTGGGCAGGCCGGCGTAGCACCATGCCTTGGTGCCGCCTTCCACATTGACGACGTTCAAGTGGCCCGCCGCCATGAATGCGGCGCAGGCCTGCGCGCTGCGGGCGCCAACCGCGCAAATGAAATACACAGTCGGATCGGTCGCTTGCTTGGTCCGTTGCAACATCTCGAACAATTCTTGGCTATCGAGCGGAACATTGCGGGCGCCCTCCGCGCGTACTTCGCGGAACTCCTCAGCGGTGCGGACATCGATCAATTCAATCGATTGTCGGCCGCTGAGTTCATACAGGTCTCGACAGGTAATGGTCTCAATCGCGGATCCCAGCATTTTCTTCCTCCAGCGATGTCGCTCGTGTGGCGTAACCACGAGTCATCGATCGAGATAAATACACCAGTGCTATGAAATCGTACAGGGCGTGAGCCACGATTGCTGGCAATAAACTGCGGCCAACCAACACAATTCCGCCGAAATAGCCGCCGACCAACGTCGCCAGGATAAAATATAACAGCGACACGGCGTGGAACGCACCGAAGATCAGACTCGCGACCACGAGGCCTATGATCGGCGTCGACCATCGCGCGATGAGCGGCTGAATTGTGCCGCGAAACAACAGCTCTTCGCCCACCCCGGCCACAGCGGCTATCGCCATTAATTGCAGAGTCGAGGCGTGTGGAAACAACTCTGCAATCAAATGCTCAACTTGCTGCCGTAGCCGGCTGGCCGCGGGCCAGTCGGCGTGAATCAGCCACCAAAATATCACCAACAAGGGGAGCGTGGCTGCAACTCCCAGCGCTGTGTCCCATCCCAACTCTCGGGCGCTGGCTTCAAATTGTTCGCGGAGTGGAAAAATCCAGCCGAGGATGAGGGCCGCAACGCCCAGCGCCCCCTCGACCAGGATAGCCAGGTAAATGCCAGTGATGCGTTTGGCAGGCCATTTCATCTGTTTTTCACGATTCCCGGCTGGCGACCTAATCTTGACGACAGCCCGAGTACCGGACTAGATTGAGCGATTCGCATCTCGCGCAGATTTCCCAATCTGCATGTCTCAGCGAGTCCGGTCGACGGTCGTCCCCAGGGACAGCGAAATCGTCACCCACGCTGCGTATCCTAACCGGCGGGTGAATTCTTCAACAACCAGGGAACTACGAAATGGCAGGCGTTGTCCTCGATCGAAAAGCGAAACAAGCCTCTTCCACCTACAAGGAATCCTCCGCCATGGCTGAGTCGAACGGACACGCGCCAAAGATGATCTACTACTTCGGTCGCACCAAAACCGAAGGTAAAGGCGAACAAAAGGATTTGCTCGGCGGCAAGGGCGCGAACTTGGCCGAAATGACGAGCATCGGCTTGCCGGTTCCGCCAGGTTTTACGATCACGACCGAAGTTTGCGACTTGTACTATAAGAGCGGCCGCAAGTTGCCCGCTACGCTCATGGACCACGTCGCGAAAAGCGTGACCACGCTCGAAAAAGAGCTCGGCAAGAAATTTGGCGACACGCACAATCCGCTCTTGGTGTCGGTTCGTAGCGGCGCGGCCCGCTCGATGCCCGGCATGATGAACACGATCCTAAATCTTGGGCTCAATGATGAGTCGGTCGTCGGCATCGCCAATGCCACTAGCAATCATCGCTTCGCCTACGATGCCTACCGCCGGCTAATCAACATGTACGGCGACGTCGTGTGTAACGTCGATCACGAGTACTTCGAAGAGGCGTTCGATAAGATTAAGAAAAAATATCGCGTCAAGAACGATACGGACGTGCCGCTCGAAGGCATGATCCAGCTTTGCAAGGATTACCAGGCCGTCTTCAAGAAGCACTTTGGCAAGCCCTTCCCGCAAGAGCCGATCAAACAGCTTGAGCTGGCAATCGAGGCAGTTTTCAAGAGCTGGATGCAACCGCGAGCCGTCAAGTATCGCCAGGTGGAAAATATCACGGGCCTGCTGGGCACGGCGGTCAACGTCCAGTCGATGGTCTTCGGCAACATGGGCGACGACTCGGGCACGGGCGTCGCCTTCACGCGCGACCCGGCGACCGGCGAGAACAAGTTCTATGGTGAGTTCCTGATCAACGCGCAGGGCGAGGACGTGGTTGCCGGCATCCGCACGCCGGAGCCAGTCGCCAAGATGGCCAAGTGGAACAAGGAAGTTTACGAGCAGCTCCTCAAGAATAAGGACACGCTAGAACAGCACTATCGTGACGTGCAGGACATTGAGTTCACGATCGAGAAGGGTACGTTGTTCATGCTGCAGACGCGAAATGGCAAGCGGACCGGTGCGGCCGCGGTAAAAATCGCCTGCGACATGGTCAAGGAAAAGCTGATCGACGAGAAGACGGCGGTCGAGCGCATCCCGGCCGGCGATCTCACGCAACTTTTGCTCCCGAGCTTTAGTCCGGCGGCGAAGAAGTCGAGTGCTGTGCTCACCATCGGTCTGCCGGCCTCACCGGGCGCGGCCGTGGGTAAATTGGCCTTTACGGCGTCGGAGGCGGTTGAGCGCGCCCACGCCGGCGAGGACGTCTTGCTCGTGCGCAAGGAAACCAACCCCGAGGACATCGAAGGCATGCACTTGGCCGTCGGCATCCTCACAAGCACCGGCGGCATGACGAGTCACGCGGCCGTGGTCGCTCGCGGTTGGGGTCGTTGCTGCGTGGCCGGCGCTGGCGAGATCACGATCGACGAGAAAACACGCAAAATCAAAGTTGGCGGCAAGACATTCACTCACAAAGACACGCTCTCCATCGACGGCTCGACCGGTGAAGTGATGGCCGGCACGATTGCTCGGCAGGAGCCGAAGCTCTCGGGCGATTTCGAGACCGTCATGAAGTGGGCAGATAAATATCGCACGATGAAAATTCGTGCGAACGCCGACACGCCGGCCGATGCCAAGCGGGCCCGCGAATTCGGGGCCGAAGGTATCGGCCTTTGTCGTACGGAACACATGTTCTTCGAAGGCGATCGCATTAAGGCGATGCGGGCGATGATCCTGGCCACGAATACCAAGGATCGCCGCGCGGCCCTCAAGAAACTTTTGCCCCTCCAGCGCAAAGACTTCATCGGCCTGTTCACGGCGATGAACGGCTTGCCGGTGACAATTCGGCTCTTGGATCCGCCGCTGCACGAGTTCTTGCCACACGATCCGAAGAGCCAGGCCGCAATGGCCGAAGAACTGGGCATCCCGGCAGCCGACGTGAAGTCACGTGTCGACCAGCTCCACGAAATGAATCCAATGCTTGGGCATCGGGGCTGCCGCCTCGCGGTGACCTATCCCGAGATTCTTGAGACGCAGGTCCAAGCCATCACCGAAGCCGTGATCGCCTGCAAAGAAAAGAAGATCGACGCGGTGGCCGAGATCATGATCCCGCTGGTGGGCACCGCCAAGGAGCTTTCGATGCTAACGGATCAGGTCCGGGCTACCATCGAGTCGACGAAAGAAGAAAAGAAGTACAAAGGCAAGCTCGATATCCTGGTCGGCACGATGATCGAGATTCCGCGGGCGGCTCTGACGGCCGACGAAATCGGCGCCGTGGCCGAGTTCTTCAGCTTCGGCACGAACGATCTGACGCAGATGACGTTTGGCTTCAGCCGCGACGACATCAACACCTTCCTGCCGGACTACCTCCGGCAAGAACTATTGCTGCGTGACCCGTTCCAGTCGCTCGACACGACGGGTGTCGGCCAACTCGTTGAGATGGGCGTCAAGAAGGGTCGCTCGGCGAAGAAGGACCTCAAGTGCGGTATCTGTGGCGAGCACGGCGGCGATCCAGACTCGATCAAGTTCTGCCAGAAGGTCGGGCTGAACTACGTATCGTGCAGCCCGTTCCGCGTGCCGATCGCGCGACTGGCTGCGGCTCAGGCGGCGCTGGCCAGCGCGAAATAGATCAGCCACGGCTTTACCCTGCCATCTTCTCTGCGCCGTGATGGGAGAGCGGCTGCGCGTCGTCCTCGTCGCGGACCAGACGAACTGTGGCGCCCGGTGGAGTGCGGCGTTCCTGCACGAAACCGCGCTGGCCATTGCGGAAAAAGACGGCGAACTCGGCGGCCGGGCCCTCCGTGAATTCCTGCTCAAGCACTTCGAGCATCTCGTCCCAGGGCAAACCGCTGCGGTAAATCAGTTTATAGGCGCTCTTGATCTGATCGATATGCTCGGCCGTGAGCCCGGCCCGGCGCAATCCGACGCGATTGAGCCCGACCACCATCGTAGTTCCGCCGTCGACGGTGACAAACGGCGGCACGTCTTGCCGCACGCGCGCCAGCCCGCCGACCATCGCCAGAGAGCCGATCCGGCAAAACTGATGCACGGCCACAGCCCCGGAGATATACGCTCGGTCCTCGACATGGACATGGCCGCCCAACAGCGCGTTGTTGGTCATGATCACATTGTCGCCAAGCGAACAATCGTGGGCCACGTGAGCGCCGACCATAATCAGGCAGAAGCTGCCAATGCGAGTTGACTTGTTCGCGTCCATCGCCCGATGGATTGTCACGTTTTCTCGGATCACGTTACCATCGCCGATCGTCAGGCGACCGGGCGACTCCGGCATGTGGACATGCTGCGGCAATCCGCCGAGGACCGCTCCTTCGCAAATGTGATTGCCGCGGCCCAGCGTCGTGCCCGACTTCACTGCCACCCGGCTAGAGAGCGTCGAATTGTCGCCGATCACCACTCCCGGCTCAACGACGCAAAACGGTCCAATCTTCACATTCTCGCCCAAGATCGCGTACGGGCTGACAGCAGCTTGCGGATGGATCGGCACAGTTGGGTCCCCTGCGAGGTAGGAAGTCAATCACGAGTGAGTGCGGGCAATTGGGGCAACGGACGTGACTCGCGATCAATCGGGTTCGCACGCCGGCCGTCGCCCACTTTTCTATCGGAAGGCCCGTTTATCACGGCTTAACCGGAGGTAGCGATTTTTCCCGTTTTGCACGGCTTCACTAGCTGGGCGGGGCGGGGTTTA
>DASYDU010000202.1:0-10730 GCA_036499445.1 Lacipirellulaceae bacterium
CTCGACGAGGCGGTTTAGCTCATCCTCCGTCTTGGCGTCGTAAAAATCGCGCGATTGAGCGATTTGATCGATTGGCAACGCTGCCTTTGAATAGATTTGCACCTTTTTATCGAATTGCCACAATCTGTCCGGATTCGATGGGTCAGCGAAGCCTTTAAGATATTCCTGTGGGACGTAATGATATCCCATTCGCTCACCTTTGAAGGGGTCGACGTCGAAGCCGATACGCCCACGATCTAAAAGATCATTTGTCAGTCTTTCTGGGTATTCTGATATGCTTGGCAATTGTCGGACAGTAGAACTCGCTAATATTGGGGCGGCTTTTAGGGATTCTAATTGGCAGGGGCTGAGGTATCCGACGGAACTGTGTCGTCGTTGGAGGTTGTAATAGTTCAGGTAGGGCCCGATTTCGGCGCGGGCGCGGGGGACATGATCGTATTCGGTCATTTCGGCCACGGTCGCGCCCACCGGTCACAAATCTAGAGTCTGTCGGTGCCGCAGGTTTTGGCTCGGCGGGAGCCTCGCCCTCCCGCTTTGATAGGATGCTCTTAGCCGAGTCAATTGTTTGAATCGAGCGAGTGCGGCCACTCGCCGATGATTTTCACGAGGACGCGCTTGCGGCGTTTTCCATCGAACTCGTAATAAAAGATGTGCTCCCACGGGCCGAGGTGGAGCTTGCCGTGAGTGATCGCGACGACGACCTCGCGGCCCATGATCTGGCGCTTGTGATGGGCGTCGGCATTGTCTTCGCCCGTGCGATTGTGTTCGTATCGCTGGGGCGAAGGGTCAAAGGGGGCCAGGCTTTCGAGCCATTTGTCGTAGTCGCGATGGAGCCCGGGCTCGTTATCGTTGATGAAGACCGATGCGGTGATGTGCATCGCGTTAATCAGGACGAGGCCGTCTTGGATGCCGCTTTCTTGGACGAGTCGTTCCACGTCGGCGTGGATCGACACGATGGCGCGGCGGGTTGGTACCTGCATCCAGAGTTCTTTGGTGAGAGTTTTCATGTAATGCAAAGGGGTCAGGTCCATGTTTCGGTCGACGATCGTGCGGTCGAGTCGGCGCTGGTTGACCGAAAAATGGACCAGACCCCGACTCGCTCCGCTCCGCGTCGCGGCTAAACTTGCAAGGAATTGGACATTTGTTACTGGGCAAATCGATTGCAAAGCGGAACGGGATGACAAGCATATAATACGGCAAGGAGCGCGAGATTGCATTGCTATTGCCAATCGACCGACGTTCGATGTCAAAATCGCCCGATATGCTGAGGACTGATCTGCCGGTCATGGTTTTCGACGGAGACTGCGCGCTCTGCCGGGCAATCGTCGACCGCTGGCGTGCAGCGACCGGCGACAGAATTCGCTACATGCCGTACCAAGAGGCGGGCGGGCGGTTTCCGCAGGTCAGCGAAGAGGAATTCAAACGAGCGATTTATTTCATCGCGGCCGACGGCACGGTTTTTCGCGGTGCCGAAGCGGTTTTTCAAGGGATGGCCTATTGCGGGCGCAAGCGCTGGCTCGTCGGTTTGTATAGCTTGCCGCCGTTTGCCTGGCTGGCGGAGGCCGCCTACCACCTGGTGGCGTCCAATCGTCCGCTCGTGACGGGCGTCTGCCGGATTTGGTACGGGCGGGAGCTGAAGCCGCCGACGTATCACATTTCAACGGCGATTTTTCTGCGGGCGCTCGGCATCGTGTATTTGATCGCATTTGTGTCTTTGTGGACGCAGATCGACGGCCTGGTTGGCGACCACGGCATTTTGCCCGTGCATGATTATCTTGATTCGGTCGCGCACTACTTTGAGCAAGTGAGCCCGCACGCTTCGACAATTTGGAGTGTTCCCACGCTGGCTTGGATCAGCCCGCATGACGGGTTTCTTAATCTGCTCTGCGCGGCGGGGACGGTGCTCTCGCTGATGCTCGTCGCGGGATTGTTACCGATTCCTACGCTGTGTTTGCTGTGGCTGATTTATCTATCGCTGGTTCACGCTGGACAGGAGTTCTTGACGTTTCAGTGGGACATACTCTTATTGGAGGCTGGTTTTGTTGCGATTTTCGTCGCGCCGTTGGCGCTGCGGTCGAGGTTTCTTGGCGACCGGCATCCGCCGCGCCTAGCGATCTGGCTGATTTGGTGGCTGCTGTTCCGATTGATGCTCGAATCGGGCGCCGTGAAATTAACTTGGAGCGAGTGGCGGCTGGGAAGCGACGGCTTGCCGCTGGCCAACTGCTGGACGGCGCTTACGGCGCTAGATTTTCACTACTGGACGCAGCCGCTGCCGATTTGGACCAGCTGGTATGTCAGCAAATGGCCGGAGTGGTTTGAGAAGCTGTCGGTCGTCGTTCTCTTGATCATCGAGTTAGGGCTACCCTGGTTTCTATTTGGGCCGCCTCAAGTGCGGTACATCGCCTGCGGCGGGATCAGTTTGCTGATGTTGTTTATTGCCGGCACGGGGAATTACAATTTCTTCAATCTGCTGACGATCGTCCTGGCGCTGACGCTGCTTGATGACCGGGTTTGGCCGCGGTATTTGCGGCGGCGGATCCGTGGATCGGATTGGCCCGTGCTCGCTTCACCGACGCGCTGGCGGAGTTTTGTGCTCGTGCCGTTTGCGGCATTTGCGGTGCTTGTGGGCGCATTGCAGGTCAAGGAAGCGGTGTGGCCGCGAGAGCAGCAGGAGCCGCCGTTGGAAGCCGCCTGGAATGTCCACCAATTCTTTCTCGTGAACAGCTATGGACTCTTCCGGAAAATGACGGAAACACGCCCTGAGATTTTGATCGAGGGGAGCAGCGACGGGAAAAATTGGAGAGCGTATGAGTTTCGCTGGAAGCCAGGCGATCCGTCGCGAGCGCCGCGACTGTGCGCTCCGCATCAACCGCGCCTCGATTGGCAAATGTGGTTTGAGGCCCTGAGATTGGAAAGCGTCGAAGTTGCCACGGGTAGGATTGATCCTCGCGAGATGAGCCCTTGGTTTCGCTCGTTCCTGATGCGACTGATGGCCGGCGAACCGCAGGTGGTCGAACTCTTGGCATCAAACCCGTTTCCCGACCAAGCTCCAAAGTATGTCCGGATCGCGCTCGATCAATACAGGTTTACCGATACGTCGGAACGGCGCGCGACGGGGAATTGGTGGCATCGCGACCAGGTTTGGCTTGGGCCGGCGTGGTCGATCGGGCAATGAAGGCGGCTAATTCGCGCTGCCCAATGATTCGCCGCCGTCGCGAGAGCCGAGCGCGCGAAAGACGATCTCATCGACGTCGTAAGCAAACGCTTGGACCGAGCCATCGCACATTGCGCAGTTGAATTGGCCTGGGTGGGCGCTGCCAAATCGGCTTACGAGCTCGTGGCCGAGGGCATCCGGCATTGGTGCCGATAAAGTCGAGCGACACACGTCGTTGTTGAAGCCGCAGTACATGTTTTCGTTGTCGCCGGAGTCCTTGCCGGTTTCATAGTTCTCGGCCGTGAGATACTTCTCACCGATTAAAAGAGTTTTTGACGCACCGTCGGTCACTTGCGTCAGCGTCACACGGCTCCGGCCGAAGATCACGCCGTCGAAATTGAGATGAGGGAAACCTAACCACTGAAACTTAGCGTCGGTCGGCCAAACAAAGTTAGCTCGGTCGCCTTCTTGCAGAGTTTGCGGCCCGGACCATTGATAGTAAAACTCCACGACGCCACCGGATCCGACGTTGGCGGCGTAATCGCTTTTGGCACCCGACGTCATATCCTTCGCGAGGGGGCCGCCCATTGTCAGCGGCCGCTGGTGCAATGTTTGCGGATACGCGATCGCAGCTCGGCGTGTGGGACAGACGAAAAGCGGGTTCGGCGCGGCACACCTTTCGATCAGCGCATCGGCCCGCGCGTCGCCGGATAATCCTGATCCGAGGGAACGGTCGTTTCCGATCTCGAGATAGCCAAGCAAGTTGAATATCCATCCACCGGGCTGTTCCAGACCGGTGCCTCGCTCGGGCTCTCCGACCCAGGTAAAGTGCCAGCCGCCGGAGGGGAAGCAATTTTGCGAGTTGTGATGCAATAGGAGGGCGGACGCCACTTGGCGCAAATTATTGCGGCAATGCACGGCGCGGGCCGATTCGCGCGAGGCCTGAACCGCCGGCAACATGAGCCCCAGCAGCGCCCCGATGATGACGATCACCACGAGCAACTCGAGCAGCGTGAAGGCCGATGCTCTCGGTTGTAGAATCATTTCCGCCAGTTCCGCGTTTCAACGAGCCCGCTGCGTGACAAGCAACCTTTAGAATAGCTAATCAAACGAAAATCGCCAATTATCCGGGGCATTTCTTTGGGCGGCCAGGCGACAGGGGGTTGGGGGCTGCGTAAAATGGGCAGTTTCCAGACGACACAGCCTTAGCCACCTTTCGGGTACTGATCCATGAACCAACGCTCTGTCCTCGCCTTTTTAATGGCTGCTGCAATTAGTGCATGTGTTTTGACGCCACCGGCCCAGGCCTGGAATCCGCCCGGGCACATGATCGTCGCATTGATTGCCTACGACCAACTGGATGATGCCACCAAGGCCAAAGCGGTTGAGTTGTTACGCGCACATCCCCGATTCCAGGACCACTTCCAGCACTTCATGCCGAAAGACGTCGTTAAAGGCAGCCCGGCCGAGCAGGACCAGTGGTGTTTCGCCCACGCCGCCACCTGGCCTGACGTAATGCGCGAGGCAAAGAGCGTTGTAACGCGAGATGACGTGACCAAATACCATCGTGGTCTGTGGCACTACATCGACATGCCGATTTACTTGAACGACGATGAGCAACACCAATTGGAACGCCAGGTGAATCAAAACCTGAGCCGCGACATTCCGGAGAACCCAGACGATCCGACAATGAATGTGATTCAAGCGGAGAAGAATGCGGCGAAAATCGTGGGGGACGCAAACGCGGATAAAGGACAGCGGGCCGTTTATCTTTGCTGGCTGTTGCATTTGGTCGGCGACGCGCATCAGCCGCTTCATTCCAGCGCGCTATTCACGACACATCGATTCCGCGAAGGCGACCATGGCGGCAACTTTCTCGAGCCGGAAAACGGTTACAAGCTCCATGCCTTCTGGGACGATGTGATCTCGAACGACGAACCATATAGCACCTGCCGCGTCTTGGCGTACGATCTTGGACAGAAAAAGGAGCTAGCGGCGGCCGGCGAAAAGGCCGCGGCGACGCTGGACGTCGGCGACTGGATCGATGAAAGCCGCGAGCTCTGCAAACAATACGTCTACACGCCGGAAATAATGCAGCAAATAGCTTCCCGCGAGGGGCACTCGCATTTGGGTGAGCTCGAATTGTCAGCGAGTTACAAGGCGAACGCCGAAAACTTGGCGGAGCGGCGGGCCGTCGAGGCCGGTCACCGGCTCGCGAAGGTGCTCCAACAACAGCTGAAATGACCGCCGAGAGCGTCCAATTCATTGGCGCGCAAAAGCGGGGGGTCGCGGGCAATCTCGCCGCCTAGTCCCACCAAGGGAGCTAAGCAACGGACGTTAATTTACACCGAGTTAGCGGCCTCGGCGCAAGGCGAACATGCCGCCGAACAGCGCCGCCAATCCCAGCGCCAAGCCGCTCGGCTCTGGAACCTGCGAAAATCGCTGCTGGAACCCCGTCAAGAACGCACCGTAGTTAGTGAGCGGTCCTTGAACGGTGATTGATTTGACGACGTGGACGAAATCCGTGGGGGTAAAAACCGCTACGTCCGAGTGATTCGCACTTGATCCCGGTTGCTCACCCGGCTGCGCGAAGGTCAGCTTATGCCCGATGGCTTTGCCGGCGGCGTTGGTCAAGTCTTCCGACACCAAAATGAAGGCCCCTGGCCCGGCATCAAACGCAAACCCCGTGAGTATCAGGGAATTGTCCTTAATCAATGGCCGATGATCGATGGTTTGCACGTCGAACGAGAAAGATAGAAGCGCGGAGGACGGGCCCTGATGCGCAAATGGTGTGCCAATCGCGTCTAGGGGGGCGGCGAAATTCAGGCCCGGATCGAGTGGATCGTTGTTGAGTGGCGTCACGTCGATTTTGCTCAAATCAACAATTCCGCCATTGGTGGTCGAATCTGCGACGACTGCAAAGTTGCTGAAGATCTTGTCGTTTGCTG
Organism: Lacipirellulaceae bacterium; assembly: GCA_036499445.1. GTDB lineage: Bacteria > Planctomycetota > Planctomycetia > Pirellulales > Lacipirellulaceae > DASYDU01. The sequence continues at coordinate 6,103 of DASYDU010000202.1, forward strand.
TGATCGAGCCTTTACTATCAATTAAGACGCTCAAGAATGTGGCATACGACGAAGCCGTGGTGAACAACAGCGCGTAGGCCAACGCGCAAAAGAAATAACCGGCGCGCACAAATCTCATGGGATCTCACTCCTTAGGGGATACAACTAAAGGCATTGCGTGGAATTTGGCCGGCTCAAAACGAAGCTGCCGACCGACGTATTCGTGCTAGAAACGAATACAGCTGCCTGATAGAAGACGCATTAGCGTTGCTCGGAGCGATGTCCCAACGGACCAAGTGCGTTAATAGAAGGCCCCAATTTATCAGAGTCTAGACCTCGGTCAAGTATTTTTGGGAAAACTATTTTTTCGCTCGCAACTCCGCCGCGGGACGCACAACAGGCATCAGGCCTGGCGCTCTTATCCTGGCCGGACGCTCATCGCCGTTGCCTCTCGATCGGCGCAGTGGCAAAATGGAAATAGGTAAATGCTCTCGGGTTCGGTGCTAAGTCCAGGGCCAGCAAGCATTTTTGATCGTTTCCACAGGTATGCCCAGTTTTACCAAAATGCCTAATCGTGCATGCCGCATCACTGTGCCGCAGTTCACCGCCTTCAAGGCCGAAGGGCGAAAGCTGTCGATGGTCACGGCGTACGATTATCCGATGGCCCGGCTCGTCGACGCGGCGGGCGTCGAGGGAATCCTCGTCGGCGACAGCATGTCGATGGTCGTCCAAGGCCATGACAGTACCCTCCCGGTAACGCTCGACGAAATGATCTACCACGCCGAAATGGTCGGTCGGGCGGTCGAGCACGCTCTCGTGGTTGTCGACATGCCGTTTCCCAGTTTCCACCTCGGCAAACACAAGGCCATTGAAAACGCGGGGCGGATCTTGAAGGAGTCGCGGTGTCAGGCGGTGAAGCTCGAGGGGGGCGTCGAACAGGCGGACACAATTGCCGCGCTCGTTTCGGCCGGCATTCCCGTAATGGCCCACTGTGGCTTGCGGCCCCAAAGCGTCCACCAGCTTGGCGGCTACCGTGTGCAGCGCAACGAGGTCGAGCTGTTGGCCGATGCCCGTGCGGCTGCGCACGCCGGCGCGTTTGCGGTGGTAGTGGAGTGCATCCCGAGAGCGATCGCCAAGAAAATTACAGCCGAGGTCGCGATTCCCACGATCGGCATCGGCGCCGGCGCGGACTGCGACGGACAGGTTCTCGTGCTGCACGATTTGCTCGGCATCACGAGCGGCTATGTGCCAAAGTTCGTGAAGGCCTATGCCGACCTCAAGTCGGAGGTGACCAGCGCCGTGGCGCAATATCGCGACGAAGTTCGCGGCGGCACGTTTCCAGGGGCCGAGCATGGGTTTGAGTGACAGCGTTGCATGCACAGGAGACTTCCCGAACGTTCGCGCCGGAAATGGCCGATTTAAGAGGAGGAATATAACCAGGGAGCCCTTCTCATGTATTGTTCCGATTGCGGGAAGCTAGCGCAGGGAAAGTATTGTTGGTCGTGCGGAAAGCCGCTTGCACCGATTGTTCCTGGCGACGTTCACGAGAGCGAAGCCGATCTTGTCGACGTCAATTGGACGCAGCTCACGAGTTATGAAGCTTTGCTCCGGGTGCCCGAAGTTCGCAATCGCATCGCGCAGCATGCCGCGAAGTGCAAAACGAAGTTCAGCGGCGAGCAATTTCTCGAGTGCTGCGATAAAGTGCTCACGCCGCTCACCGGTGGTGTGCCGCTGACGCTGATTGCCAGCATCGCCCAGCCGCTGAGTGAGAAGCTCGGTTTGAAAATGAGCAAGACGCACGCCGAGCGTTTGCTCGAGCCGCCTGGCAAGGTCATCGTCGCGATTCTCTGTTCGCTGGCTGGAAACGGTCAGAAGCTTGGGCAGGTGGAGCAGTCGGCTGTCGGATGCACGCTGCATGCGGCGATGCCGTCGGACATATGGTCGCTCAAGGGCGATTTGGTTGTCCAGGTGGAGGCCGAGGGAGGCGCGACTCTGGTGGAGGCGGGACTCACCATTCCTGGTCAGGTCTACGATTGGGGCAAGAGTCAGCGAGCGCTGCGCCAGTTGTTTGACGATCTGCGGCAACTGTCGAAGGCAGCATAGGCCGCCGCCGACATCACGTTGCTAACGGTGGAGCGCGCATGTGCCACCGTCGCACTCGGTGCCGCTCAGGCGGTAACGGTTCCGCGCGATCCAGCGATAGAGCGGCCGCCAGACGAACATGCTGCCTGGGAAATAGAGCAGCGGCACGGCCCACCACAGTCGTCGAAGTCGTCGCGACAAGTAGCGAATTGCCTCGGGGCCCCAGTGGCGGCCGCCGGCGCGGTCGACGATCACCATCTCCTGCATCATCCGGTCGTGCGACAGGTCGGGCCAGCGGCGCGCGACCTCCGGATCGTGAAGCGAGAGATATGAGAGATGCCGTTGGCAGTCCCACCACGGCAACTTGCGGATTTGGGCCGTGCAAATCTTGCACTGTCCATCATAGATCACCACATCCGCCCCCGGCCGCTCGTCCGGTGTCGGCAATCGATCGGTCATTGGTATTTCGCACGTTGCAGCTGCCATGATCTTCATCCTACTCTATCGGCAATCCTAGCGGGGAGCCCAGCCATTGGAAGCTCATCCGAAGTGGCAACCGCATTTGTTGCCTGCAGTTAACAGGTTTAGCTACCGATTGGCGCGAGTCTCTCCGCATCGGCTATACTGTCCGTCGCTTGCAAACAAACTGGTAGCCCATCAATCAAGACAGGCAGAAACCAATGCATTCACGATTGTTAACGATTCCCTTGCTGCTGCTAAACATTGGGGTTGTCTTACTTTCGCTGGTAGCGGTCGTCCGGGCGGCCGACGATGCGAACAGCAAACCGGCTGTCGCCGTGCCGAAGCCCGACGACGTGTTGAAACGATTGATCGAGGGCAACGAACGGTTCGCGAGCGGACAAGCTCATAGTCCGCGCCGCAGTCCGGCCGACTTTCGCGCGGTGGCGGACGGCCAAAATCCGGTGGCCGTCATCGTCGCCTGTGCCGACTCGCGCGTGTCACCCGAACTGTTGTTCGACATGGGTGTTGGCGATCTGTTTGTGATTCGCGTGGCAGGCAATGTCGTCGACGGCGCGGGCGTTACGGTCAAGGGGAGCATCGAATACGCGATCGCGGAACTCAATGTGCCGCTCGTGGTCGTGCTCGGCCACACAAGTTGCGGGGCGGTGAAGGCGGCCGTCGGGCACATTGATCAAAAGGACTCGCTGCCTGGCGGGATCAACGGCCTCGTGGAATTGATCAAGCCCGCCGTTGCCAAGGTCCAAGGCCAGCCGGGTGACATTTATGACAATGCCACCCGCGAGAATGTGCGGATCGGCGTCGAGAAATTGCAGAATCTACCGCCGGTTCTCGCCCCGCGCGTTGCAGCAGGCAGCGTGAAAGTTGTTGGCGGCGTCTACGATCTTCACAGCGGCAAAGTCGAACTGCTGCCGACGACCACAAAATAGACATGCTCTGGCAAACTAGCGGGCCGGGATCGCCGTCGGAGGTTTTTCGCTCGAACCCCTTCCATGAGCAGGATTCCCTTCCATGTAGCGGTTACAGCCTGCGTTTCCTGTAACGCGCAGCTTGAATGGCTGCAACTTCTCATCAATGCATAGACCGGCCGTAAGATATTCGGCCTCGGCCCCCGGCTCGATCTGCCACCATTTGCAAGAAATGCAGGGGCCCCAAGATTTCGCAGTAGAATTCTTCATGGTTAACCCTTTAGTGGTTGGTGGATCGTCCGACGCCGAGGCGAATGATGCCTGATGGTCAATCGACGGCTGGTTACTTCTTGCCTTCCAGGCCTTTCTTCACCTTGTCCACGCCCTTCTCGACCGCTTCTTTCGTTTTGCCCGCAGCCTGCTCGATCTTGCCTTCTCGACGAAGCTTGTCGTTATCGGCGACTGCGCCCGCCGCTTCTTTCATACGGCCTTTCACTTGATCTGCTTTACCTGCCATGATTGGCTCCCTTCAAAACGTGAAATTGAAAAACTGGATGGCGGCAGAGAAATGCAAAGGCCATGCCAGTCAAAGGCAGGACATATTTACGAACCAATGAGGCGGCGATACTTGCTCTGCAGGACGCGACCGCAGAACTTTTTCTTATCGACATTTCGCGATGCTGATTGATCCCGCTCGATCCAAGTTGGCTACGCCGCTTTCAATTTTGAGGTAGATGCACGCGTTGAGTTTGGCAAAAGCGAGCCGCTTGGCGCGTTTGAGCACGGGCCATGATGTCAACATCAGGATGGCAAGAGTGCGTCAAATCGCCTCGGTATGGCAGTTTGGCATATAAGATGCTCTCGCTACTTGCCAGCATCAAGTGGGTGCAAACGCCCTGGCGCGTGCTGGGGAATCGAAGATCAATCTAAAATAAGCAAGGTGCAAATCATGAAACGGTATCTATTAGCGGTCTTGGCAATGGCGGCCTTAGGAATTTGCTCAATCGGCTGCTCCGACACGTCGAAGAGTTCCCGCGAAACGACAGTGAAGACGCCGGGCGGCACGACGACTACGACTGAGACTCAAAAAATCGAGAAGTCGGGCGAAAACCCACCACCCGCCACACGGTAGAACTGGGCGTGAGCGAAATAAAGAGTGCTCTTGTCGGCCGCGACCTC
>DASYDU010000203.1:0-24312 GCA_036499445.1 Lacipirellulaceae bacterium
CGCGATCGAAGGGATAGACTTCGTTCATCGATTTGACGCCGCTGCGGGCGCTGAAAGCCAGGGTGTCTTGTGAGTCGATCGAGGTGCCAGAATACCAGCCTTTCACGGACTGGCACTTCGTCAATAGTTGCAAGGGCGAGACCTGCATCGATTGGGCCGCTCCGACGATGAGGAACGTGCCGTTCGGCGCGAGTCCGCCGACCGTGGCCGTCATCGCTTCGCCGCTGGTGGCGGTGGCCAGGATGACTGTCGCGCCGCCCAGCTTGATCAGTTCGGCCGCGGGATCTTGCGCCTGACTGTCGATGTAGGTCGACGCACCGAGCTGCACCGCGAGCGGCCCTTTGTCCTGGCCGCGGGCGATGGCCACCGTTTGGAAACCCATCTTGGCCGCGTACTGCACACCGAGGTGGCCCAGCCCGCCGATGCCGAGGATCGCGACCACGTCGCCGGGCCGCGCGCCGCTGTTTCTCAGCGCGTTAAACGTTGTGAGACCGGCGCACATTAAGGGCGCTGCCTCGATCGGCGACAGTTCGGCTGGCATCAGGGCGACCGCGCTCGCCGGCGCGATCATGTATTCCGCGTAGCCGCCGTCGTAGCTGATGCCCGTGATCTGGCCATATTTGCAGGCAAAGAAATTGCCGCGGCGGCACTGGTCGCAATATCCGCAGTTGCCGCCAAACCAGCCGACGCCGACGCGCTGGCCGGTCGTCCAGGCAGCGACGCCCGAACCAACGGCATCGATCACGCCTGCGACCTCGTGCCCAGCAACGCGCGGGTACTCGATACCAGGAAACAATCCTTCCTTGGTGACCGAATCACTGTGACAGACGCCGCAGGCCTGGACCTTGATGCGGATTGCTCCGGCCGGCGGCTCGGGGATCGGGCGATCCACGAGTTCAAACGCTGCCTTGGGGCGCGGGACCTGAAATACGCGCATCGTCACATTCCTCCTCGGATTGCCGCCTGGCAATTTACCAAATGCGCCACACGCTGACAAATCTCAGCAGCGCAGTGTGAAAGTTTAGGCGCGAGGAGGGACTAGGGCGAGCCATTATCCGCGCTGGCCGCCAAAGGCTCGGCCAAATGCGCTCGCCAGTGGGCTTCCAGCCATCCCGGCTTGATGCGTCTGTCCACCAAATACTGCGTCTTGAGTGGCATCCGACGGCGACTCGTCCCTTCGCGCGATCGCGCCCACGTCCGACGGTTGAGCTTGCCGACCGTTTGACGGTGACAATTGTGCAAACGCAGTTGCGGCCGCGGTGTCCTGATCGGTGGAATCGGCCGTCGCGGACGTAGCCGGTGCGGCGCCCGACGTTGCCGGTGCATTGGCCGCGAGCGGAGTTGCGCCGCCGAGTAGTCGTCCGACCAAGCGAACAGCAAAGTTGACGGCCGGAATCACCACGTCGCCGCGCGTGATGGAAACTGACTTTGTGCCGCTCGAGATCAATGTTACGCCAGCGGGCGCCGTGACGCGAACCTGGTAATTGCCGGTTTCGCCGATGTTCGTGAACTGGTAACGGCCATCGCGGCCGGTAGTGGTCGAGGCAATCACCTCGCCTTCATCGTTGATCAGGTCGACCGCCGCATTGGGCACGCCAACCGGTCGGAAACTGAACCGGCCGCCGCCACCGATATTGGCAAGAACTTGTCCGCTGACGGCCGCGCGCATGAAGAAGACATTGTTTTGCACGTTGGTGGTCGTCGTGTTGCGTCGGATGATATCAGAGAGCGTCGTGTTTTCAAGTTGGGCGAGCTGACGGCCCGAGAAAATGTTCTCGAACCAGTAGCGGTCGCCGTCGCGGAGCCGCTCGAATTGGTCCGCGAGAACTGCCTTCACAAGTGGGCCAGTCGAAGAGCCGGCAACATGATCTTCGGCCAGCGCGCCGACCCAGAGATCGATGTTATCGACGCTGCCGTAGAGATCCTGCAGTTTCTGCTGGACCGCCGTGTCGGACGTGATGTCGGCGAATGAAGTCACACGCGGCAGCCCGTAGGCGGCACGGACCGTGTTGTAGTCGGCCAAGCCATGATCGCGGCCGCGCTGAATGTTGAGCGAAGCCAGATCGAGTCCGCCCTGCCCCGGATCGCCGAAGAGAAAGTTTCGCAGGCTATCGACGATCTGGCTGTCGAGCTCTTCGGATTGGGTCGAGGCAGCGTACTTGAGAATGCCGTCGATGCCGGTCGATTCGAGCAGGGCCGGATTGAAGAACGCGTCCTTGAGCTCAACCTCATCGCGAACGGCGGTGCCGTTGTTGCCGAAGAACTCGACGTCGTCGTTGACCAAGCTATGGCCGAGCCGGAAGACTGCCGTCGAAAACTCGTTGGCGATGTCAGGGTTCACGGTCGGATCGTAGCCCTGGTAGCGCGGCAGCGCGGCCGTGCCCAACATGGCCGGCAGCCACTGGTTGTACGTGATCGACTGGATCTCGGCGATGACGATCGCCCGGGCCTGCTGATAGATTTGCTCGTCGGTCAGTTTGGGATTTGCGGCCGCGATCTTGCCGGCCCAGTAGTTGTGCTCGCGCATGAAGAGCGTTTGCATCGAGGTGAGCTCGATGTTTTCGTTGGCGCGGACGTCGCCGGCCAGGAAGTTGCCGGCCGAGTCCATCGGCAGCATGTTGCCGGCGCTGGTGAGCAGCTTGCCGCCCGAAAACGTGCGGAGGCTGTCCGCGGTAGCCTGATCGGAACCGTAGACCATTGAGCCGTCGATCCAGGAAGTAATCTCGTTAATCTGCTGGCGCGGATTGGTCGCGTCGGTGCCGGTCGTTGTGTCGTAACGAGAACGAGTGAACGGGATCACCTGGTCGCCAGTTTTGTCGGGATCGAAGCTGGTATCGCCCGTCGGAATCGGGACGTCGGCCTCTACGGCGTTCGTCGTGGGCGGCTCGGTAAGATCGATGTCGTGATCGATGAACTGGCCCCAGAGATAGACGTATGCGGACATTTGACGATCGTTGGGTGTTTCACCCGCGTCGTGAGCGGCAATCGTGTTGCTGATGGTGCGAGGATCAGGGCGGTCTGCGCCGGCCAGCGAATCGACGCCGTTGCCATAGTCGGCTGGGGCTTCGCGGAGAAGCTGCTCACCTGTGCTGCCCAGCTCCGTATTCGAGAGGTTATTGCCCGTGCCATCGACGGAGCGCGGTGGCAGGTGGGTCGTCGGTATGCTCGGCAGCAGCGTGAGGTGGCCGCCCGCGGCGCTTAATGCCTGTGAGTTGACCAGCGCGGTTGCTGAATTAGTCGTTATGGTATCGGGCGAAGTTGTAATCGAGGCGGCAGCCAGACTGGCGTCGGCGGCCAACATTTCCCTTGGCTCGAGCTGTTCGACGGAAAAACTCTGGCGCGCACGACGCCACCGCACTGGCTGTTGACGAAATCGCATTTCTCTCTCCTCTGTTGGTGCGCAGTCCGAGACATACCACACCACGAGCAGCGATGCGCGCGGTGAGCCGTCTACGTTTGGACTGCCACGGACAAGAATCTGACCCGCAACCGATAAACCCCGCGTGCTTGGCTACAGACGCAACCAAGCTGCAACACTCGCCGTCGACCGCTCGGTCAAAACTCGGTCGAAGGCGCTTCCAGAAATGTCCCCGCTAAGTTTGGCCGCGAAATCGCGGCCAGAAATGAGTTCCCAGCTCAAGAACGCAACACTCAAACAATCTTCAAAACACCAAAATAGGTGAACAGTTTCGCGACGCTTCCGACTCGCTGCAAACGTACGAGATAAGCCCGCGATAGTTTCGACTATTGTCTTAGACCGATTTGGTCCATTTATGTCACACGCGCTTGTCACATGTGGAACTTACGCGTTCCTGTTTCAATGGGTTCAAATACGTCAACGCTGCGACAGCGAGCCCGCCCGAAGCGAGACCGCCGTCGTGGCAAAGCTCGCGGTTGTGGTTATTTCGCACGCACGGCGCGGATTATTCCCGGGCAGCATTGCGTCGCGCCGCCCGCACTGGCGGCGGCCATTTTGTCGCCCTGCCACCGTTGTAAAGTGCGACCACCCGGCCTTTCGCATCTGGGGGTCAATTCGCGAGGGCTGCGGGGCTACTGCGCGACAGCCTCTGTCTCGGCTATCGTACGTAGACTTGAAAGGACGTACTGGTGCTCAGAGTGGACGCCCCAGGCTTCAAAAGGGCGCCAATACCAACGCGGATACAATCGAGAGGCGATCGTCGTGCGACGGATCACCTTAGTGCCGGCCGAGTCTGGAATCAGTTGATAGTCGGCATCGACGAAAGTGAGCCAACGACGGCCCGGCAACGTGCTCTTGGTGATCTTGAATGCGACGGCGGTGGGCTTTTGCCAGTCGGTTACTTGCTGCTCGATGACTCCCAGGTTGAAATGGCAGACCCGAAGCGCGCCGTTAGCATCGCCATCCAACGTACATTCGTCTGGAATGGGCAGTCCGGCCCAGAGCAGAAAAGGCTTGGGTCCGTCCATGCGCGGCATTCGGACGAGTAAATCCCAGGTCTCGCTCGGTGTCGTGGGAACGACGATTTCGTCTTCAAACACCTCCTGTCGTTGCATTGAGCGCCACGGTTTTTCGACAGAGTTGGCGGTCGACAAAAGCAGCGGGCAGAGCAATAACAGTGTCGTTGTGTTCCGCTTCGCGTTCGCGCCTTTGTCAAGCCAGTGCCGGCGAACTGCGAACCCAATCGCGCCGCCCAGCACGAAGCCGAGCAAGAGTATGGGCAATGCCATCAAGCAGCAAATATAGCCCTCCATACCAATTGAGATCAGAATGATCAGGCTAAGGAGGCAGGTCGCGGCGCAACAGGCGGCGACCAAGCGAGCCGGTCGCACGAGAGCAGCGATCGTGAGCCCCGACACAAAGGGCACGAGGATAAACATCACGTCGCCGTAGGTTTTATGGTCACCGACGCATAATAGGTACCCGCCGAGGAAAAACACCATCCCAACCAAGGTCCCAATCAACACACTTGCGGTCGCGCTATTGGCTTGTTTCACGTCGAAGTGCCCTTTCAATCGAATCGGCACCAAACTTCTACCCGCGGTCTACGGCGGATCATTAACCGAATCTCTTCCGAATTAGGGGAGTCTACCGCCGGCGACGGTCGTTTGACCACGGCACTCGCCTCAATGTTTCTGGACGGCTGCTTGTTTCTCGCATCGCGGCCAAACATAATCGGGCAAACCGCGGACTCCTGGGCTGGATCATGCTCGCTAAGCTCCATACGTTTTCACTTCTAGGTATTGACGCTCTGCCCGTCGAGGTCGAGGTCGATGTCTCGGCGGGCGCGCTGCCGAAGACCGTGCTGGTGGGCTTGCCCGAGATGGCGGTGAAGGAGAGCACGCATCGTATCGAGAGGGCGATGGTCAACAGCGGCTTCATTCGGCCGCAGGATCGCGTGGTCATTAACCTGGCCCCGGCCGAACTGCCGAAGCAGGCCTCGTCGTTCGATCTGCCGATTGGGCTCGGCATCTTGGCCGGCAGCGGGCAATTGCGCTCCGAAGTCTTTGAGCAATATGCAATCGTCGGTGAGCTCGCGCTCGACGGCAGCACGCGGCCGGTAAAAGGCGCGCTCTCGATGGCGATGGCGGCCGCAGCGCGTCAACGCGACACGTCGACGAACGGAAGCTTTCGCGGGTTGATCGTGCCTTCGATCAACGCCAGCGAAGCAGCCGTTGTTGAAGGCATCGACGTCATTCCGGTTGACAGCCTGTCGCAGACCGTTGCGTTTCTGACCGGCGAGCTGGAGATTGAGCCGGTGCCATCGCGGCTCGACGAACTGTTTCACGAGCTTTCGCACTACGATGTGGATTTCGCGGATGTCCGCGGCCAGGAGATGGCCAAGCGAGCCGTCACGATTGCGGCAGCCGGCGCGCACAATCTGCTGATGGTCGGACCACCCGGCTCCGGAAAGACCATGCTGGCCAAACGTGTGCCAACGATTATGCCGATGCTGACTGCCGAGGAGTCGATCGAAACGACGCGAATCTACAGCGCGACCGGTCGATTGCCGGCGGGGCAACCGCTGCTAGCGCGGCGGCCATTTCGCGCGCCGCACCATACCGTCAGTAATCCAGGGTTGGTGGGCGGCGGCTCGACGCCCACACCCGGCGAAATCAGCCTGGCTCACAATGGTGTGCTGTTTCTCGACGAACTGCCCGAATTCAATCGCTCGACGCTGGAAGTGTTGCGGCAGCCGCTCGAAGACGGTCACGTTACGATCAGCCGGGCGCTCAATTCGACCACGTTTCCGGCCGACTTCGTGTTGATCGCATCGCTCAACCCATGTCCGTGCGGTTATCGCAACGACCCGCGGCGGGAATGCCACTGCAGCGTGCCGCAAATCGAACGGTATATGGCGAAGATCAGCGGGCCGCTCCTCGACCGCATTGATTTACATATCGAGGTGCCAGCCGTGCCATTCAAGGAATTGAGCGCGTCGCAGCCGGGCACCTCTAGCGCGACGATGCGAGAGCAAGTGCTCTCGGCCCGCGCGTTTCAAACGGCCCGATTCGCGAGCTCGCCGACGCGGGCCAATGCGCAGATGTCGTCGCGCGAAATCCGGCAACACTGCCAGCTCAGCGATGCGAGCATGAATCTGCTGCGGAACAGCCTGCAGGAGAGCGGCCTTTCGGCGCGGGCTCACGACAAGATTCTGAGGGTGGCCCGCACGATTGCCGATCTCGATGGCCAAGCCGACGTTTTGACAGAGCACCTCAGCGAGGCGGTGAACTATCGCCTGCTGGACCGGCAGTTTTGGAGCTAAGTCTGTGGGCGCGAACGGCGCAGCCTGCGTCGGCCTTCCCAAACCACAGCTTGCGACGCCACGACCGCGGCATCCCACACAGGCGTCGCTTGTGACCTCCAAAGTCGCAACTGCCACGATGGAGCGGTGCGGCGGGCACGATATCTGCTTTCGCTTGGCCGGGACCAAGCGACCCGAACGGAAAATGTGACAGGAGAGGCACAATGAGTACGCGAAGAATCTGCGCAGTTGGTGTCATTTTGGTCCTATTGGTCGTCGCACGATCAGCCGAAGCGGCTATTTCGGGAACTACGTTAGTGGGGAGTGGCCTTAATGCGCCGCTTTTTGCCACCTACGCACCCGGCGACAAGGACCATTTATTTGTCTTGGAGAAAGCGGGCAACATTAAGATTGTCGATCTTTCCCATCCTGGCGCGACACCCACGACATTTCTCAACGTTCCGGACACCGATCCCGCGAATGAAGGTGGCTTGGTCGGCTTGGCCTTCGATCCGAATTACGCCACGCCCGACACGACCGGCTTCGGTAAGTTTTACACCTATGGCACGGTCGACAATGGCGGCGTGAAAGTCCCGGGAAACGCGACTGGCGGCAATCAAGCCACGTCACCCTTCTCGACTCACATTCGCCAGTACTCCGTTTCGTCTAATCCGCTGGTCGCGAATCCGGCTGCGACAGAAATCATGAGTTGGCCCCGGCCAGAAGACAATCACGTCGGCGGCTGGATTGGTTTCAGTCCCAAGGACGGCTATCTCTACATCGACTCCGGCGACGGCGGGATCGGCAACGACTCCGGCGCCGGCCATTTTGAACCCGGCGGCAACGCCCAAAACACTAAGAACAGCCCCAACGACTTCATGGGAAAGCAGTTGCGGATCGACGTCCACGGTGACGATTTTCCCGCGGACGCGATGAAGAACTATGCGGTGCCGGCCACCAATCCGTTTGTCGGGACCGACAGCGCGGGCGAAATTTGGGCGTATGGCCTGCGCAATCCGTTTCGGGCCAGCTTCGATCGGGACACGGGCGACCTGTGGATCGGCGACGTCGGACAAGACACCCGCGAAGAAATCGACAAGCAACCTGCATCCAGCGCGGGAGGCGCCAACTACGGTTGGCGACTACGAGAGGGCTCGATTCAAACGCCCGCCGGTGGCATCGGGGGCGCGATACCCGCCGGCTATGTGCCTCCGGTTTACGACTATGGCCACATTGGCAGCGGCGGCGATGCAAACTATCTCGGCAACGCGGTGATCGGCGGCTACATCTATCGCGGGCCCGATCCCAGCCTCCAAGGCACCTACTTCTTTGCGGACGAAGTCAGTGGGCACAAATGGGAAATGAACACGTCAACGTTTGCGGTGACAAACATCGACAGCATGCTGACGCCAAATACCGGGTCGATCTCGGCTCCGGCGTCGTTCGGTGAGGATGCTGTCGGAAACGAATACATTGTTTCCTACGGCAGCGGCAGCGTCTTTCGCATCAATACGACGGAAGTCTTGCCGGGCGACTATAACGCCGATGGGACGGTCGACGCGGCCGACTACACCGTCTGGCGCGACACGCTCGGCATGAGCGTTACGCCGCACGGCAGCGGCGCTGATGGCGACGGTAACGGCAGCGTGGGCCCCGAGGACTACGCCTTCTGGGCGGACAACTTCGGACATAGCGTGCATACATCGAGCCCCGGAGGGGGCGCCGCGGTCCCAGAACCATCCTCGATCGCCATTGGGCTCTTGTTACCGGCGATGATGGTCGGTTTTTGCCTACGGCGTGGCCGACATCCGGCGACAAACACGTAGCCGCTACCTATCTTTGTCCGCTCCGGCTGGTATGATGAACTCCGTCGGCCCTCGGAATATTACGGGTTTCAAGTACTTTACGTACCGGTCAACTCGACTGCCAACCCGCGGCCGATGAACGTTCCCAATGGGGAGACGAAGCATGTGGATTGAGGCGCGCGGGTTGGTCATTTTGGCAATGTGCCTCGAGTGCAGCGCAGCCAGCGCGGCGGTCACCGGCTTGCTGAGGGTTGCCACGGGCTTGAACTTTCCGGTCTATGCCACTTCAGCACCAGGTGACCGTGATCGCTTGTTTGTGGTTGAAAAAGGGGGAGCGATCAAGATCGTCAATCTTAAAACGAACACGGTCAGTGGGACGTTTATGACAATCTCGGACACCGATGCGGCTGGAGACGGTGGCTTTCAGAGCATGGCGTTTGATCCCGACTACTACAATGTCGGCACGCCGGGCTATGGTAAGTTCTACGTCGACGTGACGGTCGACAACGGCAACACACCGATAACGGGCGGCCCCTTCAACGCGATCTCGCCGTTTTCCCTCCATGTCCGCCAATACAGCGTAAATCCGAGCAATGCGAATTTGGGCGATCCCTCGACGAAGAAAGAGATCCTCAGCTTCATCAAGCCCGCGACTGACCACAACGGCGGCTGGATCGGTTTCAACCCCAAACTAACGCCGAATCAGCCGCAGTACCTTTACGTGACGACCGGCGACGGCGGCGCCACCTTCAATAATGGCGGCGCGAATTTCACAATGCAGGGCGACCCATTCAACAACGCGCAGACCATCGACAACGACCAGCTGGGAAAAATTCTGCGTGTCGACGTCCACGGCGATGACTTCCTCGGCGACGACAACTTCAATTATGCCAGCCCGCCCGACAATCCGTTCGTGGGCAAAGCGGGCGACGACGATATCTGGTCGTACGGGCTACGCAATCCGTGGCGAGCGAGCTTCGATCGCGACAAGGGGGATTTATGGATCGGCGATGTCGGCTTGGACAGTCGCGAGGAAGTTGACCGCCAGGCCGCTGGCGACGTCGGCGGCGAGAATTATGGTTGGCGTCTGCGGGAAGGCAACGTGCAAACGCCTGGAACCCCCGGCGGCCCCGAGCCGGCAGGTTATGTACCTCCGGTATACGATTACACTCATCCGGCCGCCGGTGCCGCGTCTGGTCCGTTTCAAGGAAAGGACATCATGGGCGGCTATGTGTATCGGGGTCCCGACCCAAGCCTACAAGGCCAGTATTTCTTCGCCGACGAACTCGCGCCCAACTATTGGCGCTTCACCGACCCTTCGAATCCGACTGGATCGGTTGAGAATATCAATACGACTCTGGGTGTCAATTCGTCAAACATCAACGTGCCCGTTTCATACGGCGAAGATGCCGTGGGCAACTTATATATCGTCGACTACTCGAATGCATCCTTTCAGGCCAATCGAGGAGAGATCTATCGCATCGTGACCGATGGACATTTGGATGGCGACTATAATCTTGATGGCACTGTCGACGCGTTGGATTATACCGTGTGGCGTGACACGCTCGGCATGAGCGTTACGCCGCACGGCAGCGGCGCCGACGGTGACGGCAATGGCACCGTGGGCCCCGAAGATTACGCCTTCTGGGCAAATAACTTCGGACATACCGTACACACTTCGAGTCCCGGAGGCGGTGCCGCGGTCCCGGAACCAGCTGGCGCGGCGCTCGCCTTCCAATCGCTGGGGCTGTGCGCCATAATGTTTGTAGCGCGCCGCCGCGCGGCGATGCGACGTCCGTCGGCCTTTCCAGGCTGAAAAAGCGCACGGCACGTCGCAGATGAAATGCCTGTTCTCGTCAGCCTGGAGGCTTAACCCACCCGCCCCGCGCCAATTACCTGGGCTTACGGCGCTCGCCTGATGAATCGCTCGAAATTGCGGCGGCAGATCACCTGGGAAGCCGCCCGTCTGATGTATAGCCGGCAGGAATCCGAATACTACCGGGCCAAGATGAAGGCGGCCCGCACGATAGGCCAGCGGTGGGTCAAGCCGGCCGACTTGCCCTCGAACGCGGAGATTCGCGACGAGATTCAATCGCTCGCGCGGCTGTACGAAGGCGACGCGCGGGCCGACAATTTGCAGGCGATGCGGCTCGCCGCCCTGGCGCTGATGCGGCGGCTCGCGCCCTTCCGCCCGCGGCTGATCGGCTCGGTGATGACCGGCCACGTCCGCCAAGGATCGGACATCGACCTGCACCTGTTCTCCGACACGACCGAGGCGATCACGCATCTCTTGGACCAGGACGGCCTCACGTACGTGGTCGAGCGAAAGCAAGTTCGTAAGCATGGCGAGGAGCGAATCTTTACGCACATTCACTTGGTCGACCGCTTCCCATTCGAGCTCACGGTGTACGCGGCCGACATGGCCCATTATGTGTTCAAGAGCTCGGTCACCGGCAAGGCGATCGAGCGGGCCAGCATCGCGGAGCTTGAGCAGTTTCTCGAACGCGAATATCCCGACCTCGACGTTGCGGCCGCGCTTTCGGAAACGGCGGCCCAAGTCGACCGCTTTCAGCTATTCGAGTCGCTGTTATTGCCGCTCGAAAACGTGACGGGTCCGCTGAAATATCATCCGGAAGGTGACGCCCTTTACCACAGCCTGCAAGTTTTCGATCTGGCGCGGGACGAGTTGGCGTACGATGAAGAATTTCTCACGGCCGCGCTCTTGCACGACGTCGGCAAGGCGATCGACGCCGAAGAGCACGTGGCGGCCGCACTGGAGGCTCTCGACGGTTTCGTGAGCAAACGGACGGCTTGGCTCATCGAGCATCACATGCTGGCCCACGAACTGGCCAGCGGCAAAATTGGCGCCCGAGCTCGCCGCCGGCTCGAGCAGTCTGATCATTTCGACGACTTGGTGCTGCTAGGCGGGTGCGACCGCGCCGGCCGTCAGCCGGGCGTCGTCGCGCCGGAGCTCGACGAGGCGCTCGATTATCTTCGCGAGCTCTCGACGATGTTCGGATAAGCACCCAGCGGCACGTCTTAGCCGATGGGAATAGGTTAGTTCTGTCGTCCCAGTAAGCCGGTGAGCGACTTGAGTGCGCAATTGCGACCACATACGCGTGGGTGTGGCGACTTCGGTATACGATACTATAAGGAAATCGTCGCAGCACAGAAAATCGATGCGCCTCGTCGTACTTAGGGAACATTTCGGGACTTTCGTCGATGAGCGTCAGAACGCGTTCGACTTCCGTTTCAAACCGTGAGGCCGCCCGAGGGCTTCGCAATCTGTACCAAGCGATCGCGGCAACGTATTCAGCTTCTGCGTCCGGATGAAACAGAAGCTTAACCACCGGCTTGCTCCCGCCCGCGCCGCTTCACATCGGACCATGGTATCGGCGCGACTTTGCCCGAGTCCAATTCGGCAGACCGGCGCAGGATGACTTCACGCCACGATTCGTCAAACGGTGGACGGTCGTCTGGCTGCAACGAAGCGAGGATTGCCTCGACGAGCTCCACACGATCACCATCCGGCAAAGCTAACGCTGCGCTCATTAGTTCATCGGCAGAGAGATTCATAGGGCTCCTCAATTGCGACGTATTTCCAATAATTTGCGATTGCGCCAACTGCGATTTTCCCGCGCGAGCGGGCCACTAGCAAGTAGGCCCAATGAATTCACACTCGTCGCACGACTACAATCGTGACATCGTCCGCCTGCGGCACGCCGCCGACGAATTGCTCGGCTTGCTGGTAAAGGCCCTGAATCATGGCGTCGGCCGATGACGCGGCTAGCGAGAGAATTGACGCGCGAAGCCGCTCCAGGCCGTATGCGTCACCGGCCGCGTTGGTCCATTCGAACAATCCGTCAGTGACGAGGAGCACCGAGTCGCCAGGCTCGAGCCCGAACTCGTTGGCCGGTCCATATTGGTGGTCCGACATTAGGCCGAGCGGTAGGCCGTCGGCACCGGTTTCGATCAACTCTCCGCTCGACGTGATGCAGCGAAACAACGGCCCGTGGCCCGCCGAGACCATTTGAGCACGATTTCGCGTCGGATCGAGCAAGACGCCGACGAACGTGACAAACCGCCCCTCGGGCATGTCGGCGACGAGCAACTCGTTCAGCCGATCGACAATCTGGTCGAGTTGATGTTCCGCGCTGGGCACGCTGGCCCGGGTGTAGGCGCGGCAAACGGCCGCAACGAGTGCCGGGCCAATCCCGTGGCCGGAGACGTCGGCTACGGAAACGAGTAGTTGGCCGTTGGGGAGCGTTTGCCAATCGTAGTAGTCACCGCCGGTCTTGTTCGCGGCCCGGCTCCAACCGGAGATGTCGTAACCTGGCAGATCGGGCTTAGTGGTAGGCAGCAGTCCGCGCTGAATTTGGCGAGCGATATCCAGATCGTGCTCGATTTTCTGTCGCTCGGTCTTTTCTACGGCGAGTCGGTCGACGTGCGTGCGAAGATCGGCCGTCATGCGGTTGAAGCTTTCGGCAAGGTGGCGAATTTCGATCGTGGGCGCCGATTCGTCGATTCGCGTTTCCAGATCGCCGCCGCTGATCTTGGTCACACCCTGCTCCAAGCTCGTGATGGGCGCGGCGATCCGCCGGGCCACAAGGTAGATACAACCGCAGACTAACAGCAGCGTGCCCGTCAGCGCTGCCGTGTTCGCCAGCGTGCGTCGCCGGACGTCGCGCAACACCACGTCCGCAGGCACGCGGGCCACAAACATCCAATCCGTCGACGAAACCGGCGCGAAGAAAACGCCAACGGCATGGTCGCTTTCCCAACCATCAAGCCATGCGGCGCCTGTGCCGCCCGACAACAGGCCTTTAAAAATCGGGGACAGTCTTCCCCGACCAGCATCGCCCAAGTAATCAAATACCGTCCGGGCCATGATCCGTGAAGCATCCGGGTGAAAAACGTATCGGCCGTCCTTGGATAGGATCACGAAGTCGAGCTGCTCGTCGATGTCGCGTCCGACAGTCTCGCGGAGTCGTGGCAGATCGATATCCACTGTACATACGCCGCCAAACGAATCGCCCGACTTGAAATTGGCGGAGTAGGTCGACATCAAGATATTGCCGGCGCCCTTGTCGAAATACGGATCGCTCCAGACATCATGATTAAGCCGCTTCGGCTCGCTATACCAGGTGTATTGCGGATCGCGGTACCAATCATAGACAGCTCGGTCGATGTTCATACGTCGCACGCCGTCGCCGTCACGGCACACATAGGGAGCAAACAGCTCTTCCCCCGGACGACGCGTGCCCGGTTCAAACGCCAGGCAGGAACCATAGACAAATGGCGATTGTCGCACGTTGTCTTCGAGCATCGTGTAGACAGTATCGTCAGACACCGTGGCGCCTGATTCCATGAATCGCGCCGACGTAATCGCGATTCGGGAGGCCTCCCTGAGATATCCGTCGAGCCGCGCCGCGTAGCTAGACGCCAGACGTGTCATCGCTCGCTCGACTTCGAGCTTCGACTGGCGATATTGAATCACTGCCGCCAGACCGAGAATCAAAATGTAAATCAGCAGCGTCGGACCGGCAATCAACACCATCATTTGACGGCGAAGAGTCATGCAATTTACGGCGCGAGCTGATTTCAATCGGCGGCGCTTTCAAGCGAAAGCAAGCGACGTTTCATCGTTAGTCCCTGCGGCGCCGAAAAGCCGCCAAGTTGTCCGCCAGAACCGAGCACGCGATGACACGGCACGACGAGTGGATAACGGTTCTTGGCCATCACTTGGCCGACGGCGCGGGCCGCACCGGGCGAACCGCAAATCGCGGCCAACTCGCCATAGCTGCGGGTCTTGCCGAAGGGAATCCGGCGGCAGGCCGCGACGATCCGTCGGCCGAATGGCGTCAAGTGATCCCCGTCGACTGCGATTTCGCGAAAGTCGACCGGCTCACCTGCAGCGAAGCGCTGCAAGTCGTCAACCATACGACGAACGAATTGCACGTCATCAGTCTCGTCGTCGGCCAGTCGCTTGCGCCCTTGCGATCTCTGTGTTCCCAGCGCGCGGCCGAGCGCCGCGCTCGCCTTTTCCGCCGTGGGATGGCCAAATACCAGTCCGCACAGCGCCTGGCCGCGGACCGCCACCGCCATCCACCCCAAGTCGCTCGAAAACACGGTGCCAATGGTTTCTGCGGTTTTGTCAAGAGAGTAGATATCCAATTCTTCTGTGGTTGCAATCGACATAGTCGTTCTCCCAGGCTTCGTGCACATTGCAAAACGTTTGGCCACGGCTGACACAATTCCGCAGCTTTGACAGGCTCCAAGCCTGCATTCTATACTGGCATTGGATGGCGTCGAGACGGGGTGTCCCCAGGGGGGGACGAGGCGGTCTGTGGCTCGCGTCGGCTTGTCGCACTGATTCTCATGGTCAGCGATGAAGTGACGCCGCGAAGATAGGCCTTCGGCGTCACCCGTCGCAACTTCGCAGGATATACCTCCATGACTTCCTACAGTTCGCTGGCGGACGATTACTACGTCAATTTGAACCTGAGCACGGAGATGGAGCTTGCCGGCAGCCGCGAGACGATCCTCCACTACTTCGAGCAAATGCAGCGGAAGTTTCCCGAGATGCGAAACTTCTACGCCCGCGATAAGGGCGATTTCGTGCTGGAGGAGGACAAGGAAAAGGGCAGTTACCGCTGGTGCTCGGTCGAGACGCGGCGAATTTGCTCGGGTTACGTCAATCCGACCTCGGTTGAGGCGGCGCTTGACCAGCATCGGCACGCGATGGAACTGGCGCCCTATGGCCTATCCGTGAGCACGCTCGATTGCGAGGCGCTCGACGTATTGATCGGTTTCGACTTTTCGTATCGCGGCAACCAAGCCCAGTTGATCGCTGAGGCGCTCGGCGTCTGCCCCGCTTTTGAGAAGCTGACCACGATGCCTGGCGCCACGTTTATCGGCAATGAGCCGGCATTGACGCTCTCACTCGATGCGGATTGCCGCTTGCAGTGCCGCGTGAACGTCGAGACGCGGACCAACGCCTATCAAATTCGCACCGGCGATTTCCAAGAAGAGCAAGTCAGCGTTTACGTGACGGCCCGGCAATATGGCAGCTTGGGCCCGGAGACGAGCTATGTGGCGGCGGTGGACAAGCTGGCCCAATTGGCGCAAGACGTGGTCGACGGTTATGTCATGGGGAGCTTGCTGGAGCCGCTGGCCCGGGCGATTTCGCTGGACTAGGCCGGTTCCGCCTGCGGTTTTGTACCCGATTCGCAGGACAACGCGTTGGCGACGCGCTAACCCACCAACCGCTTCACGCTTTCAATCAACCGGTCCATGGGAAACGGTTTACGAATGTAGTCGTCGACGCCGAGCATCTCGGCGTAGGCTTTGTGCCGGCTTCCTTCGTTGGCGGTGATCATGATCACACGCAGCGGCACTTCGCGGGTGCGGCGCATCTTCTCCAGCACCAAGAATCCGCTGCGCTTCGGCATCATCATGTCGAGAATCACAAGGTCCGGATTCTCGCGCTCGGCCAGTGCCAAGCCTTGATTGCCGTCGCGGGCGACCAGCACCGTGAAGCCATGCGACTCAAGCGCGAGCCGCAACGACTCGACGATCTCCGCGTCATCATCCACCAGCAAGATTCGTTTACTGTCTTGTTTCGAACCGCTATCTTTTGCCATGACTTTTGTTAGGCTTTTTGTTTCGCTTGGAGAGCCGGCGGCCGGATTCTGATCGGCAATCGCGGCGAAGCGCGAGTATAAACCATTATGTATATCCGGTTGCCCAATAAATGCAACCGGCCGAGGTAACATGGCAAAGCGTGCTGTGCGAAAATCCAAGCCGGTGACAGCAAAGAAAGCGCCCAAGCTTGCTGCGATCGCCGCGCCGTCGCTGCCCTACGAGCCCAGGGATCCGAAGAAATATCGCCCGGGCATCGCGCTAGTCGGCTGCGGCGGCATCACGGCCTGGCATTTGCGGGCGTACCGTCGCGCGAAATACAACGTCGTGGCGCTATGCGACGTGAATCGCGAGCGGGCCGAAAAACGTCGCGACGAGTTTTACCCTGCCGCCGAGGCGACCGACGACCTCCAGGCCGTGCTGCGGCGCGACGATGTGGAAGTCGTCGACATCGCAACGCATCCGCCGATGCGGCGGCCGCTGGTCGAGGCAGCGATGCGCGCCGGCAAGCACGTGCTGAGTCAGAAGCCCTTTGTGCTTGATCTGAAAATAGGCGAGCGGTTGGCGGAGCTGGCCGACAAAATGGGCGTGAAGCTGGCCGTCAACCAGAACGCCCGCTGGGCGCCTCACTACAGCTACATCCGCGAGGCGGTCCGTGCCGGACTGCTCGGCACGCTCGACGCCGTCCATTGCGACGTCCATTGGGACCACACGTGGGTCAAAGGCACGTCCTTCGAAACGATCCGCCACCTGATCTTGTACGACTTCGCAATTCATTCGTTTGACTTTGTCACCACGCTGATGGGAGACACGGCGAAGCGCGTTTATGCCACGACTGCGTGTTCAACGGCCCAACCGATTGCGTCGCCTCTCTTGGCCCAGGTGTCGATCGAATATCCTTCGGCGCAGGCCACGCTCATCTTCGATGCCCACACCCGCGTTGGTCGCGTCGATCGCACGCTGGTTGTCGGCAGCCGCGGCACGATCGCGAGCTCCGGCGTCAATCAAGACGAGCAGCGCGTCTCGCTGACGATGTCTGCCGGCGTCGCCAGGCCCACGCTCCGCGGGGCGTGGTTCCCCGACGGCTTTCACGGCACGATGGGCGAGCTACTGTGCGCGATCGAAGAGCGGCGCGAGCCGACCAACAGCGCTCGCAATAACCTCGCTAGCCTGGCCCTCTGTTTCGCAGCGGTCGCCAGCGCCGAACGCGGCAAACCGCTCGCACCGGGCAGCGTCCGCAAATTGCCTGAGTAGGAGCGCCTGGCGGCCGTTTAACTGGTCATTGGGACACGCGACTCGGTGGGGGACGTCGAAGCGATTTCTCTTGGCCGGGTTGCGATCATCATCAGCGTAACCGCCGCGAGCCCGACCAACGCGGCCGCCAGTAGCCAACTGAACGGGATATGTGCGTCTTCCTCAATGCCAAAGCCAGCCGCCGTGAGCGAGTCACGCCAATAGACAAGCGATAAGAGCAATCCATTGTGGACCGCGTGGAGCAGCATGCAGGGCATTACGCTTCCCGACCGGTAGCGGACCCAGCCCAAAACGACACCGAGAAATACGCTCGGCAGAAACCGCTCGGGTTCCAACACGTTCGCCGCCACAACGTGGAACAGCCCAAACAGGAGAGCCGTCGCGAAAATCGTCTTCCACGGCGAGAACAGCGTGCGCAGCGAAGTAAAAAAGAATCCGCGGAAGAACATTTCTTCAAACACGCCAGGCACGATTGCGAATGTCACGAGAATCCAGGCTGGCGAGATGCCTCGCCACTCGTCCAAGAGTGTTCTCACGGCGGCCAATTGGTCGGCCCGCAACGTTGTGATGCCTAGCCACTCGTTGAACAGGAAAAGCTCATGTGCGGCCGGCCAAAGTGCTAGACCTAAAAGCGCTGCCGCGACGAAGCTCGCCACGTGCGCCATTCGGAAACCCATTCCAGTTGGCAATCGGACCCGGTTAAACGCCGCGACCAGCCAGGGGATTCCGCCAAACACGAGCGCGGTCACCAGCGCCGCGACCGACAATCGCCGCTCGATTGGAATGTCGGGAGAGTGGCTCAGCGCGCCCGACAGGACAAAATAGCAGGGAAACATTAGCGCCAGCGCAGTCATCGCCGCCGGCACACTGAGCGCCGATTGCGCCGACTCGGGCCGAGAAAAGATATCCGCCCACGTCGATTGGCTGCCGTAGAGCACCGCGTCGGTGCCGAAAATTCGCGCGGCAAGCGCGAGGGCGACGACCACATATAGGGCGGTCGATGCAACGGCGGCCGTCGCCAGCGCCGGATCAACGCTGCCCTCCAAGAGATCGCGGGCCAAGAGCACGATGTTCACCAGCGGCACCACGGCCAGGCTGCCGGAAAATTGCAGGCTCGGCATCAAACAGATGATTCCCGGCACCAGACAGAGCAGCATTACCGGGATGATGTATGCCTGGGCCTCCTTAAAGCTGCGGGCGTAACTCGTAATCGCCAACAGCAGCGCCGAGAAGAACGCCGCGAACAGCGCCAAGAGCAGCAGCACTTTTACGACGGCGAACAGCGACAGACCCTCGCCGCCGAAAAGCGACATGTTGAGTCCCGTGCTGTGGGCGGTAATCGTCATGCCCAGAAGATTGACCGTCGCCGTCAGGAGCGCGACGGTCAGCACCGCGACGTACTTCGCGAGCAGCAATCCGATCCTCGGCACGGGCGCGGCGATCAACATCTCAAGCGTGCCCCGCTCGCGTTCGCCCGCCGTAAGGTCGATGGCCGGATAGACGGCCCCGGTCACGGTCATCAGCACGAGAATCAACGGGATTAGCGCCGCCAATGAAAAGACCGGTGCTCCGCTGAAATCGACCGCGCGGCGAGTCGACGCCGCCGGGATGACAGCCGAGACGCCGAGCTCTTTTAGCTGCTGATTGAGGCGCGACTCGTTGAGCGCTGCAAGCCGCAGCTCTACATAGCGCACCGCGGCCTCGCTCGTAGGCGAGCCCGGCCGATACAAAAGTTCCCAGGAGAGCGGGCGCCCCAAGCCATCGTCGTCTTTCCCTGCGGTATGTTTCGTGATTACCGCCAGATGTACCGCGGCGTCAATTACCTCGCGTTCCGCATCCCTGTCCGCCACCTCGACCCAGACCAGCGTCGGATGCAGATCTCTTTCGTCCGTCGACGTGCCGCCGAAATTAATCGGCAATTTAACTCCTTTCAGACTCTCGGCAACAGGTTTTTCGCCATGGGCCGCGGTCGTCGCGCCGCGCCCGCGTGCGAGCGCCGCCTCGCCCATCTCCAGTTGCCGAGCCAAATGATTCGCCGAGAAGACGGAATCGACTCCAATGACGTACTTCACGTCCGCACTGCCGGACAACGACGTGAGCAAAAACCGTTGAAAAACGATGGCCAGCAGCGGATAAATTAGCATCGGCATCACGGCGAGCGTGATGATCGTCCGCCGATCGCGGAGGATTTCCCGCAATTCCTTGAGGGCGAGCCGCGCCAGGCGGCCGAGAATCTGGCGCCGGCCGGTCCAGGCCGGTCCCGTCGCTGATCGGTGGAGTTGTGAGTCTTCGCCCATGGAATCGACGTCGATTGGGGTGCGGCCAGTGCCGAATCGCTAATTCGCCGCGGCCAATGTGGGCTGAAGGAGTTGCCGAAACATGTCGACCAGGTTGTTGCAGCCGGTGGTCGCGCGCAGCTCGGCGAGCGTTCCTTCGTGCAACAGGCGCCCCTCGTGCATCAGCCCGAAGCGGTCGCAAAGCCGCTCCGCTTCGTCCAGCCGATGCGTGGTCACGAGCACCGCGATGCCCTGGTTCCGCAGCCGACCGATGTAGTCGACGACGATCTGGCTTCCCAAGACGTCCAGCCCGCGCGTGGGCTCATCGAGCAGCATCGCAGGCGGGGCGTGGATCAAGGCCCGCGCCAGAGTGACGCGTTGCCGCTGCCCGGTGCTCAAGGTCGCGCAGCGCTGATCGAGCAGCTTGGTCAAATCCAGTAGCTGGCTCAGCACGCGCAGATTGTCGCGGGCCTGGGGCAGCGGCAGCCCGTACAAATCGGCGAAGAAGAGCAGCATCTCGCGCACCGTGAGCCAGGGATAGGTGCCGTCGCCAGCCGACACCAGACCGATTCGCGATTTCACCTCGTCCGGTTGGTCGGTCGAGCGATACCCGGCCACCTCGGCATAGCCGCCGTCCGGCTGCAAAAGGCCGATGATCATTCGCATCGTGGTCGTCTTGCCCGCCCCGTTTGGACCGAGCAGTCCATAGACCTCTCCCGGCGCGACCGAAAACGAGATGCGATCGACGGCCAAGATTCGCTCTCGGCCGCTACGGAATTGTTTCGTCAGCTCATGAAGTTCGATCATCGCCGACTTGTCCCTCGCGCGCAATGCCACTGTCACCACTCGAAATCGTTGCCGCACTCACTCATTCGGTCATGACGGGGCGTTCCAGGGCTCGCCCCGGGCAAGTAGCCACCTACTCAAGCCTAACTTGCCGTTCGGCAGGCGTCCACGCTGCGTACACCCAACAGCTTGGCGCATGCAACTAACGCGCGTTTACCGTCACGCCCGGCCAATCGTCCGTGCGAAACGGAGTAACCGGGAGTCCGGCCGTGTTGTATAGATTGCAGACCGGATTGTCGGCCCAAGCATAGCGCACCGCGACGGGCTCGGCCACCTTTTCGCTATGCACCTCGACTTGGTCCTTGCCGGTGATCTTTGCGTCGGCCCAGACCCATTTGTGATCGTTGCCGGCGACCGCGAAGCCGTCGACGCGGCCGGCGTTCACGGTCCGCAATCCGCCGCCCACGTCTTTGAAGTGAATGTCAATCGCGCCGTCCTTCTTTTCCATCGAGTCGTATCGCGGACTTTGATAAACCATCTCGCGGCCGTAATCGCGGGCCAGCGCCCAGCGCACTAGCCGCCGTGCCACGTCGACCTTGTCCCGCGGATGGATGTCGGCCGCTTCGCCTAGATCGATGATCACGGCCTGGCCGGTGTTGGGCAGGCGGTCGAGCGTCATCGTTTGCGCTTCGCGAAGCTCGGGCCACCAGGCGTCGCCGGGCTGCGACTGCTGTGCATTGAAGTTGGTGAGCTGGACCCAATAAAACGGGAAGTCGCCTTCTCCCCAGTCTTCGCGCCAACTTTTAACCAAGAGCGGAAACATTTCACGATACTGATACGCGCGGCCGGCATTGGTCTCGCCTTGGTACCATATTACGCCACGGATGGCGAAGGGCTTAATCGGTTCGAGGCGGCCATGGTACAAATTGGCCGCGCGGAGCTGGCCTGTCACGGGGTCGTTCCACCAAGGCTTGTTCGGCGGCTCCGGCTTGCCCTCTTTGCGAGCCGCCGCCGCTTGCTCCTCCCAATCGGCTTGCCTCTTGTTGAACGCCGCCTTCGGATCCGGATCGGCGGCCAGCTTATCCTCGGCCTCGAGCGTCGGCTGATATTGCGGGTTGCCTTCCATCCGATCGCGGCGAATCCAGGCTTCGCAAGCCGATCCACCCCAGGAATTGTCGATCAACCCGATCGGCACATTGAGCTGCTCGTGCAGCTCGCGGCCGAAGAAGTAGCCGACCGCCGAGAAATTGCCGACGGTTTTGGGCGAGCAGACGTCCCAATGACCCTTGAAGTCTTCGACCGTTTCCTGGCTGCCCGGACCTTTGACGCTTAACAGCCGAATGTTCGGAAAATTGGCGGCGGACACATCCAAGTCTCCGTTCCAGCAATCTTTGACCTTGAACTCCATGTTCGACTGCCCCGAGCAGAGCCAGACCTCGCCGACCAGAATATCTTGCACCTCGACTCGGTTGTTTCCCTCGGCCACTAGTGAGAGCGGTTGATCGGATGCGAGCGGCTCGAATGTCACGCACCAGTGGCCTTTCTCGTCGGCGCTGGCCGTCTGCTTTTGCTCGCCGATCGAAACAGTGACGCTTTCCCCTGGGTCCGCCCAGCCCCAAACCGGCACCTTCATCTCGCGCTGGAGCACCATGTGGTCGCTGAAGATCGCCGGCAACTTCACTTCGGCTTGCGCGCCGGCGGCTGCCAGCAAGACAATAAGAGCGCTCAAAACTCGCGTAGAACTCGCGCGGCTAATTCGGGTGTCGCGCGTTGTATTCGCTACTGTCATAGTTACGGGCCTCGCCTAGAAAGATGGGATGCATGAACGGCAATTGAGAGGCGGATGCCGGCTCGGAATATGTCGAGGCCATATTCTACCACAAACCCCTACGCTAAACCGCTGGGCCACGCGCGCTAGGTCGACAGATTGGTATGGTGCATTTCGACATGGAAGCGCGCCCCCCGGCCGCGACGTTCGCCGTTGGCCCGCGGCTCTGATTACGAGCTCGCGCCGTTTTGTGGTCGCCAATCGGTCAGATGCATCTCGACCGTGTGCCGGCCGCGGAAATGGTTAATGACAGGCTCGAAGGCCACATCCAGAGGCCCGTCGACCGCGATCAACGCCTGCTCCCAATCGCCGCCGCCAAACGCCACCGCTCGCAGCGTCACGCCGTGCTGCTCCAGTCGCAGTGACAAGTGCCGCCCGGTGGAACCAATCCGTTTGGGCGGATCGGCGAGGCGGACGTCGGTCGTGCAGAGCACGGGTCGCGTGTTGCCGTTGCCGAACGGCGCGAGGCTTTCGATTTGCCGGACCGTCTGGTGCGTCAGCGCAGCAAACGGCGTCTCGGCATCGACGAAAAGCTCTGCCACGCGATCTTCCGACGAGATCTGTTGCTCGACGTAGGCAAAAAAATCGATGCGAAACGCCTCGACGGAGGCCTCGTTGATCGTCAGGCCGGCAGCGGCTCGATGCCCGCCGTGCGCGAGCAAGTGTCCGCCGCACGCGATGAGCGCCGCGTGCAGATTGAAACCCGGCACGCTTCGGCCGGAGCCCACTCCCGGCTTCGCGCCGATCGCATCGAGCGCAATCAAAATTACCGGTCGATGATGTTTTTCTGCCAGTCGGCCGGCCACGATGCCAATCACACCGGGATGCCAACCTCGACCGGCGATCACCAACGCCGGCAACTGGTGGAGATCGCCGGCGGCATCAATCTGCTTTCCGGCCGCGAGAAGCACGCTCCTTTCAAGCGATTGCCGCTGCTCGTTGAGCTGATGTATGAATTCGGCGAGCTGCAAAGCCCGCTGCGGCGAATCGGTGGTCAATAGCTCGACCGCCAGCGGCGCCTGACCAAGCCGGCCTGCCGCATTTAGCCGCGGCCCAATCGTGTAGCCGACGTCGTCCCCTTCGAGCTGCGGCTTCTTGTCGAGTCCGGTGACTTTTTCCAGCGCCGCGAGCCCGAGGACCGGCCAATGTCGCAGGCACGCGAGGCCATGCCGCACGAGCACGCGGTTTTCATCCACGAGCGGCACCACGTCCGCAACGGTGCCCACCGCGGCCAGCCCGACGGCCCGCATTAGAAACTCGCGCATCGGCTCGCTGACCCGCTTCGCCTCGCTGGCTCGCTGACAGAGTGCCCACGCCAGCTTGAGCGCCACCGCCGCGCCGCACAGTCCGGCAAAGGGATACTCGGAGCCCGGCAACCCCGGATGAACAATCGCCGCCGCTGCCGGCAATGTATCGCCCGCTTGATGATGATCGGTAATGATCAGCGTCAGTCCACATTCGGCTGCCGTCGCCGCCTCGGCCACGCTCGCGATACCGCAATCGACGGTCACCACGACTTGGGCGCCCTCAAGCGCCAGGCAGCGGATCGCTTCGTGATTCAGGCCGTAGCCCTCGTCAATTCGGTTCGGCACGTAATAAGTCGCATTCGCCCCCAGCAAGCGGAGACACAAAAGCAGAATCGCGGTTGCCGTCATTCCGTCGGCATCGTAATCGCCATAGACGACAATGCGGCGGCCGGCCCGAACCGCGTCATGTAGAATCTCTGCTGCCTGCGAGGCGCCAGGCAATAGGTCCGGATCGCGAAGCTCGCTCAACTTGGCTTCGAGAAACTGCCGGGCCGCTTGCGGCTCATGGATGCCGCGGCCGATGAGTAATTGGGCCACGACCGCGGGAATGCCGGCCGAGCGTTCGAGCGCGGACACGCGGTCCAGATCGTGCGTCGCAATCCGCCAGCGTTTGGGCATGTCGTCCGTGAGCGGAGTCAAGAGTCACGAGCGGAGAGTCGAGAGCCGGAGTACGTTCTGGCTCTCGACTCTCGA
>DASYDU010000204.1:0-4986 GCA_036499445.1 Lacipirellulaceae bacterium
AGGCCCGCCCACTCCGCTTCGAGCGTCTCGAAGAACGCCGACTCCTGGCGACGATCGTCGTCGACACGGCCTCCGACGACATAAATCTTAACGACGGCCTAACGACTCTGCGTGAAGCGATCTTTGTCGCCAACTCAAACCCCGGCCCCGACACGATCGAATTCGATCCAACTATTACGCCCGCCGCCACCATTCTACTCAATCACGGTGAGATTAGAATTACCGATCCGCTTACGATCACCGGCCCCGGCATCACCGATGACGAATTCCTGACCATTGACGCGTCCGGAAGCGACCCCACCCCCAACCAAAAGTGGGCCGACGGCTCGCGCATTTTCAACATCGACGATGGCAACAATATTTCCGCAGTCGATGTCCACATCTCGCACCTAATGCTCACTGGTGGTGACGTCGCGGGTGATGGCGGCGCGATACTCAACCGCGAAAACCTCATACTCTCCGATGCCAGTATCACCGGCTGCGCCGCTTTCTCTGGCGCCGGCAAAGGGGGAGCCATCGAGACGGCTTTCGGCCGACTCGATCTCTACTTCGTCGATCTAAAAGACAATTCAGCGTTCGCAGGCGGCGCAATCTATGCTCCGTCCGGCAGCGTTCACATTTCCTCGACAACGATCGCGGGCAACTCCGCAGTTAACACCGGCGGAGGCGTTGGTAGCAAAGCCGATCTCAACATCGACCATTCCGCGATCAATGACAACACGGCCGGCAAAGGCGGCGGTGGAGTTCTTTCTGATGCTTCCGTTACGATCGCCTCGACTTCGATCAGCGGCAACACCGCGTTCACGGGTGGCGGCGTTTGCGGCTATGGCGCTACCATCGCCATCTCCGATAGTGCTATTCGCGACAACAACGTTTTCAGCAACGGCGGCGGCATCTTCGCAAACTCGGGCTCGGTATCGCTCACCGATTCCAGCGTCGTCCGCAATCTGGCCAACATCGGCGGCGGTATCAGCGTCAAGTCGGCGCAGCTCTCCATATTTCAGTGCACCATCAGCTCCAATTCGGCCCTATCGGATGGCGGCGGTATTTACGTCGCCGAACCTGCGGGGCCAACCGTCACGGTGCCGATCAAGTTCAGCACCATTGCCGACAACAGGGCCGATGCCGACGCTGACGCCGCCGGCGGCGTCGGCGGAGGAGTTAGAGTTCGCGCGGGTGATCTCGTCCTTCTCGCATTCGATCATACAGTCGTCGCTGGCGATGAGCGGACCGGCGGCATCCGAGACGACATCATTGGCGCGCTCTCGGCCCGCTATAGCTTCATCGGCGACAGCACGGGCGCACTGATCTTCGACAACGGCGGAAACCAAATCGGCACCCCTGCCTTGCCGATCGATCCGCTGCTCGACACCCTGCCCACGGACGAATCCGGCTCTCGATTCATCGATAGTACGATTATGCCTGAGCAGTATCCGCTTGGCGGCAGCCCGCTAATCGATGCCGGCGACCCCGCCGCCAATGGCGGCATCAACGGCGTCCCCAGCTTCGACCAAAACAGCTACGCAGAGGTTCGCGTTGCTGACGGCGATGGCGTCAATGGAAAGCGCATCGACATTGGAGCAGTCGAATCCTATACAACGATTCTCCTCAAGTTCGGTCCCCCAGCTGATCTCAATGGCGATTTCGTCGTCGATGCAGCCGATTACACGCTCTGGCGCGATACGCTCGGCAAAACGGGAAATCCATTCGAAGGCGGCGACGTCAATGGCAATGGCGTCGTCGACGCGCCCGACTACGACATGTGGAAGGATGAGTTTGGCAGAGACGATCGCGTTCCGATTTTCATCCCGCCAATTGTCTTACCACCCATTTCACCGCCGGGCGACGATGTTACAGGCGCCACATTCATCGTCCACACAAATTCCGACGTCATTGATTTCAACGACGATCTATTGACGCTCCGTGAAGCCATTTTCGTCACGAATATGCTTCCAGGCATCGACACAATCCAATTTGACCCGTCGGTCACCACGGCCGGGCCGGCCACCATTCATCTCTCTAGCGGTGAAATGTCGATTTCACATCCCCTCACCATCACAGGGCCCGGCTCCAGCTTGTTGACGGTGGACGCCGCGGCGTCCGATCCCACGCCAGCGGTGAAAAATGGCGATGGGAGTCGAATCTTCAACATCGATAATGGCGACAGTACATTAATCCCCATTGCAGTCAGCATGAGTGGCCTCACGCTCATGGGCGGAGATACCAGCGGCGATGGCGGCGCCATCCGCTCCACCGAGACTCTCACACTCGCAGACGTAAACTGCGCCAACGACCATGCGGGCGGAAGCGGCGGCGCGCTGTTTTTGAGCGGCATCGGAAATGTCAACATCCACGACTGCCAGATAACCGGCAATTCTGCCGGTGGCGACGGCGGCGGCATCGACTTTAATTGCTATGCCCTAACGATTGACCACGTCGTGATTGCTGGCAACAAGACCGGGTCGAACGGCGGCGGTTTGGCTGCCCACCCAAACGACTCCGGTTCCGTCTCCATCGATCATTCGCAGATTTCCAACAACGTCGCATCACTTCGTGGCGGTGGCATGTTCGAGGACGTATCTGCCGCTCCGCCCACCGCCTTCTATACCGTTACATTCCAGCATTCGACGGTGCAAGCAAATCACGCTGTTGGCGCGCTCGCGGATGGCGGCGGTCTCTATCTTCATCTCGTGGGAAGTATCGATTTCTACACGACCACCATTGCCGATAACACCGCTACGGGCAATGGCGGCGGCGTCTGGTTTGCGATGCTCGGCCCGTATTTGTTTCCCAATCTGTCGAGCAGTACGATTTCTGGAAATCATGCTGGTGGAAACGGCGGCGGCCTTTACCTGGAAATAGGTGGAGCAACTCATCCGAGTTACTTGACTGCCGGCGAGATGACCATCTCCGGCAACAGCGCTGGCGGAAGCGGAGGCGGAATTTACCTGAATAGTGTTTCCGGAGACTCACTCTCATCAGGTCTGGTCCTGAATTCCTCGACGATTAGCGGTAATGTTGCGACCATTAATGGGGGCGGACTCCTCGTTGCCGGAAGCGTCGTCCCCTATCTCGTCCTCAACGATGTGCTGATCGCGAAGAATGTCGCGCCCGCCGGCAAGAGCAAAGATTTTTCTGGTACAGCGCAAGGCGTTTACAATCTCATCGGGGATGGCTCGGGTGCGGTCATCACCGGCCTCGGCAATAGGCTGGGCACTGCGGCAGTCCCAATCGATCCAAAACTCGGTCCGCTCACGAACAACGGTGGGCCAACGCTTACACAGGTTCCGTTGCCGGGAAGTCCAGCAATTGATCAAGGGAGCAAATTGATCGTCGGCGGCAGCGATCAACGCGGCGAGCCGTTCCAGCGAGTCGTCGATGGCGATGGTGTCGGAGGCCCTCGAATCGACATCGGCGCCGTCGAGTCTCAGCCGAACCCGCTCCCGGGCGACTACAACTTCGATGGCATCGTCGACGCCGCCGACTACTCTGTCTGGCGCGACACCCTAGGTTCCACCACCGACCTCCGCGCTGACAGCAGCGGACCAACCGTCGGCACGCCCAACGGCATCGTCGACCAAGCCGACTACAACTTCTGGAAATCCCACCTCGGCAACACGCTCTTGTCAGGTGCAGGAGCGAGCAACGAGGAGCCAGGAGTGAATGCCGAATCCGTTCTCTCAGCGCCGGTGATGCGCACCCAAACCGATCCCCCCAAAGCGTTTACCAATCAGCAATCGGCAATCGCAAATCAGCAATTCCTCCCCAATCCACAATCCGCAATCCGAATTCCGCAAACCACTTCCCTTACTCCCCGCTCCATGCTCCCCGCTCCCAGCTCTTCCGCTCACGACACCGCTATCCTTACTTGGATCAGCGAGCAGCCAAACTCCAATCGCCACGGCGACCAACCGTTCACCACTGATTCAGCACGTGCTAACGACACCTGCGATGATTCTGCGGACACCTACTTCGACGCCGCCGCGAGCGCCTTTTCCACGCTGGCTGTCAAGTGGTGACTCTTGGCCACGCGCCACTTTCCCCGCCTCTCCAGCTAAGAGCTAAAAGCTGATCGCTAACAGCTTTTTTCATTGAAATTGGGCCACCCCGTCTGCTAGGCTCAAACTCGCACGAGCGCCGTTCGCTCGGCAGTGGCGCATTCCGCTCGTTTTCGAGGAATTCCGTGACTAAGTCTCA
This sequence comes from Lacipirellulaceae bacterium, assembly GCA_036499445.1. Taxonomy (GTDB): domain Bacteria; phylum Planctomycetota; class Planctomycetia; order Pirellulales; family Lacipirellulaceae; genus DASYDU01. Next base: position 4,198 of record DASYDU010000204.1, read on the forward strand.
GCCCCAGCAAGAGCAACCGAGGCCGCCTCGCGATAGCAAGGAGCAAAGGCCGAGGGCGGTAGTCTTGCTACGGTAGCCGGGATAAGTCGCAAGCCTGCAGGATCGAAGTCGAAGCGGAGAGTGCGGAACAAAGAATAGAGCCGGGCATGACGACCGCGCTTCTCGTTCCGAATTCCCACTCGCCACTGTCACAACAGCGTTCGCGTGGATCGAACTGCGCACTGAGGAAACAGACCGAAGGCCCATCCCTGACCCCTGGCCTCCGACCCCTGTCCCCTCTTCCGCAACCGATCCGTCCGCGAGGCGGCCGCCTCTTTTTTATTGAAAGCCGAGCCAAATCCATCAGCACAAAACGGAAGTCGCCTGCAGATCCTTAACCATGCCTCTCAAGGTCCTCGCAGCGTTCTTGCTGTAAAAAAACCGATCACTTAACCCAAAACACCCCCGATTATGCAACGACGCGCCCCGGGTATAGTTATGAATTCCCATCACTTCGGCCGTGCCGTGGTGCGAAAAGGAGGGGTTTCGGACCGCGCATTGGGTTCCCCCAAATTGCGCGCAAAACCCCCTCACGATCGAGCACACATTTCCCTCACGAACTACAACTGAGCCACCCGACATGTTGAAATCAGGCATCTTGAACCCGCAGATCTTGTCGCTGCTGGCCCGCGTGCGGCACACCAATACGCTCGTGATCGCCGACCGCGGGTTTCCGAGCTGGCCCAACATCGAAACGATCGACATCTCGCTGGTTGACGATGTGCCGCGTGTGCTGGATGTGGTCCGCGC
>DASYDU010000205.1:0-3566 GCA_036499445.1 Lacipirellulaceae bacterium
CGATCAGACGTTTGGCATTGCTGATCCGCCTCATTTTGCCGTGGTGCAACAAAACAAGGGCTCGAAGCTGCCCAAGGACAACAAAAGCTGGTCGCAGGAGATTGCACTCGATGTCGAGTGGGCACATGCCATCGCTCCCGGAGCGAACATCGCGCTGATTGAGGCGCTGAACCCGTCTGAACTGGTCTCAGCGATCAATTACGCCCGCAATCAATCGATCGTTTCAGTTATTTCGATGAGCCTCTCGGCGAATGAGGACAAGCAGGAACCGCTGGCCGATTCCTTGTTTACCACGCCGGGCGGGCACATCGGCGAAACGTTTGTCGTCGCTTCGGGTGACGGCGGAGCCAAGCCGCAATATCCGTCGTCTTCGCCCAATGTGCTGAGCATTGGCGGATCGACGCTCAACGTCGCTTGGAACGGCGACTGGTATCGCGCGGGTGAAACGGCTTGGTCGGGCGGCGGTGGAGGCGTGAGCAAGTTCGAAGGCGTGCCGAGTTTTCAAAACGGACTGGGGCTCACTTCGCGCGGCACACCGGACGTGAGTTACGACGGCAATCCGCAATCGGGATTCGCAGTGTATGACAGTTTCGGCAGCAACGGTTGGGCACAGATCGGCGGCACGAGCGCCGGCGCGCCGCAATGGGCGGCACTGCTAGCGATTGCCGATCAGGGGCGTGTGCTGAATGGAATGAGTTCACTTGGCAACGCGCAGGCCGCACTCTACAGCATGCCGAGCACTGACTTCTTCGATGTCACTGTCGGCAGCAACAGCAAGACGTCGTTCGCCCACGCCGGTTACGACACGGCAACTGGCCTTGGCTCACCGAATGCCAACTTGCTAATTCCCGATCTGGTGGCTTTCAGCGGCTCGACGGATTTTTACATTTCCGCAATTCCGCAGCCTACGAAAAAGGGGAAATCGAGCACGAAACCGCTCAAAGCGCAAGCCTTCGCGTCGCAGGATACGGTGCCGGATGCGATCAATTTGCACGGCGGCGATGGGCGTGCGGCATCGCCCGCCTCGGTTTGGACCACGCGGGATTCCGTCACAATGGCCCGGGTATCGTATTGGGAGTCGATCGGCCCGTGGGCTGCTTCCGACTCTTACGCGGACACCGTTGTCGACAGCGTTTGGTCCACGGGCTCGATCCGCCCCCACGGCTGGAATGAGCTCGATGGCCGACATCGGGCTCTTGATAAAGCCCCTGACGCTTCTCACCAGGGGTTCGATGCGTTTTTTGCCGACCTGATGACGTCCCCTGTTGCGTCGCGGATATAGGCCGCCGGCGAGCTGGTCGACAGGTAACCGGACTGGTGTATTAACGGCCAGCCGCACCCTTCGCTCGAAAAAGGCTTTGAACGAGGGCCAGTCGCGAAAAAACAAGGGGGCGACGCACTGAGGAAAGGCATCGACACCTAATTGCCGTCCCCAATACGCCGCCCCTTGGGGGCAATTGGTGGGTGAGGCCACCAACTATCCAAACGCGTTGAAGCAATTGATGTGCCAAAGAGTCCGGCGACGAGCCTCCGCCGGCCCACGCTGCGCCCCCATGTCCGGGCGATGCCCGAACTGGCCGGCCACCTCGCGCAACGAATGATTCCGCCCGTCAGCTCGACAGCGATTCCATTTCTTGAATTCGTTGTCCGCAGATGGGGCAACAGATTTTGCAACTGATCTCGGTGACCGCCGGCCGGAATTGCTCTTCTGCGAACACCCCATCCGGAGGTTTGTAGATCGGAGTGCAGCGCAAGATGGTTGCCGGTCGTCCACACTGGTCACATTTAACGTCTTGGATCATGGCTCATGCTCCGATCAATGAGGCCGATGCTGTCTTTATCTAAGCGACGGAGTGTCGTTTGCTGGCTACTGATAATTGCAAAAGCCATGCCAAGTTTTGGAGCGCGCAGGGAGGCGCGAAGCATCGGACAGTCACGCGTCGGCACGAAGAATCAGGCCGTGATCTGGCAGTGTTCGAGAATCTCGGCGGCCGTGGCGACGTAGCCGGTGAAGAAGGGCCCGAACTCGGCGTAGCGGGCGCTGGCTTCATCGAACCGCATGCGGTAGACGATTTCTTTGAGATACTCGGGGTTGGCGCCCCAGAGCGTGACTCCCCACTCCCAATCTTCGAGGCCGAGGCCGACGGTGATCAACTGCGAAACGCGACCGGCGAAGGTCATGCCGCTCTTGGCGTGCTCGATCATCATTCGGCTACGTTCATCTTTGGGGAGCATGAACCAATTCTCGCCGACCTTGCGCTTCTTGTTCATTGGGTAGAAGCACATGCAAGGGTAGGGGGGAAAGTCGGGCGTGAGCCGCTGGCGGTTCATGTCGACGAGGCGATCGGAGTAGCCCTTGAGGCGGGTTTTGTATTCGGCACCGTTGGGGTCCATGCCTTCGGCGACGAGCCGCTCGCCGAATTGCTCGGGCGATTGGACGTACTCGCTGATCTCGGTCTGCGAGAGGAAGGAATACTTCGGCACGATTGCTGGGCCGAGCGGCGTGGCCAAGAGCCGCTGATGGATGCGGTCGATCTTCAATGGATCGGTATCGAGCATCATCAGGCCGAAATCGGCTTTGCCGCCGCTGACGATGAATGATTGCAAGCGGAGCGGTGCGTCGCCGACCACCGGATCGAGCTCGATGATCAGCTTATCGGCGCCGGCGGCGCGTTCGTCTGCGGAGAGTTGACTGAGCGCTTTGCGGTCGAACGAGTAATAGAGATGGCTGCAATGCCAGCCGCCGCCGGCGGGGGCGAGGGAATTGACGACGGGATCAGCGGCTGGGACGTGTTCCGGGCGGTGCATGGCGGAATCAGGATACTCGAATAAGGGAACAGCAACGCCCCGTATTTTACCGGATTGCAGGCCGGTTAGTAATCGTCTTTCGCCGCGATCTGCGCATAGCCCCAATATTCTCTGAAAATCTCGCGCAGGGCCGGCTCAAAGCCATCAGCAAAGTCCTCGGGCAAATTCAGCGTCTGAATGATGCTCTGGACGTCGGCGTGGTCCCTCAAGCGGTAAGGCACTTGCCCAGACGCCAATTTAAGCTTTAGCAGGCCAGCAATTGATATGAATCGAATGCCGTCGATTTCCAACGACGCATCGTTTGGCTGTGGAACATCGACGATTAGATGCCCACCTGCCATAGAGCTTGTGCCGCTCACGAGGAACTTGATTGATACCCCTGTTTGCAGGTCAAGCAGATGGTGTTCTCGCTCACCGAGTTGATAACCGGCGCTATTTAAGCAGCATCGCGCCTTTGTTAATCCTGCTGGCGTGACGATTAAGTCGATCGCATGGGTAAATCGACGATATCCGTGATAGAACATCGCGAATGCGCCGACGATCGCATAGTCGACTTCCAGATCAGTGAGCGTGGCCGCTAGCCGGCGAAGAGTGTCATGTCCCAAGCTTCGGCGCTCAAAATATCGACTTCCTTCGGCGAACGCGTAGGTGAGGTCTGCATCAAGGGTTTGTTCATAGGTAAGCATGAGGCGCTGCCTTGGGGCTCGCCGAGGCGCGACCCCGTCCACCATTACAGTTTCGCCTAATCATCCAGGAAC
>DASYDU010000206.1:0-5626 GCA_036499445.1 Lacipirellulaceae bacterium
TTGAGTGGGCCCAAATCGCCAGAGGCCTATGCGGCCATCAAGACGGCCGACGATCAGGTGCGGGAAGTCTGGGACGAATTGAAGCGGGATTTTCCCGGCAAGGCGACGCTGATTATTGTCTCGGACCACGGATTTTCGCCGATCGAGCACGCAGTTCTACCCAACGTCGTGCTGCGTCAGGCTGGCCTCGTCGAAGCGACCGGCGACAAGATCACCGGCGGTCCGGTCCACGTCGTCACACAGGGAGGCGCCGCACTAGTCTATGTCGACGACGATGTGCTGGACCGTCCGGCAATGATTGATCAAGTGAAGAGAGCGTTCACCGGGCAGGACGGTGTCGAGAGAGTTGTTAGGGCAGAAGATTTCAAATCCTTCGGCCTTCCCGATCGACAAGCCGACCCGCATGCGCCGGACCTCATTTTATTCTCCAAAGAAGGTTACAATTTCGGCGACACGGCGGCCGGCGACGTTACCTTCGTCGACAAGCCGGAACGCAAGGGAAGCCACGGACACAACGCCGACATCCCAGATTTGCACGCCATGTTCGTCGGCTGGGGCGCGGGCATCAAACCGGGCGCGCAGCTCGGCGAGATCGATAACCTATCTGTCGCGCCCACGATCGCCAATTTGCTCGGCATCCCGATGCCCGATGTGGACGGCAAGCCCCTCACGACTGCGCTAGCGCCCGACCAGAACTAACCTATGAAGGCTACTACGCTGGCAACTTGACGCACGGGTTGTCGAAGCCGCTATGAATCACCACGGCTCGTTCGAGCGCCGCGTCCAAGTGTGGCTGAAGATTCTGCCGCCCTAGCAGTTTTGCCAGTTTTGAGCGGTGGATTAGTTCCGCCGGCTGTGCCTGCGCGCCGCAAACCACCAGTGCCCGGCCCGATTTTTGAAGCCGCGCAGCCAGCGCTTCCAAGGCATGGATACCCGTGCCATCGATCGCCGTCATGTAGGTGAGCTTTAGGACGACGATCTGGCCAAACTTCGACGGATCGGCCGTCGCCCGTTCCAGTTTTTCTGTTGCGCCAAACAGAAATGGGCCGCGAATGCGAACCACGGACACATAAGTGGGGATGTACTTGTCGGTGATGACGCGAGGCTCGCCGTCGCCAAGGTCGGCGTCGGTGACCGAGGCGACAGTCGTCGTTGAGGAAACGCGATGGATATAGAGCAGGGCTGCCAACACCATGCCCACTTCGACTGCGACCGTGAGATCGGCGAACACGGTGAGTCCGAAAGTCGCGGCCCACACCAGCCGATCGGCGCCCGAGAGCCGCAAAATCGAAGGTATCTCCTGCCACTCGCCCATGCGATAGGAAACGACCATTAGGATCGCGGCAAGCGTCGGGAGCGGAATGTATTTCGCAAGTGGCGCCGCGGCGAGTACGATCACCAACAGCGTCAGCGAGTGAACGATTCCTGAAACCGGCGACACAGCCCCGGAGCGAATGTTTGTAGCGGTGCGGGCGATCGCGCCGGTGGCCGGGATGCCGCCAAACAGCGGCGTTGCCAAGTTGGCGATTCCCTGCGCGAACAATTCCACATCCGACTTATGCCGGTCGCCGCTCATGTTGTCAGCCACCACCGCCGATAGTAGACTTTCGATCGCCGCCAGCATCGCTACCGTGAATGCCGAGGGAAGCAGCGGTCGGATCAGCTCGGCACGAAACTCAGGGATTGCAAATTTGGGCAGACCGATCGGAATGCCGCCGAATTTGCTGCCGATCGTCGCGACGTGGATCCCCAAAAACACGCAAGCCACTGTCGTCAGGAAGAGCGCGACAATTGAACCGGGCAACGTCTTAGTGATGAATGGCCAGAGCAGCACAATCGCCAGTGTCGCTATGGCGATCAACGTCGCCGGTCCGCTGAACGAAGCCGCGCTACTGGCCAGCGCTTCCATCCGCGACACAAACTCGCTCGGCACCGGATCGACCGCGAGTCCGAAGAAATCCTTGATCTGCGTCGAGGCGATCAGGACCGCGATGCCGTTCGTAAAGCCGATCGTCACCGAGCGCGGAATGTATCGAACCGCCGATCCCAAACCAGTAACGCCCATGAGTACGAGCATCACGCCGGCCATCATCGTGCACATCCAGAGCCCGGGGATTCCAAATTTAGTGACGATGCCGGCGACGATTACGACAAAAGCACCGGTCGGTCCGGCGATCTGGCAGCGAGAACCGCCGAGCGCCGAGACAATGAAGCCGGCGACGATGGCCGTATAGATGCCCGCTTCAGGCTTCACGCCGGACGAAATGGCAAAGGCCATGGCCAGCGGCAGCGCCACCAATCCGACGGTGAGGCCGGCAATCAGATCGGCCACCAACTGCGGCCGCGTGTAGTCGGCGAGCGATTCCCAGAGCTTTGGCACCAGCCGGTGCCCATGCGTCATGTTCATAATGTTGTGCAGCTCGCCGGAGCAATTCGCCTGGGAATCAAGCGGTCGGCCAGCGTGCTATCGTAGCGGTCAACGTGAGCGGTCGCAATCCCGCCTTGCTTGTCGGCACTCGTCTGATGGTGCGCAAAAGGTGGCCCGTCAACCGACGTTTTGGTGCGGGGTGTTAGCAGCCGTAAGCGAGTGCCGCAACCGCGAGAATTCTTCGTGGCTCTTGAAGTGAATCGTGATTTTGCCGCGGCCTTTGGCGGACTGGCTTAAGTCGACTTTCGTGCCCAGCGCCATCCGTAGTTCTTGTTCGAGCGACGCGATTTGCTCGTTGCGTGGCCGGGGTACCGGCCGCGAGTTGCCGTCCGCGTCGACGATCCGCAATTGATCGCCGTCCAGCGAGTGGATGTGGTTCTGCACGGCTTGCTCGGTCGCCCGAACCGATAGCCCGTCTTTCTTGATCCGCGACGCAAACTGAAGCTGCTCTTGCTCGTCGCCCAGCGGCAAGAGCGCCCGGGCGTGGCCCTGTGATATCTCGCCGTCGCAAACCATTCGCTTTACATCTGCCGGCAATTCCAATAGCCGTATCAAATTGGCGACTGTCGACCGATCGATATTCACCCGCGCCGCGATGTCGTCCTGCGTGCATTGATATTGATCGATGTAGCGTTGAAAGGATTCGGCCTTTTCGATCGCGTTAAGATCCTTTCGCTGCACGTTTTCGACGATGGCGAGCTCGGCCATTTCGCGGTCGTCGACGTTGCGGATCTGCACCGGCACCTGCCGCCAGTCGGCCGCCATCGCCGCCCGGAGCCGACGCTCGCCGGCGATCAGCTCATAGCGTTCGCCAACCGGCCGCACAACCAGCGGCTGCAAAATGCCGTGCGCGCGAATGCTGTCCGCTAGATCGGCGATCTCCGCCTCGTCAAAGGTCTGCCGCGGCTGATAAGGATTGCGTTCGATCACATCGCAGTTAAGCCACGACTGACCGCTTTCGTCGCGCGTCAGTCTGACATCCTGCGGCAATTCGGAAGCGGCTTCGAATTGAGCGGTTGTCGAATCGGTCGCTGGCTCGTCCCACGAGCGACCCAATAGAGCTTCCAGACCACGTCCCAAACGTCGTTCTCTCGACACGGCCCAATCCTCCCTGATTGCGTGTTCGCGTCCGGCGGCTACCCTAGCCTGCCAGCCGCGATGCTTCTGTCCCGACGCATCCTTGCTGGGACATGTTGGATGGCAGAACGACTGCAGTCATTGACTGCAGTCTGGCGGTTCGTATTTAGTTCGACCGCCGAGTTGTCATCGGCAAATCGGCGGCCGCGTGTGCGGTCCAAAACGTGTCGCTGTACAAAGTCAAGCGTGCCAGCGGCGGCCCGGATCGATCGCGGGAACGGATCTAAGCCATTGGCAATGGCGTTTGCATTTACAGCACAACCGTTCCACGTGAAACATTTGGTAGCCGGTACGCAGCCCGCCTGTTTCACGTGGAACGTCCAGAGCGCGGCCTTGTCGCAGACAGCGGCACTCGTGCAAACGTTCCACGTGAAACACTTCGCCGCGCTTCCGCAAAATTCGCGTTTCACGTGGAACGCGCAAAACGAGTCCGTAGCACGACCGGCCCGAACAACGTAGCCGTTTCACGTGAAACGGCAAAACGGTCAAGGGCTGAGAGAGTCGAGGTTCGAGAGCCCAGAATTCCGGCTCTCGACTCTCCGTTCCTGACTCTCGACTACTCGAGCGGATTGATCACCAGCCCACTGAGCAGCTTCGGATAGAAATACGTGCTCTTGGCGGGCATCCGCTCGCCATGGCTCGAGATTGTCCGGATGTGTTCGACCGTGGCGGGCATCACCAGGGCCGCGAGCTCGAAATGGCCCCCGCTTCCCTGCTGACCCGTCGCGTCGCGGCCCGCGGCATCGCCTTCCTTCAAGTCGCGAACTACTTCGTCAATGTCGCGGACATACTTGGGTGCGGGCAATTTAGCTCCATCGAGCAGCGTATCCACCACAAGCCGGTGCAAGATGCTCACACCCAAGCCTTGCCAATCCGCCGAATGGTCCGCCGCGACCTGGGCCATCCGCTCTCGGCCGGCGTCGGTCAAATGGGCAACCGTCCACCGGTCGTCGGCCGCCGTGTATAGACCCAGTGTCGCTTGGCTGCCTTCAACTTCGATCTCCTCCCAAAATGAGCGAGCGCGATCCGGTCCGCTGCCGGCTAGCGCCGTGTTAAAACACTCGCCGAGTCGCTCGCCAAGCTGATCCGACGTTAGCGGCGCGAGACCGCGGATAAGGCGATGCGTGGCGAGCACGAGCATGCCCGGATCGCTCATTGAGACGCACATCATCAAAACGTGATTCGCGGGCTGCTCGGGCGGAAGCCTGCCGCCATGGGCCGCCGCCATTTCATCGCGAAGCGTGCAGGCCGTTTCGTAGCGGTGATGCCCGTCGGCGATGTAGATTGGCCGGTCACCGATCGCACCGATCACTTCCGTGATCACGCTGATATCCTTCACTGGCCAGATGCGATGGACGACGCCCAAATGGTCGGTCGCCTCGAGCGGCGCCACGCCGGCAATTGCTGCTTCCAGCGCGTTCTGGGCCTTGTTTCCAGCGTCGGGATAGAGCCCGAAGATCTGGCTCAAATTCGCCTTACACGCGCTCCACAGCTTTAGCCGGTCGGCCTTCGCGCTGCCATGCGTTTCCTCGTGCGGGTAGATACTGCCTTCGCCAAACCGCTCTAGCCGCACTCGGCACATGAAGCCGCGCCGCGTGTGCTGCACGCCCCCCTCACTGAACACCTGGTGATAAACGTAGATCGCCGGATCAGCTTCGGTGAACAACACGCCCTCGCGCTGCCATAGCCGCAACAACCGGGCCGCGCGTGTGTAGCGGTTGTTGTGTTCATCATCGCCCGGCTCGTCCTTATTGAGAATCAGCCGCACGACGTTCGAAGGATGCTTCGCATAGAGCGCATTCTGCAACTGGGCGTCGATCACGTCATACGGCGGCGCCACCACATTGCTTAGCGAGCCGACGTGGCCGAGGTCGTAACGAATGCCGCGAAAGGCAGAAATGTCAGGCATGCCAATTAAGAACCTAGGTTGCCAATAAAAAACAGGCTCCGAGAATTGTTCCCGGAGCCTGAGTATGTTGTCAAACCCCAATCGAACTGAGCGATCTAGTACCGATAATACTCCGGCTTATACGGACCTTCGACCGGGATGCCCAGGTAGTC
>DASYDU010000207.1:0-2315 GCA_036499445.1 Lacipirellulaceae bacterium
GATGGAAGCACCGCGACCGGCGACGTCCTGATCGGCGCCGACGGAATTCACTCCACGGTGCGTGGGCAAATGTTCGGCAAGGAACTGCCACGGTACACCGGCAACGTCGCCTGGCGCGGGCTGGTACCGGCCGAGCGTGTCGCACACCTCGATGTTGCCAAAGTCGCTGGCGTGTGGATGGGACCGAACCGCAGCATCGTCCAGTACTACATCGCGGCGGGCAAGACCTTCAATTGGATCGGCATCAGCCGATCGGAGCAGCCGGCACGGGAATCCTGGCTGGCTGAGGGGCGCATTGAGGACGCGCTGGCCGAATATGCCGGCTGGAATGACACCATTCGTAGCATCATCGCGGCGACGCCGCGCGTGCTCCGCCAGGCGCTGTATGATCGCGAGCCCCTGCCCGATTGGCGGATCGGGCGGGTCGTTCTGCTGGGCGACGCGGCCCATCCGATGATGCCGTTCTACGCCCAGGGCGCAGCCCAGAGCATCGAGGACGGCTATGTTCTCGCCGGCTGTCTCGCCGCATCGCCGGACCAGCCGGTCGCAGCTCTCGAACGTTACGTGAAACTTCGCCAGCCGCGCACCGCCTGGATGCAAGGGCTTGCCCGCCGCGAAGAGCAACTCTACCAGACGAGCGATGCTGCCGAGATCGCGGCGCGCAATGCGCGTATGCGCGAGAACCGAATCCCGCAATCAGCGACCTTTCCCCCGGAACAGGAGCGGCTCTACGGTTATGACGCCGAGGCGGTCCTGCGGGATAGTGCCGCTTAGACGGGAAATAGTAATGCGCTCACATGTTGTTGCCACAAGGCAAGCGAACGACCTTCGGTGGTCAAAAGATGCATTTCGGGCCGACCGGAGGCTATTTCTGTCAGGCTGCGCGGCTGCAGCTCTGGCGGTCTCGCTACCGTCTTATGCCGGCGCGAGCTCCGACTATCCCGACCGGCCAATTCAGATCTATGTGCCGTTTGCCGCTGGCAGCGCCAGCGACGTCATCACGCGCATCCTGCTCAACCGGATGACAACGTCTCTGGGCCAAAACTTCGTCGTCGAAAATCGCCCTGGCGCGGGAGGCAACACCGGTACGGCAGCCGTCGCGCACGCCGCGCCGGACGGTTATACGCTGGTGATGAGTACTTCCGGGCCGCTGGCTGCAAACAAAGCTCTGTTCAGGGAGCTCGGTTACGATCCACAAAAGGACTTTGCACCGATCTGTTTGTTCGCCACGCTTCCCAACATCGTCGTTATCAACGCGAAGCTTCCGCCCAAAACGCTCCTCGAGCTGATCAACTATGCGAAGGAACACCCCAAGCAGCTCAATTACGGCTCGGTTGGCGTGGGCTCCTCACAACATCTGGCCGGCGCCTATTTCGAACAGCTCACCGGAACGCAACTTGTCCACGTCCCCTACAGGAATATTGCGAGCTATACGCCCGATTTCATCTCCGGCCAGGTTCCCGTCGGATTTCAACTCCTGCCGAACGTTCTGGGCCTGATCAAGAACGGTGATGCGCGTGCGCTTGCGGTGGCCAGCAACGAACGTATGACGGCGTTGCCGGATGTGCCGACGGCTGCCGAGGCCGGCCTGCAAGGTTACGAGAGCTATGCGTGGCTTGCGTTGCTTGCGCCCGCCAATATGGACAAGGCTCTCGTCGATAGATTGTACGCCGCAGCACAGGATGCCACGAAAGATCCGAAGGTGCGTGCGCTGTTCGCCGAGCAAGGCGCTCAACCGACGGACCTCGGTCCGGAAGACCTCAAAAAATTCATGGCGTCGGAGATTTCAAAATGGTCCGAGGTCATCGGAAAAATGGGGATTGCTCCGATGTAGTCACAACTGCCAAAGCAGAACAGGTGCGCAATGTCTGCTCCTGGCGGCACGAACCGGCCTAAGGGAGCCGTGCGAATGATGTCCGCCTTTCGGACACCAAAGTGGACATCGAGCTTCCGGCGGTTCGCTCCGCTGCTATTTCGTAACCATCCGGGTTGGGGCTGGCGGAGGCGCCGCTGCGGGTGAGATCGCAAATGTCAGCCATGTGTTCCAGCCCGTGGGCCGATCCGAGCCAGCAAATTCTGCGTAGCCCTTGAGATTGATGTAACCTTGAAGAGTCTGGCTGAGGGGGAAGACGTAACCAAACTGCGGCCCGATGCCCAACACCTGCGATTGGAAGCACCCGACGCGATCGCCCGAGCCGCTGTCGCAGCCGATATCTTTGTAGGCGTAGCCTACCAGACCCACCTGAATCTGCTTGGTCAGGAATTGCGATGCGCCCCAATCGAAGTGCAGGTCGACGCCACTCTGATACTGTGTT
>DASYDU010000208.1:0-13960 GCA_036499445.1 Lacipirellulaceae bacterium
AAAACGCTTCGTCGCAAGAACTGGTTCGCTCGAACCAACTTGCGGCGAAGCGTAAGAAGCTCCCCCGGTAGGACTCGAACCTACGACAAAGCGGTTAACAGCCGCTTGCTCTACCAACTGAGCTACAGGGGAAAATTGGAAGCTGTTAGCTATTAGCTTTTAACCAGACCGGATAGCACGAGGGAAAACCCCGGTCGACGGCTGGTTTCAAGTATTCTTGCCCGGAAATGGCGAGGCTGCAAGACCGGCCGCTGCGTCAGCTGGCTTCCGCTGATACCCGCAATTTCTCCATCGTGACACAATTGCCACAGTCGTTGTAATCGACGCGAGTCATGTAGGCTTTGATCAGGGCCAGGCCGCGGCCACCGCAACACTCCAGGTTCTCGTCGGCAGTGCAATCAGGAACCCGGTCCGGCTTGAATCCCGGCCCTTGATCCTGAACGCGTAACCAAAATCTCTCGGGGGCGACCCGACACTCGGCAACGACTTCCTTCGATTCGTCCAGACGATTGCCGTGACGAATTGCGTTCGTGAGCGATTCCTCGAGGGCCATCTCGATGCCGAACAAATCGGAGTTGGACCAGCCGAGCTTGGCGAGTTGGGCCAGCACTTCGCGCATGAAAGGCTCGTGCGCCCCCCGGCAGCTCTTAAAGCTCGTGCGGCCAGTCCAGCTCCAGGCGTGCTCCGACATGCAACCGACTCTCGGCTCAGTGCCAATCCAGAGGTGAGATTCAAGAGAAAGATAAACTCTCGCGGCTCCAACCGAACCGCTTACAGGACCGCGAGCGCGTCCGCTTCGTCGTCCTTGATCTCAAACAACTTCGTGAGTTTCGTAATCGCGAAGACTTCATAGATTTCCGGCCGGATATTCGACAGTATGAGCTGGGCCGAATGCTGCTTGACCCGCTTGTCGAAGCCGATCAATTTTCCCAGCGCGGCGCTGGACAAAAACTCGACGTTGGCAAAATTGAGCAGGATTTTTTTGCGACCTTCGCGCTCCACCAGGTCGTAGAGCTCCTGACCCATTTCCTGGATTTCTGCCTCGTCGATGATCTTCGAATCGACAAACGTAACTACCGAGACCTGGCCCGATTCGCTCACCTTGATCCGTCGCTGCTTTGCCATGCCCAAGCGCCCTTCGCTCTCCAGAAAAACGAAAATCGCGGCCTCGGAAGAGTCGCGAAAGACAATCGAAAGTACCTGTATCGATAATACCGACGCGCAGGCGGGCCTGCAAGCAAGGCACGCGGCGAACCGAATGCATTGCCGCATAGCGACATGTCCAAAAAACGCGGGAAAATCTCGACGATTTCGGTGGGCCATCGGACCGGCGGGTGATGGGAACAAGCTGCCTCGTCGCGGCGCTGGACATCCCCGTCGATTACGCACTATCCGGTTTCTTCATCGCCAGAGCGTGCAGCACCAGCACCGATCCCACGGAGATCAGACACCAGCCGAGCCACTCGGGCGGCTGCACCACTTTGCGGACGGCGGCTGGAGTGCTCGTGAGATTAAAGAATGATGCGGCGGCAGCCTGTGTTTCGCCCGAACGTTCGGCGAGAAACTGGGTTGCATCCGGATTCAGCACGTAGGCGCTGACGAAGCGGAGCTGAATGCCCAACAGCAATACGACCAGACCGATGAAGAAGAATTGGTTACGATTGAGATCCATGGTCGTGAAGCTCAATGGACGGCGGCGTGTCGCGGCGCGATCTGGCAAGTGTGGCGCGGGCGACGGATGAATACCCATCGTTGAGATCGTCCACCGGCTGCTAGCGGCTTCAGCCGAGCGCTGGGGATGGCGAACGTGTCGGTCGTGTGCAATGAGCGGGCGGGCCGCCGGCCGAATGACGATCCGGCGTCGAGTCCGAAAGCCAGGCCGTGGTGGCAACGTAGCGGATTTGCCGCGTTTAATGCTGGGGCCAGCTGGGGACGAGTTGTTGTGCTCCCTGCTGAAGGGAATTGGCGGCCGAGCCGCCCATCAGGGATTGCTTATTGTCGTGAATCAGGTCGGCCACCAAGTCTGGATGTCCCGTCCAGTCCGAGACGCCATAGGTCCGGACGTCGAGGTACGCTTCGGTGAGCTGGGGCCGGATCTTGTGAATGAGATGGAATCCATCCTGGGCACGCACAATGTGGAAGTTCATCGCCCCCAAGGTCAAAAGAGCTCCGGTGACCGTGCCGGTCAGAAATGAGAATAGTCGCGGCATGGCTGAAAAACCCGGTCTTTCCCGTCGGCGCGGACCCGCGGCTGGCGGCGACCGCGAAGTCGCCGGACAATAATTCCTCTGGCCGCGAAAGCGTACACAATAACGGGCCGCCAAGTTGCAGGGCAAGATGGATTGTGCCACCTGGGCATCCTGGGCAACGTCACTCCACTTGGCCGCGATCCCATAGGAACGGTAGATTGTTAGAACGAACCCCGCTCGATTTAGGCCGGTGGCGGAAAGTCTTCGAAAGGTGGCCCACGAGCGCCTCAGACCGGCCTCGCCATTGGCGGTTTCACTCTCGACGGGGGCTGGATTGGCTCGCCCACGCGCCGTCCGGCCCCCGGCGCCAGTTCCTTTGCTCTCTCGCTTCATGATGCACACTGCGGCACCAGCGGCGGACGGTGATACGAGTGCGTCTGAGGCTGCGCTTGAGCAGAGTGGGAGTCTCTTATCGGCCACCTTCATCGGCCTGCTTTTGACTCAATTTCTCGGCGCCACCAACGACAACATCCTCCGCTGGCTGGTGATCGGCATTGGCAAGGAATACTTCCGCGATCGCATCAGCCTGGTCCTGGCAATCGGCTCCGGCTGCTTTGTGCTGCCTTATATTCTGCTCACCGCCCCGGCCGGCTACCTCGCCGACCGTTTCAGCAAGCGTCAGGTCATCGTCATCTGCAAGATTGCTGAAATCGTGATTATGGTGGGGGCGGTCGGCGCGATCTTGATTGGCAATGCGGTGCTGCTCTTCACGGTCGTCGCGCTGATGGGAGCCCAGGCGGCCCTATTTGGACCGGCCAAGCTTGGGAGCATTCCCGAAATGCTCCGGCCGAAGAAGATCTCCGCCGCCAACGGGCTTTTGGGACTCACGACCGTGATCGCAGTGGTGGTCGGATCCACCATCGGCAATTGGCTGGCCTCGCCCAATGTTACCGGGGCCTTCGGCCGCGAACGCTGGTGGCTCTCGGCGGCCTTCCTTGTGGGCATCGCCGTCGCCGGCTGGCTTACCAGCCTCATGATCCAACGGCTCCATGCCGCCAATCCGCTGCTCGAATTTCCGCTTCCGCGGCAATGGGTCCGCCAGACTTGGCGCGATTTGCAGATTCTGGCCGAAGACCGGGCGATGCTCCGGGTGGCGCTCGGCATCATGTTTTTCTGGTCGCTCGGTCTCCTTGCCCAGCTCAACATCGACCAATTCGCCTCGGAGGGAGGCGCCACGAAGCAGACACAGGTCTCCGCTCTGCTGGGCGCGCTGATCGTCGGCGTCGGCGCCGGCAGCGTACTGGCCGGCGTCTGGTCCGGCGGAAAAGTCGAGTTGGGAATCCTGCCGCTGGGAGCCGGTGGCCTAGCACTTTTCTCCTTCCTGCTCTACTCCGTCGAAGGCGAGCTCGTGAACCCGAGCAATCAGTATACGGCCAGTTACCTTCTGGCTTGCGCATTTCTGGTGTTGCTGGGCGTCAGCTCCGGCCTGTTCGACGTGCCGCTGGCCGCGTTCATGCAAGACCGCAGCAAACCGGAGCACCGCGGTGCGATCCTTGCCGCCAGCAACTTCCTCACCTTTAGCGGCATGCTCGCGGCGTCCTTCGGCTACTGGCTTCTGCGCGTCCCCACCGCTGGCCAGGAACCGCTGTTTACGTCGCGCCAAATCTTTTTGCTCTGCGGCTTGGCCACGTTTCCGGTGTTCATCTACATAGTCTTTCTGATTCCACAAGCCACGATCAAGTTTCTTGCGTGGCTCATCACTCACTCCATCTACCGCATCCGCCTCTATCAGCGACACAACTTGCCCGAGCAAGGCGGCGCTCTGCTTGTGCCGAATCACATTTCCTGGCTCGACGGGCTTCTGCTTTTCACGACCTCCGCTCGGCCGATTCGCATGCTGATTGCCGGCGAGCTGCTCACCAATTGGTGGACTCGCGGCTTGGCAACGATCATGGGCGCCATTCCGATCCGCAGCACGCCGAAGGCCACGATGCGGGCGATCGAGACCGCCCGCGCCGCTCTCCAGGCCGGCGAGCTGGTCTGCATCTTTCCAGAAGGCGGCATCACGCGCTCCGGCCAATTGCAAGCTTTCAAATCTGGAGTCTTGGAAATTCATCGCGGATCAGGCGTGCCGCTGATCCCTGTTTATCTCGACGAGCTCTGGGGAAGCATCTTCAGCTTTCGCGGCGGTCGTTTCTTTTGGAAATGGCCGGCCGCCTGGCCACACCGTGTCTCGATCTGGTTCGGCAAGCCCATTTACGAACCGAAAGATATTTTTGAAGTCCGCCAAGCCGTGCAAGACTTGGGCGCAGACGCGGTCTCCGGCCGCAAACAGCGAACCGTCGCTATGCCTCGCGCGATGATCCGCAATTGCCGCAAATCGCTTTTTCGCTGGAAGGTCGCCGACACCACCGGTGTCGAGCTCAACGGCGGCCAGCTGCTCATTCGCACCTTCGTCCTCCGTCGGCTGCTCCTGAGGCATGTACTTCAGCCGTACGAAAAATACGTCGGCATTCTTCTTCCTTCATCAGTATACGGAGTTGTCGCCAACGTAGCGCTTTCCATGACCGGCCGCGTAGCGGCAAATCTCAATTACACAGCGTCGAGCGACGTTCTCAATATATCTCTGCAACACGCCGGCATCCGACGTGTGCTCACGAGCCGCAAGTTCACGGATCAATTGCGGGCCAGGCAGATGCTCGACGCCAACAAGCTCAACGCCGAGCTCGTCTACCTCGAAGATGTCGCCGAAAAACGACATCGTGGCGACGAGCTCGCGGCCGCTTTGGGCGCTTACGCCGTGCCGGCCATGCTGCTGGACCGATTGCTGGGCCTACATCGCCTTCGCGGCGACGATGAGCTGGCGCTGATCTTTACCTCCGGCTCGACTGGCATTCCCAAAGCCGTCATGCTCACGCACCACAACATCGCCACCAACGTGCAGGCCATCGACCAAGTCGTTCACCCGCGATTCAACGACGTGATCCTAGGCATCGTTCCCTTCTTTCATT
Organism: Lacipirellulaceae bacterium; assembly: GCA_036499445.1. GTDB lineage: Bacteria > Planctomycetota > Planctomycetia > Pirellulales > Lacipirellulaceae > DASYDU01. Next base: position 5,201 of record DASYDU010000208.1, read on the forward strand.
CGCTCGGCTACATGGTCACGCTCTGGGGACCGATGTTCCTCGACGTTCGGGCGGCCTACCACACCAACCCGCTCGAGATTCAGCAGATCGGCAAATTGGCCCGCAAGTACAAATCGACAATGCTGCTGGCGCCCCCCACCTTCTTGAAGAATTTCGTCAAGCGCTCCGAGCCGGACGACCTAGCCACGCTCGACGCCGTCGTCGCCGGTGCGGAAAAGCTCTCTTCGTCGCTCTGTGATGCGTTCCAGAAAAAGTTCGGCGTCCGACCCATCGAGGGCTACGGTGCGACCGAGCTTTCGCCGCTGGTTTCGGTCAATGTGCCCTATAGCCGTTCGCGGAGCGTCGAAGTTGATTGCAAGGAGGGTTCCGTTGGCCGCCCGGTTCCCGGCGTCTCGGTGAAGGTCGTCGATCCGGAAACTTTCGAGCAGTTGCCGCTCGACACACCCGGCATGCTCGTCGTCAAAGGACCGAATGTGATGAAGGGCTACCTCGGCCAGCCGGAGGAAACTGCCCGAGTGATCCGCGATGGCTGGTACACCACCGGCGACATCGCCCAAATCGATTCCGACGGGTTCATCTTCATCACGGGCCGTTTAAGCCGGATTGCCAAGATCGGCGGCGAGATGATCCCGCTGTTACGGATCGAAGACGCGCTCCAAAAGATCATGGCCCACACCGACAACGGCGAGATGCACGCCGCCGTGACCGCTATCCCGGACGAACGGCGGGGCGAACGCATCATCGTCTTGCATACGCATATGGAAATGCGACCAGACGAAATCTGTCGCCGTCTGGCAGCCACCGGGATGCCCAATCTTTGGATCCCCTCGCCCGACAGCTTCGTCGAAGTCGAAGCCATCCCGATCCTCGGCAGCGGTAAAACCGATCTCAAAGCCGTCGACGATTTGGCGAAGCAGCACTTCAACGGGCATTAATACCCATCGCTTGCGTCATCGCGATCGCAGCCGGGCCAACTTTGGACGCATCACTTCGATTCCGCTGCGACCATCGTCAGATCGCGCTCCCGCGTCTCGGGTAGCGTCCAGACCCAGGCGGCGGTCGCCAGGGCGAGAACAAGTGGAACGCCCAGGCCTCCGGCGAGGCCGTACGTCGCCACGAAGTAACCGACGATAACCGGCGCCAGGAATTGCACTCCTCGGCCGCAGTTATAGGCGAGCCCCATCGCGAAGTTGCGGACCTGCGTTGGATAGAGCTCGGCCAAGAGTGCGCCAAAGCCGGCCGTACAACCTGAGCCCAGCCCGAGCGCGAATAGGACGGTCCAAAACCAGCTTGGCTGCGCCAGCAGTTCCTGCCAGTGAAACGCCAGCGTATAGAGCGCCGCCGCCGTCAGCAATGAGTATACGGTGAACGCCTGCCGTCGCCCGAACCGGTCGGCCACCCACCCGAAGGCTAACATCCCGAGAAACTGGCCCAACTGAGCGGTCAGAATCCACAGTGCCGAGCGACCGATCGGCTGGTGCATGTCGTTCTGCAAAAACTTGGGCAGCCAAACGTAACACGACCAGTAGGTTCCTAGCTTGAACACACCTAGTATCCAACCCTTGACGACGACGCCCCACAGACGATGTTGCGAAATAAAGCGGGCGGCCGCGAACGGAGTGAGCCGCTCGGCCCTCTGCCCTTCCCAAACGGGCGATTCCGTCAAGTAATATCGGGCCACGATCGCAACGCATGCGGACGCCGACGAAAGCAAGAACACGGTCCGCCAGCCAACGAGCGGCGCGACAAGCAGTCCGGTCACGGCCGCCAGCGCCACACCGAGCGGTTCGCCGATCTGCAACAGCGCCGAGCCACGCCCGCGAAAGTGTTTGGGCGTCGACTCGGCCAAAAGCGCGTGGCCCACGGCCCATTCGCCGCCAACCCCCAACCCCGTCAACAAGCGGAATAAAAACAGCGTCGTGGGTCCGCTGGCAAAGGCCGTGAGCCCGGTGCCGAGCGAGTAAATACAAACCGTCCACATCAAAATTCGCTTCCGGCCGAACACGTCCGACAGATAGCCGAACAGTATGCCGCCGACGCCCGACGCGCCAAGCGCCGCCCCTAGCAACACGGCCTCCTGGCCCTCGCTGAGTTTTAATTCGTGCCCAATCGGGATCAGCAAAAATGAAAACAAAACCAGATCGTAGAAATCGAACATCCAGCCCGAGACTGCGATCAGCCACAGCCGCACCGGAAATCGCTGCGGAACCAGCGTGGATGCGCCACCACTCGGATTCAATTGGATCTCGGCCATGAGACGCTCAGTTTCGGCGGACGTCGGTCATTCCGCAATCGAAAAACTGGCACAACCCGAGATTACTGGCCAACTGCCTCTCGCTGCGCTAGCACCAGCGGCTCGGATGCCCGCGGCGCATCAGTGGCCGCATATCGCTGCGAGGTCTGAAAGCAGAGCCGGACCAGCTCCCCGCGTGTCGGCTCATCCAAGCCTTGAAGGCGTCCCGCCATTCGCCGCATTCCCTGCGGGTTTCGCTCGGCCGTCCGCGAGAACGTGCTTAAGAAGTCGACCGTCTCGTTGAAATTCTCATCGGCCGTCTTGGTGATCCAGGGCTGGACCGTCTTGGCGACCAACTCCACACCAAGCTTATCGATGTGAACGAACGAGTCGACGCGGACGGTCACGTATCGTCGGCCGTCGGTCTCCTGGACCGCACCCGACTGCAACAGCGCCACGGTTTGAGCCCGCAGCGGCGTCAAAAACGGCTTGCCATCATACGCGCCATCGGCGTAAATCACGGCCAGATTGCGCGCGTCGGCGCCCCAGTCGGCAACCACATAGCCAACATTCCCGGTCGTCCCCGCCCCGTCGTTGCCGCGAAAAGCTTGATCCGACACCCGGTCGAGCGACACGCGGCTGATTCCCATCAATTTCCAAACGTCGACGATCACGTCTGGTCGCCGCAATAGAAACGAAAATAAATCCGGATCGCAATCGACGACGCGCGTCGGCAGCCGCCGGTAGATGGTCGCATTCTTGACGACAAGCTCGACGTCGCGGCGCTGGGCTTCGGGCAGCCGCGACCAGGGAATCCTGCGGGTCGCGTCTTCGCGGGCTTCGGTGCTCGAGGTGGCATCGGTCGATGCCGCCATGGACACCCGCCCAGACGACAATGCTGCCAGCGTAAGTGCGATCGCCGACAAAAACAGAATGCTGAAGCGCATGAATGACTCAAGCGCAAGCTGCTCACGAGCGACAGCAGTGCTGCCGCAAATTCGCATCCCCATCATTAACCCCCCTGCCCCGATTCGCCAGTCGCCGCAGCCATCAGCAAGCAGCGTGTTAAACTGTGTCGGTCCGATAGATATTTCGGCCGGTCGGCTACGGCGGCGTCAGAAAAAACGGCAACGGGGCTCGCTCAGATTAAATCGTGTCCGAATTGTTCGCTAGCAACGGAACATCTTGCGACTGATCTTGCTCCACGAGGCCGGCTCGACAGACAATCCCCCCGTTTTGCCCTAAAAGTACGGCTCATTCATAGGGAACTCTCCTTGGCCAAAGCTCGTTCAATTCGCTGGCTGTTTTTGCTCTCGTTTCCGCTGATGTTGGCTACGACCTGGACGGCGCTCGCGGCCTTCGCACATTATCAGCGCAGCCATCTGGCCGAGCTCATCACGAAGGAGCTCGTGAGCGGAGACCAACGCGGTTCGCTCGCCGCCGTACGCCAATTGGCCCTCACTCCTCGTCCCCTACTGGAACCAATCGTCGCGGTTGCCGCCTCGACCGACCGAGGTCTTGCTCGCGGAGCCCAGCTCGTGCTCAGCGATCTCGTCGACCAATGGCAACAACAGCTCGATGCCGGCCGCGACGCCCAGTTGGCTGCCGAGGGAGTTGATGATTTGGCGACGGCCCTCGACGCAAACCGCGACTCATTCTCGACCTACGATGCTCCGTGGCTCACGCGAACGGTCGGACAGCTCGTCCGGCTCGGCAATCGCGTGCCCTTGAATGACGGGCTTGAGTTCACCGCGCATTGCGAATCGCTCCTGGTAACGGCGGGGCAGCATCGCGTCGCCAACGCGGCTGCCAGCTTGCCGCCCGCAACATCGCTGCCGCCTTTGAAGCCATCGCCAAGTGAACCAACCAGCGCCACGAAGCAGCCACCGAGAAGCGAAGTCGCCCAGGCGACCGACATAACGCCGCTACACGACTTCACCACCTCGGCCGCCGCTAGCGCCTTCAATGCGCCGCCGGCATCAGCGTACCAGAGAATCGCGGCGCCAAATGACGTGGACGCTACTCAATCCAACGACGGTACATCCCCCAGCGCTACATCAACCAGCCAAGCCGAATTGAAAGCCCGCTGGGATGGGCCATCGACCAAATCGCCAACCACGAATTCAGATCAAGCGCGCGGCAGCGCAGCTGGCTCCGCCAATTCGGCGACCGACAAGTCGTCTCGCGGCGGATCAAAACTCGACGCGCCGACGCCGTCATCGGCCGACATTTTCAAATCGGTCGATTCGCGATCGCTGCTCAAGCGATGGCTTGCCGCCAATGAAAGTGACCGGTCGCCACTCGCGCAAGAACTGGCTCGTCGGGGCTTCGGTAAACCAAATGCCGAGCTGGTGACGGTGTTGTTCTCTGATCGCACGGACGACCGCGTGCGATTGGTCCAAGAAATTGCTTCCGCGCCTGGTGTGGACGTCACCGCCTGGCTTTCGCTGCTGACGGACGACCCGGACGCCGAGGTCCGGCTGGCGGCGGTCACGCTCATGGCCACGTCCAACGATCCGCAGCTCGCCGAGCAGGCTTACCAAGTGGCAATTCATGATCGCGACCCGCAGGTGGCCGACTTAGCTGGGCGGCTCCGCGACCGTCGTGATAATGTGCAGCGACGTTGACAATCGGCAGGCATAGTCTCAAGAGGAAGGGCGAGGCTCCTGCCGAGCTAATCGTCTGCCTCCAATTCAAGCTCGGCGGCAGTTTCGCCTTCTCAGACCTACCGTAGCATCGTGTCGCCCAGCGGCGTCACTCGGCCGGCCATGACATGCGCCCGATGAAACTCGGGAATGTACCCGCGGCTGCCAATCACGCCGACCCGTCGGCCGAGATACGGCTGAAGATTGACATCCGGCGTCGGCGTTACAAAAGTCACGACTTGTCCGCGGTCGTCGACCAGCGCAAATTGCGGAGCGCCCGGGCGTTTTGACACAACTGGCCGCAACACACCGACGGCGTCGAACTGGCCTACCCCGCCGCCATTCGCGCCCGGCGCAGGTGAACCAGCCTGCCCAACTCCCGGCAAAGCTGTAACCGTTGCGGGTGAAATGTTGCCTGCCGTTGTACTCGCAGTTGCATTGGCTGCCGCCGTGCCGCTTACGGCAGCGCTCCGCCGCTGAATCGCCCCGAATCGGTCAATCTTCGCCAAGGTCGCCTTGACGGCATCCCGATCCGCAACGGTGTCCGCCTTCGACAGCAATTGCTCGGCCGTCTGTTGTAGCGCATCGATGTTCCACGTAGCCGGCGGCTCGGCCACCATCCGCGACAGGCGTAATTCGAGCTCGCCCAGTTGCTGTGCTGTTTCCGGCGAGGCGGCTGTGGGCGAAGCGACGGGCGTGATATCGGCCTTGGGAGAAGTTGTGTCTGGCTTACTTACGGTCGTGCTCGCAACGCTCGCGACGGCCGCAGGCGCGGTGACCTTTGGCGGGGGCGAAGCGATCGTTGCTGCGCTACTGGTTGCGGCGCTCTTCGTGGTTGGGATCGGCGCCGGCGGATCGGCCGCCGATACCAACGGCGGCGCCATCAAATCCGTAGATTTCAGGTCCGTCGCCGGATGGGCAGGCTCATCATGTGACGTGCGGGTCACTGAGCCCGCCGCCGAACCGCCTGCCTCGCCCAACTCGGAAAAGGCCAGACAATCGGCCGCAACCCAGCGGAACTCGCCCGCCGGCGGCGCGATTTTGTACCATGTTTCACTTCCTTGCTCGTCCTTTCCAAGAATCTTTACTGTCTCGCCTTTTCGCAATCGCACCTGCACCACGTCGCGATGCGAGCTGAGCCGGCTGCCGATGCGCGAAGCCGCATTGTCCTTGGTCACTTTGCCCAGACCTTCGTCGTCCAACTGCAGATTGCTAGCAAATACCCAACTGAAACTATCTGCCGGCGGCCGAATCGCGCACCAGCCGTCGTCCCGACGCCGATAGACTTCAACCGACTCGCCTTCCGGCAATGTGTCCGTAAGGTAGTAGCTGTCGCCCGGGCCGCTGTGCACCGCGGCACCGGCAGTAACAACTTTGGCTGCGAGCGGCACGACCACGCTCGCATCGGCGACGGCTCGGGCCGTCGACAACCCGACGAAGACGCAGATCGCGTAGTTAACGACGAGGCCACGCTCTCTTTTGTATCGACTCATCGATATCGCTCCGGTTCTACAGATTGAACCTGCGCGCAGCCGCCGTCAGGGGCCGCGGGCGCGCAGTATCGCCGGCTGCTTTTAGACAAAACTACCGCTCACTCCAAGGTCATTCGCGTCTGCTATCGCCGGGCGGCAGGACGCCGCCGGATGAGGCTTCCTGGTTTCCCAATCCTTCGCCTGATACGATGAACAAGAGCGTGCTAGCTATGGCGATTTTGGCTTCTTCTCAACCGCCCCCATGCTCGAGCTCACTCAACTCGGTCCCTATCAAATCGGCAAGCCGATCGGCAAAGGCGGCATGGGGTCCGTCTACGAGGCGACCGACGCGCAGACGGGCCAAAGGGTCGCTGTCAAAGCGCTCTATCCTCATCTCGCTCAGATCGAAGGGTTTCGCGAGCGCTTCGAAGCCGAGATCGAATCACTCAAGACGTTGCGGCACGAAGGAATCGTCCGGCTCTTTGGCTACGGCGAGCAAGACGGTGTGCTCTTTTATTCGATGGAGATTATTCCCGGCGCAAGCCTCGAAGATGAGCTGAAAGCCGGTCGGCGGTTCGATTGGCGCGAGGTCAGCGACATCGCCATCCAGCTCGCGATGGCGCTCAAACACGCCCACGACCACGGAATCATCCATCGCGACATCAAACCGGCCAACGTGATGTTTGCCGACGGCGAGCATGTCAAGCTCGCCGACTTCGGCATCGCGCGGCTGTTTGGCAACACCAACAGTCTCACGTCCGCCGGCGGCGTGCTGGGCACGGCCGACTACATGTCGCCGGAACAAGCCGACGGTCGACCGGTAAACGCCCGCTGCGACCAGTACAGCCTTGGCGGCGTGATGTACGCGCTACTAACCGGCCGGCCTCCGTTTCGAGCCAAGAATCTGCCCGAAATGCTCCAGCTGCAGCGATACGCTCAGGCGGAGCCGGTCAGCCGCTACGCCCCGGACACGCCGAAGCAGCTCGAGCAAGTCGTCATGCAATTGCTCGCGAAAGATCCGGCCGACCGCTTTCCCAATACAGCGGTGCTCGCCCGGCATCTCCAAGCCATGGTCATGGCGCTTTCGCGCCCGCCGCGCGACGGTTTCGCCCTTGCGTCCGATCCTGCCAGCGCCACGAGCGCCGAGCCCGACTGGCGTGATCCGCTTGCGCTCGCGATCACCCAAGCGGAAACCTCGCCTCTGCCGACGAGCGGCGAACCACTCCCTCAGCATACGAATGGCAAATCGCTTCTCGGGTCGGAGAGTGTGTCGCGAGAGGCCGCAACGCGTGCGTCCGAAAGCGTTATCGCGTCAAGCAGCCTCGATCTACCAGACCCACCCTCGCTCGTAACGACGGGAACGCCGATCACAATGCCAGCCGCACCGGCCGGTCCGACGGTTTTTACCACGGTCGACGAGGACTATGCCCGTCAGCAATTGCCGTCGCCGCGCAGTTGGGCCACGATTCTAGGGCCGCTCGCGGCCCTTATCTTGGCCATCGCCGTTTTGGGATCCTTGTTCATCTACTTTTCACGCCCGTATACCGCCGACCAGTTGTACACAAAAATTACCTCGCGGGCCGACAGCGACGACGCCGCTTCCATCCGCGAAGTAGAACAAGAAATTAAGGAGTTTGTCGCACGATTTCCGGTCGACCCGCGGACTGCAGACTTGCGCCAATCGCAGCAGCGCGTTGAAATGGAGCGAAAGAATCGACGGCTGCAATTGCAGGCTCGCTGGGGCGGTGTATCCGACCCATCACAACCACCTTTCGAGGTGCTGTATCTCCGGGCGATGAACACCGCGCAAACTTCGCCCGAGGCGGCCATCGCAATGCTCGAATCGCTGGTGAAGCTCTATGGTACGGACTCGAGTATCAACGGGGCTCAGAAAGGCGCGGATGATACAGCCCGCCGGATTCAATGTGTCAAACTCGCGGAGCAACAATTGACTACGCTGCGCGAGAATGTAGCCCGCCAACTGGCCGCGATCCGCGAACGGCTCGCGGCCGCAGCACAACTCAGCGCGGGCGACCCGAGCCGCGCCCGCGACATGTACCAGGCAGTCGTCGATCTCTACGGCAACCAAGCGTCGGCCAGCGATGCCGTCGCTGAGGCCCGGCAACAGCTGGTCCGACTCAATCAATTGATCCAAGAACAAGGAGACCAGAAGACAAAGAGACAAGGAACCGACTAGAATCTGCCAGTCTCCTTGTCTCCTCTCTTTTAAGGCTCCCCAAGCGATGAACCGCGATAAAAGCCACCAACACTTTGCTCGCGCCCGCCAGCTAATGCCCGGCGGAGTCAACAGCCCGGCCCGTGCCTTCGGCGCCGTGGGCGGCGAACCCGTCGTTATTGCTCGTGGAGAAGGAGCTTATCTTTGGGACGTCGATGGCAATCGCTACATCGA
>DASYDU010000209.1:0-14211 GCA_036499445.1 Lacipirellulaceae bacterium
CTGACGCTCAACGGTGAAGTCGACCTCGGCTCGACCAGCGGCAACACCTACGGTCAGCTCACCTTCGCACAAGGTAGTCAGACGCTGGGTGGTACCGGCAAGGTGGTCTTCGGCGGTTCGACGAGCAACGCCCTGTATACCGATGGCGGGACCAGCACCACGAATCCGATGGTGCTCACGATCGGTAGCAACATCACGGTTCAGGGCGGTAGCGGGATTATCACCAAGGACACCAGCTACTACACCGATTCGATCGTCTTTCTGGGAAAAATGGCTGCCGGTACATCCGCCGACACCATCACTCTGGGTAATGGCGGAAATGGCAACACTGTAAACGGCTTTAAGGCGATAACGGCCTTCAACGGCGGAGCTGTCGACGTTGCCGAGTCTCTTCAAATTAATGGAGCGGCGATCGTCTCAATATCTCCGAATAGCTCCCTAAGCGTCGGCGGTAATATCCTGGGCGACACCTCGACCGTTGCAGCATTTCAACCGCAGGGCACCGTGACGCTAAACGGTGCTGGAACTTTGGCTGCACCAACCTTGCTCGAAGCCATGAGTGATGATGAGGGGAGCGTCGCCGCCGGGTTCAATAACAATTTCGCGTACGGCACGCTGGTCATCGGCAGCAATAACTATGTCAGGCTCGTCAACCAGTCGGATAATTCGCCGGATGGCGCTGCGGAAGCGGTCTATGCCAATTCGCTGATCGTTTCACCAGGCAGCACGCTCGATCTCAACGGCCTGCACTTGTATGTACGCGATCTTCAGCAGGTTGGCACTGTCGTCGGCGGAACGATTACGCAGATACCCGACAGCGGGCCGCTCACCGTCAACGATCCCACGCCAGGCAGCATCTCCGCGCCCGGCGAGCTGGACAATTGGACTTTCTTCGGCCGTGCCGGCGATTCCGTCAGCGTCGTCGTCGATCCAGGTAGCGGTTTGCCCGGGGCTCCGGTTGCCCCGACGCTGGGTTGGGCGCAGGTGCAACTCTTGGACGCGGCACATCACGTGCTGACAATGACGAGTAACACTACCGTCGGAGGCGTCGTTACGCTTAGTGGCCTCACGCTTCCTGCGGATGGAACGTACGAAATCGATGTGTCCGCCGCACCGGGTCATCCCGCCAGCACTGGAAATTACGTCGTTACGGCTTGGGAGTCGACGCCGACCATCCAGTCTCTGAATGTCAACCAGGTGACAACGGGCACGCTTTCGACTCCGTTCTCGGTGGACCAGTGGACCTTCTCATCCGCAGCCAACACGCAAGTGCAATTCAATCTTCTCGCGGCATCGGCAACTGGTCTGAGTTTCAAATTGACAGGCCCCAATGGCTTCGTCGGCTTCACCAACTTGAACGGCAACTCGCCGCTCGTGACGCTACCGACCGCAGGCACCTACACGTTGACGGCGCTGGGAACCGGTGGCGCGACGGGTAGTTTTGCTTTTGAGATGGCCCAGACCAGCCTCACGCCGCTCACGCTTGGAGTGCCTTATCAGGCGGCGCTTGCCGGCAGCGGCCAGGCACAGCTTTACCAGATCACGGTGAACACGGCTGGTCCGCTCGAACTCAGTGTGACCGATCCGAATTCACAAGACCAGAACGAGATTTACGTCTCTTACCAGCAAGCGCCCACGCGTGATACCTACGACGATCGTTTCACGGGCAGCCCTGGCCCAAATCACACCGTCGTGTTGAGCGCCCAGCCAGGCACCTACGACATTCTCGTCTACAACAATCTTGCCCAATCAGCCGGCAATTACACCATCGAGGCCCAGAGTGCACCATTCATTCTGAATAGTGTGGCGCCGCAAAAAATCGGTAACGCACACGACACCACGCTATTGCTAACCGGCGTGTTTCCGTTGGGCACTGCTGGCGGCGGCTATGCTCTGACAACCGCTCCCACCGTTCAGTTTATCGGCTCGAATGGGACCGTCTTCCCAGCTCCGCCGATTGCTCTCGTTCCTCCACCCTACGGAACCGTTGGTGGTTCGACCGGCGGTGTGAATCCGGATGGAACGATGACGGTCTCATTTGTCGTTCCAGGTGGCGTTTTGCTGCCCGATACGTACTCGTTGCGCGTTACCGACAATTCCGGATATTCGCAGACGCTCTCCAACGTCCTGAATGTAGTCGAAGGAGGATTAGGCGTCCTCAAGACGAACGTCATCGTGCCGAACCCGATTGGCTATCACGTAGCTTCCACGATCTACGTGCAATACAGCAACGTCGGTGACGCGCCCTTGCCGGCGCCGCTGTTGGTGCTGACGGCCACGCAAAATGGCGTCGCCGGCGCGCTCATGACCCTGGACCAGTCGAAGGTGGTTTCCGGATTTTGGACCTCCGCCACGCCTGACGGCTATGGCCAGTCGGTGCAGTTCCTCGCCAGCGGCGCCGTTCCCGGCATTCTCGAACCGGGCGAAAGCGTTACGGTGCCCGTCTATTATGCGGGCTGGCTCACCGGGCAATGGGATTTCTCGCGGCCGCCGATCGATTTCAGCCTCGGAGTGCTCGACAACACGAACACGCAAGCAATCGACTGGACCTCGCTCAAGAGCAGCTTGCAGCCCTCGACCATTAGCGACACCGCCTGGAACGCCATCTACCCCAACCTAACCGCACAACTCGGCTCGACGTGGGGCCAGTATGTCTCGCGGCTCGATGCTGATGCCCAATACCTTGGCGGCTTGGGCGAAGACGTCACCGACCTCGGGCAACTCTTCAATTTCGAGGTCCAGCAAGCCAATGGTTACAGCCCGTTGGCAACGCTCGCCAGCGCCACCGACGCCCAGGTCGCGGCGCCGGGCATTCCGCTGACCTTTGCCCGCACGTTCGCACCGGGAATCCTGCAACGCAACCAGTCAGGAATCTTCGGCTGGGGATGGTCTAGTTCCTGGGACACGTCGTTCACGGTCGATCCCGACGGGTCGGTCGACGTGCTCGGTCCCGACGGCTCGCTCCGCCGCTTTCAGCCCGACAGCCGCGGTGGCTACTTCGATCAGCCGGGCGACCACGGCATTCTCGCGGCATTGCCCGGCGGCGGCTACACGCTCACCGAGCTCGACGGTCAGATCACGGCTTACAACGCCAATGGCACGTTGAACTACATCCAGGACAGCAACGGCAACCGCATCACGGCCAGCTACACCGGCGGGTTGCTGACAAAACTGACCAGCTCCGGCGGACAGTTTCTGTCGCTGGCGTACAACTCGGCGGGGCTCGTATCCTCGATTACCGATTCGGCCGTCCGAACTACGACGTACCACTATGACCCCAGTAGCCAGTATCTAACGTCGGTCGTCGATTTCGACGGACAAACCACGAGCTACACGTACGACACAAGCAGCAATGCCGCCACCGCGCATGCCCTGCTTTCAGTCACACATTCCGACGGCACGCACGATTACTTCAGCTACGACGCGACTGGTAAACTCATCGACGCACATCACGACGGCGGCACCGAGGACACAATCTTCGCCTACTCGATGGGCGAGGTCAGTCTGACCGACACGTTCGCCGATACGACGAAGTATTCGTTCGACAATCGCGGGCTGCTCGTTCAGGTCACGAACCCGATCGATGCGACGAATCATTACAATTACGACTCCGACCTGAACCTAGTGAGCACGGTCGACGCCGCCGGCCAAACCTATAGCAACACTTACGACGCCGAAGGGGACTTGCTCAGCTCGACCGATCCGCTCGGCAATACGGTCAGCTACACGTACCTCTGTGCCGATGACCGCCTGGCCTCCGTGACCGACGCCGACGGCAACATGACCACCTACGCCTACGACGGCAACGGCAACCTCACTTCGACCACCTATGCCGACGGCACGGTCGAAAGCGTCGCTTATGATCCGATCGGCAACGTGATCAGCTCGATCGACCGCAAGGGACAGGCCACCGGCTACACGTACGACGCGGCCGGCAACGTGCTGACCGAATCGTTTGCCGACGGCTCGCATATTGCCTTCACCTACGACGCGCACGAAAACCTCACGAGCGCCACCGATTCGACCGGCACGACAACGCTCGCCTACGACGCCAACGATCGGCTCACCAAGATCACTTACCCCAGCGGCCGGTTCCTCGAGTACAGCTACGATACGGCGGGCCGGCGCACACAGATGGTCGACGAGACCGGTTACACGGTTAACTTCAGCTATAACGCCCAGGGAAATCTGTCGACGCTGACCGACGGCTCCTCGAACCTCATCGTCCACTATACATATGACGCGGCCGGTCGCCTCAGCCGCGAGGACCACGGCAATGGCACGTATGTCACGTATAGCTATGACGCGGCCGGTGACCTATTGGACCTGGTGAACTACGCGCCCGATGGCTCGGTCAACTCGCGATTTGACTACTCCTACGACAGCCTGGGCCGCCGGATCACCGAAGGCACGGTCGACGGCAACTGGACCTATTCGTACGACGCCATCGGCGAGCTAACGCACGCCGTGTTCGTCTCGACGAATCCCTCGGTCGTCAATCAAGACCTGGCCTACGTCTACGACGCGGCCGGCAACCGCACCGAGACGATCATCAACGGCGTCACGACCAACTACACTGTCAACAACCTGAACGAGTACACGCAAGTCGGCGACACGGCGTACATGTATGACGCCGACGGCAACATGATCTCGACGACCGATCCCACCGGCACGACGACCTACGCATACAACGCCCAGAATCAGTTGTCGGGCGTTACCGGCGCCTCCGGTACTTGGGCCTATCAATACGACACCTTCGGCAACCGCATTGCCTCGACGCAAAACGGCCAGACGACGCAATACCTGATCGACCCATCGGGGCTGGGGGATGTTGTGGCCACATTTACCGGCAGCGGCGCGCTGATGGCCCACTACACTTATGGGCTGGGATTGGTGAACCAAGTCGCCGGCGGAGCGACGTCGTATTACGACTTCGACGCCATCGGCTCAACCGCGGGCATGACAAACACCGCAGGCACGTATGCCAACAAGTACACCTACTTGCCGTTTGGGCAAACGCAAAATTCGACGTCGACAGTCGCGAATCCGTTTCAGTTCGTGGGGCAACTGGGAGTGCTTGAAGACACTGACAATGTGTCTTACATGCGATCGCGTTATTACACTGACGGTACCGGAAAGTTCTTGAGTGCGGATTTGCTTGGGATCGTTGGTGGCGATTTGAATCAATCACGTTACGTTGGCAACGACCCCGTCACTTTTGTCGATCCAACGGGTGCGATTGGAACTCTTTATAATCCCAATTTGTACGATCTAATCAACTTCTTTAGCGACAATGCCAAAGCGTTTGTAATTGGAAGTGCCGGCGGCCTGGGTGTTACAGCCATCCAGGCGATTCGCGGAGCTGGTCCCTTGTGGCCGGAGCTTCTCGCGTACAATGTTGATATAGGAATACTAACAGTTCGGGTGGGACTCAAAGCAGCCGGTGTTGTTGGAACAATTGGCGACGCGAGCTGGGAGTTCCTCGGCTACGAGCAGGAGGTCATCAGTTCTCTTACGCCGAATCAATTGGATGCGATTGCGGATGCCGTAGTCGACGGCAGTAACTATTTCTTAGATAATTTCCCTCTTTCGTCATCGGTGCTTGACAGCCTCGCCAACGAGATTCGGTCCCTATATGACAGTGCTTCTTTAGTTATCATTCAGGTGGTCAACTCGACCGACCCCAACTCCAAAACCGGCCCGTCCGGTTACGGCACGCAGAACTTTGTCGCCGACACATCGCCGTTGCCGTATCAGGTCAATTTCGAGAACGCGCCCACGGCTAGTGCGCCGGCGCAAGAGGTCACGATCACCGACCAGCTTGATCCGAACCTCGACTGGTCGACTTTCCAATGGACTGGTTTTGGTTTCGGCGACAATGTGATCAAGGTTCCGGCAGACACGCAGCACTACCAATCCACGCTGCCGATGACCTACAATGGAGTTACCTTCCGCGTCGTGGTCACGCTCGATCTGAATCCGGCAACTGGCCAGGTCAACGCTTCGTTCCAATCGCTCAACGCCACGAACCTGATGGCCGGTCTGGCTGTCTGCCCAGGCACGTTGCCCTTGGGGCCGCCGAATCCGGACGCTGATTTGCCCCCCGACGTGCTGAGTGGCTTTCTGCCGCCCGAAGATGGCACCGGCCGCGGCATGGGCTACATCACCTACGCGGTGAAACCCAAGAGTGGCGTCGTCACCGGCACGCAAATCAGCAATGTCGCCGACGTTACATTCGATCAGGGCCAAACGATCGCCACCGATCAGGTGAGCGAAACCGATCCCAGCCAGGGCATCGATCCCGCGAAAGAAGCCAGCGTCACGATCGACTCCGTTGCGCCGACATCGATAGTCGCGGGCTTGCCGGCAACCCTCCAAGGTACCTCATTCACCGTGAATTGGTCTGGGCGGGACGAAGTCGGCGGCTCGGGCCTGCAAGGATACAACATCTGGGTCTCGGTCGATGGTTCACAGTACAGCGAGTGGGAATCCGACATTATCGGAACGTCCGCGGCCTATCATGCCCTGGCCGGCACGCACACCTATGCGTTCTATAGCCAGGCAATCGACAACGTCGGCAATGTCGAGGCGCCCCACGCCACGGCCGATGCGACGATCACTGTAACCACGCCCCCGCCGGTAGTAACGGATGTTTTGGTCGACGGCGCGAGTTGGTCGTCGTCATTTCTGAGCTATTTGCGATCAAGCGGTCAAGGAAACGGCGCAGGCTATGCGATTCCCGTCGGCACGAGCGCGCAATTGACGACGCTGCCGTGGACAGGCCTGAATCAGATTCAGATTGTTTTCAACGAGAACGTCAACCTGCATGAGTCGAGCTTGGCCCTGTACGGTGTTAACGCTTCCCAATATTCGTTCAGCGATTTCAGCTACAACGCTACGACCTTCACCGCGACGTGGACGCTGGCGACGCCGCTCAAAGCGGACAAGATCCTGTTGGATCTGAACGGTCACAACACGGCTGGTGTGACCGACGCCGGCGGAAGCCTTCTCGACGGAGAATGGACCAACGGCACGAGCACATATCCATCGGGCGACGGCACGGCTGGCGGCGACTTCCTGTTCCGCGTGAATGTGCTGCCCGGCGATGTCGACGCCAACAACGGCATCAACATGGGCGACTATCTGCAAACGCAGAGCAAACTGGCGCCTTCGACGACCTCGCCTAACTACAACGTCCGCTTCGACCTGGACGGCAGCGGCGCGGTAACCACAAGCGATGCCCTGGCAGCGCGAGGGCTGGTGGGCACGATCTTGCCGACTGCCAATCCGGCCCCGCCAGCGCAGTCGTTTGTGCGGACGCTGGTCGCGGATATGATCGTTGCGGACCTGATGCGGGTAGATCAGCCGAGCGTCGGTCCCCTATCATCACTGTCTAACGACGTGTTTCAGGAACTGTCGCCGGTGATCGCCATCTCGGCTTCCAGCAAGACGTCTAACTTCGACCTTAGTGCCGGCGTAGCACCGGTCGTCGGGCCGGTGGCCACGACGACCACTAATTCCGTGGCTTTGACACCCGCCGTGTCAGCACTACAAGTCGCCAAACTGCTGGTGACGCCCACGCCGGCTAGTCGCCAAGCCGCTATGGCAGCCGCGGTTGATGTGGTGCTGGAATTGGACCTGGCCTCGGAGCTATCATGGCTGTCGGAATTGAGCCATGAGTTGGCTTCTACTCAAACAACAAAAGCGGCGAACAAGAGTTGATTTGATTCCTCGTCCTTCCGGTCGAGTCCATGCACATTCCCAAAGTTGCTAATGTAATTCTTCTTCATAGCCGACCGTTCACCAACTGACTACCGCGCGCGGGCGAACTATTGCTGCGCGCCGCTGCTAACGTAGTTCAGACATGGTGGCTCACTTTTCGCGGCTGCCTTCCCTTGAGTTTCAATGGCGGTACGGGCATCGAGTGCGCCTCGGTGTTCAGCCTCAGGCCCGTTCCGCCGCATTGCGACGCGTTGCCTGATGCGCGCAGCGAACCGAGTAATTCGGCGTTGCGCCAACTTTCACAATTCACAAATCGAAACCGTGAGGAATCCACAGATGGTTGACAACATGCGGTTCTCTGCCGGGGCTCTTTTGTTGTTCGTTTCACTAACGGCGAATTTTGCGGCAGCCGGCCAGCTTAGCCTTTCCGGGCAGGATCTGGTTTGGGACCCGCAGCAGACGGCCTCGCCCGAGTTCGTGGTGGGCGTGGCGAATACCGCTGGCACGACTGATCCGCTCTTTGCTTGGCAACTCGGGCTGGAAATCCTGCCGCTGCCAGGAGCGACCGGTAGCTTACAGTTCAACAGCGCGGATTATCCGCCGAACTACTTGCTCGATGGCCGCTCCGACGGCCTGACGCCGCCCTTTACCGGTCCGGCTTCTAGCATCACCGTAATATCCGATTCGGACAGCGAATTCACCGGCGTAATCGTGCCCACTTCGGGAATGGCGCTGTTGCAGACCGACTTTGTGGCCTCGCCTGGGACACAAGGAGTTTTCCAAATTGCCGTCGTGCCCGACGAATTTCAAGGGGCCAATTGGTTTTCAAGCGATTTCACGGCACGAGACTTCGCAAATGTTCCGTTCGGCGGCGGCCCAGTGGTGATTGGCACAGTAACCGTGGTCCCCGAACCAGATATGATTCTTCTCAGCATGATCGGCATCACGGTGTTCGTCCTTGTTCGTTGCTTGCGAGGAAATTCGGGCCGAGCAACCGCGACTGTGTGTGCGGCCCGTCATTAGGCGGCGATGCGCACCCACCAACTATTTCCGACAGCCAATCGTCGCAAGCGATTGCCGTGCAAACGCAAATACAAACCCCCAATTCACGAGTCCCAATTCATTTGTTTTCAATTACGTGTGGATTATGGCAAGCGGAATCGTAACGCGCAATTCAGTTCTTGCAGGCAACGACAGATGGGCGTTCAATCGATTGTTTGCTAAACTACTGACCGTTGTACCCACAACGTACCCACAATCCCGCCGATTTATCCGACTTCGGACGATTTAAGCAGAATTGGCTCGGTACCTTCCCGTCGCCAAGATCGTCGCTACTATGGGGTTAGCAGTTTCGTCCGGGAAGTTGCGTTGAGTTCGCAATGCAGAGGTCGAGGGTTCGACTCCCTTCCGCTCCACTTAGTACGAAACGACTTACGACGACGACTTATTCTGTAGTGCCCTTTGGGCACAAAGCTGGGCACAGCCCTAGATGAGCTATTTTTCATCTGGAGGCCGCCATGAAGATTCCGCAACCGTGGTTCCGCGCGTCGAAACAGTGCTGGTTCGTAACCCTGGACGGTAAGCAATTCCGGCTGGGAAAGGACGAAACCAAAGCCCGAGCGAAGTATCTGGCGCTGCTCGCAAAACAGCAGGGACCGATTGGGCCGGAAGAGAACGTCCGCCGGCTGCTCGATCTGTATTGGGGCTGGTGCAAAGCCCACCTCGCGGAATCCACTATTGAGGTGCGCACCCGCCACCTGCAATCCTTCTGGCACTTCATTGAGCCGGACCTGACCATCAGCGAGTTTCGCCCCCTCCACGTCCAAGCCTGGATTTCCGGGGAATATCCGAAAAGCGGCCCCACCTATAAGAACGTCCTTATCACTGTTATCAAGGGCGCGACTTCGTGGGCTGTGCGTATGGGATATATCGACGTAGACCCGATCGCGAAAATGAAGAAGCCGCGAGCCAACGTCCGACAGGAGTTCGTCCCATTCGTGGATTGGCCCTCGTTGATCAGTTGCGTCGCGAGTCAGCCTCGCCGCGACTTTTTGACGTTCATGTTGGCCACCGGCGCTCGCGTACAGGAAACACGCAAGCTTGAAGCTCGTCATATCGAGGGCAATCGGTTCGTGCTGCCAATTAAAGAATCGAAAGGCGGGCGCAGGAGCCGGGTGATCTATCTTCCACCTCAGGCAGCAGAGATTACTTCCAGATTGGCCGCTGAATACCCTCTCGGTGCCCTTTTTCGTACAACTCGCGGTGTCGCCTGGAACAAGAATTCGATCAACTGCCTGATGCGTCATGTCAAACGAAAGCTCGGCATTGAGAAGCTGTCGGCGACGGGTTTGCGGCATAGTTTTGCACATGCCCGGCTGACTGCTGGCCAAGACTCGGCTGTCGTCGCAGCTTTGATGGGGCATGTGTCAACGCGGATGGTTACGGAACGATATGGTCACTTATCAGCTAATGTCGAATTCTTGGCCGCAGAGGCAAACCGCCTAACGATCCCTCAGGCTCGGGCATCCGAGGGATCACCGCAGCCGGTGGCCTGAGGTAGGCGTCTAGGTCGGCTTCGCTAATCCTAATCACGCCGCGCCCTGTTCCAATGCGGCGACTCGGCAGTATGCCACGGCGACACATGTCGCATACAGTTGAGGGGTGAAGCTTCAACCGCCCTGCGACCTCTTTTGCGGTTAGAAGAACCATATCCAGCTCAACCTATACCAGACCAGCCTTCTACTGCCTCATCTTTCCGGAAATCAGCGATTGGTGAAATCCGGTACCTCCTAGATTCTAGGTCGCGTTCGAGACGAGAGCCTGCGACACGGATCACGCCACGTCCGATGCCGATACTTGTCCCCGGCTCGCATCTCGCAGAGACGAGATATCCCGTTGGCAGCGCCCCCTCTGTACGTCCGGTTTCACGCTCCGCCGATGCCCTGTAGAATCAAATGTTCTTTACAAGAAATCGCCTATGGCGTTGATCGTCGCATGGGATTCGGAGGATGACGAATGGCGCGAGGTAGTTCCAGGACAACGCGGAATGACAGTCCGGCGAAGTCCGTTGGCGGTGCGACTGAACCCGACGTTATTCGCATTATCGCTTACGCGCTCCCCCGTGTGAAAAATGACGGAACAGCTAGGATTATTGATTGCGGCGGCTTCAAGCTGCATGACGAGCCGCTCCGGTCCGCCGCCTCGTTTTTGGATTACGACGGTGTGGCGATCTTTGCAGGAGCTTTTGAACAATATCAGAGCAATCCGTGGGGCCACGAAGCAACGTGTAAAGCGGTACCTGACCTCGACCTCCGCGAGCGCGAGATCGTCACGGCATTTCGGCGAGACCAGACAATCGTTTTCCTCGTCCCGTATTTGCCGGATAATTCCGGAAATGTACAGGTTGATTATCGCGTCGATTTATTTCGTAGAATTGCACCAAAATTCGGCATCCATTTGACATGTCGAAGCCATCCCGTTCCGTGGATCGAAAGCACAGTGCCAGAGTTCCAGGATTACGTAAGCCGCTTCGGCTGTGGGTACGTGTCGTTCGATTTCGATGAGAACCATTCCGACTGGATTCGCCCGCTCTGCGTGAACGATTCGACTGTGTACGGATTGGTTTTGGGTGGCAACGTCTTTTTTATTCCATGCACGACTCCGGACAACGAGCCGCAGGCAGTCACGATTGCAACTCTCGCCGTTGCGGCAGCAATTGATTATCGCGCTCGCGTATCCAAGCAGCTTCCCGCCTGGGTAGCGGGATTCACATTTAGCAAAGAGACGTCTCTTCGAGCCAAGTCAGATGAACTGCAATCGCAAATAATTCGTCTCGAACAGGATATCGACCGATACGGTGCGTTCAAGGGCGCGTTGTGCTACCAATCTGATCCATTGGTCGAAGTGGTCAAATCCCTGTTTCATCGATTCTTTGGGCTGAATCTCGTCACCGACGACAAATGCATCGAAGATGCCACACTGCCGGACGACGACGGGAACGTCCTAGCGGTTTTCGAGGTAAAAGGCATCTCCAGAAACTTCACAAGGAATCACATCAATCAAGCCGACTCGCATCGTGAGAGGCTTAGCTTGCCGCCCACTACTCCGGCAATCCTGATCGTAAATACGATGATGGCGGCGTCGAGCATCGAAACGAAGGATGAAGCCCCTCATCCTGATATTGTCAAGAAGGCCTACGCCGACCGGGTGCTTCTTATTCGGACACTCGACTTGCTGCGATTTGCGGATGGAATTGAGAAGGGATCATTCACTAAGCCGGAATTCAAGGCAATTCTTTTGAATAAAGCCGGTTGGCTGAAAGTCGAAGACGACACTTTCGAAATTGTAGGCTGCTCCGAAAGTGACTGATGCCACATACGAATGCTAGATCAATTACCACAAGAAGCTCGGTTCAGGCCTGTGCAGCGCGCGGTGGAATCGAACTTTGCGGAACATCTACCGACGCGATTGGACCTGTGCTTCGATTTGTGCGAGAAGGGTCTCAACGAGAGTGTATACCGGTACCGTCCGTCCGAGGTCTTCAAGTCGAATGACGATCCCCAACGGAGTAGCCACCACCTTGCGTTGCCACCGATGGTATGCGGCAACTGCCAGCGTGTAATGGCCATCGCTAAACTCCTGCCGATGGCGGCTCCATTCGCACCAGTCGTGCTGGACCGTACCCCGGGATCGCCGGTTGATACCAAGTTTGAACTTCAGCTCGGACGGACTGCTTAATTCGTTCAAATCACTCTCATCGAGTTCGTCGATTTCCTCTTCGTCGGACTGCGTTACATCCTCCGACATCGCTGCGACTATTTCGTCGCGGCTAATATTACCGCGAAACATTCGCCACTTTACGTCCACACCTAAATACCGCTCTAACCCCCATCTCTGCACCTCAGGTGCATGAGCAACAGTGACCGTCAGGCGTTTTCGGCTACTCGAATTGCTAAGTTCGCTCGGCACCGGCACATCGAAGAACTGCACTTGGTCAGGCTCAACCTCACCCTGAAAAAACATGATCGACGAATAATCGTCAATCAGCGTCGCTCGCAATTCACTCGGAATGCCATAACCGTACAAATCAAACCAGCGACCAGCGCTCATGCCCTCGATTAAAGTCCGAAATTCGTCGAGGCGATCTGGATACCGAGCAGAACCAATCAAGAATGCGCGCAGTAAACATGCGGACACGTTTTCAAGATTCAATGTCTGAAGGTCCTGATAAATCAGGGATAACCGGTGCGCAACACGCGGCGCCGCGAAGCTTGTTCCGAATGTGTGCCGCGCCGCCGGTGTTAGTTGGCGAGTCGCAGCAACAACATTCAACCCTGCATTCTCTGCGACGCGGTTCATCTGGCTGTCGAATGCCAAGTTTCCTCCATATTCGACTAACTCCGGCTTTATCTCTCCACGAATGCCTGGGCCACGGCGAGTAAACGGAGAAGGCTGATTTGGTTGCGCAATAGGCGAGTGGTGGGCCTGCACAATTTGCGTCCCGCCTGCAATAGAACCAACGGTTATGGCCAACGCTGCTTGACCGGGGTCAAGAATTTGCAAGTTGTCGGCGTCAAAATACGTCGGGTAACTTTGTGCATCGGGCACAACTTCGAGAAGATCAGGAAGGGAGATGTTTCCAGTGCACGTTACGAAGACGACATCGAACTCGCGCGAAAGTTGATCGATAGTTCGGGCGACCCATGACTTTCGAGGAAGTACCGCACGTGCAGCACGCGTCCAAGGTTTAGAGTCGTCGCCCACTGCAAGACAGAACACTTTTACGCCGACCGGCGCAAAGTCTACTACGACATCTCGTAATAGACGCGAGAATAATCGCTCGTCTTCCAGCGCGTTGTCCTCGTTTAGAATACGTGCACTGGCGATCCACACCTTCCCGACATTTTGCGCTCCTTCGGCCAAGTTCAGCGCGTAATATGATGCGAGCGAAGCAACGGCAGAACCATGACCGCACTCATCGCTAGGATTGGTCGGCTTTAAGTGAAGATACGAACGGAGAAGATCGTCCTTTGTAACGGGTCGCAAGAAGGGATTGCCAGACGAGACGCCGGAGTCAATCACGCAGACAGTAGGAGCCTCCTCTGACGGAGGGACAATTGGCGCTAACTTGTCAAATTGAAACTGCTGCCATGTCTCATGAAATGTTTGGAACCTAGGTCGCGATTCAAACCAGCGAATACGTTCGATCCACTCGCGATCCTCAACCAAACGTCGAAAATGCTCCCCCTTAACGCGAATAACTGCGCGACATGTTGGTAGAGCCATTTCGTGTTCAAAGACGGTACCATTTACGCCAGCCCCAAAGAATTGCTGTAGGGCACGTAGCCACGAGATATTGCAAGAAGTTGTGGATGGGAAGTTGTCAGGCGGCGGCTTCTTGGGGTTTGATTCCATCGATGAATTGAACACCGGCGATCACTTCGGGCAGTAGCTGCGAGCCGTTCAGCAGCCGCCATCTCTTCGCGGCCG
>DASYDU010000210.1:0-3920 GCA_036499445.1 Lacipirellulaceae bacterium
TGTGTCCCTTTATCGCACTGGCGGCGATCGCAATGTCTCACAACTCGTGTCGGAAATCAAAATGCCGAAAACTCATTTCCAGCGCACATTGATGACTCGCCGAGTGATATGGACCACACACAACCACCAGTCGGAAGGACCAGCGCTCTATGTCAACTAGCATTCGGATTACTCGATGAAATGCCGAAAGATACGACGGCCACGCTGGTCGGTACAGAATGGTTAGAGAAAAAGACCAGAGCTTTCCTTGACGTAAGTTCTTACCATCCAAAGCGCGCCCGGCAGGACTCGAACCTGCAACCCCTGGTTCCGAAGGTCAGGCCTGCGTGAAATCAGGATTTATGACAGTGATGCGTAAACCTGCATGAACGCGCGACTTGCGTCGAATCGCAAACGAATTCGACATGCCAACGATTTCTATATTTTACATCCTTTAGTACAGAAGCGGAAGAATTCTGTACCCGATTCTGTACCCGACGTGCGTTCGACGCGAGGTGACAAACGCTTTCGTAAAACGGCGGGTTGTTGACAAGTGTCAACGCCTCGATTAGTTGACGGTACTTTCTATGTCGCCCGGCCTCGCTTGAGGCACCAGCCAGCCACTGCAAACATCAGCAGAACCAGCGTTGTCGGTTCGGGAACAGTTGCATTCGTTCCATTGCCCGATCCGCTGCCGGCAGTGCGTCCGAAGTTTGTTTTCCAGACCGTATAGTCGGCCTGGTCAATCTTGCCTGCACTGGCGCCCGTGTTGTCACCGTTAGCGCGCAGGTCGGCCGTCGAGCCAAGCGTGTCGCGCCAGATCGTGTAGTCGGCCGCGTCGACGATGCCGTTGCTGTTGTAGTCACCGGCGAGTGAGACGGAGGGCGTCAGCTCGAAGACCCCGCCGGAACCACTCCCGAGCGCGCCGTCGCCAATGATGTAAGGGCCGCCATTGCCGTCATACGCGTCGACCAAGCTACCCTTGAACGCATCGGCCAAGTTGGCCCAACCGGCGGCCGTCAATCCGCCTTGAACCAGGTCGCCCAAATCGTGGAACCCCGTCGCCTCAGTCCACAAAAAAGCATCCTGTACTGCGCCGCCATTGACGGCGTAGGAACCAACCACGGTTCCGTCGTCACTAAGGTAACTGACCGAGCTGGACGCAAATCCGGTGGCGCTTGGCGACGAAACTAGGTTGAAAGTCACTCGACTCACGGGGTCGAACAGCCAGGAGTCGATTCCTTCATCCGACATTGTGGGATCAAGGCTACTGTTGTATCGCTTGGCAGTACCAACAATCAGGCCGCCTGCGTTCACGAACGCCGTATTGTTCAACGAGGTGCCATCTGCTTGCGTATGCGGTCTGTCGATCAGCCCGATCGACTGCGATGCGTGGGTCGTTGGTGAATAGAACCAAGCATCCTGTCCCTGCTCAGCGCTGCCGTTGTAGCGCTTCGCGTAACCAACGACTTCGCCGACAGCGTTCATTCCATTCGGCTGGTTGAACAAGTAGCCGCCCGTTTGTATGTGCCCTCCATCCGTGAGACCAATTAGTTGGGTTGAGTTCGTGGTCGAGGAATAGAGCCACGCGTCCTGGCCAAGATCCGTGCTCCCATTAAAGCGGCTGCTGAAGCCCGCGATCTGACCATTGTCATTCAGCGCGACCGGCTTATGGTAGGAATAATTGCCCGTCTGAGTGTGCGCGGCGTCCACCAGCCCGATCTGAACGATTGCATTCGTCGTCGATGAATAAATCCAGGCGTCCTGCCCGTTGTAGGGCAGCCCCGTGTTTTTATAGTGATTGGCAGTGCCGGCGACCTGGCCGGACGCATTCAACGCCACCGGTGCGTTAGCATGGTAGCCGTTCTCCGTGTGGAGCGAATCGTAAATGCCAATTCTCAGCGTGGTATTGGTGGTGGAAGAATAAAGCCAAGCGTCGCCCCCACCTGCGGACGGAAACCCACCGGCTATTTGGGCCACAGTACCCACCACTTGGCCGGCGGCATTCAGTGCAAACAAACTGTTTTCCCTTGAGCCGTACGGTCCGCCGACGGGCCCAGTGTATTCAGCGCCGGTCAGACCTATAATCTGCGTCGTATTGGTCGCTGGAGAATAGATCCATACATCCTGGCCTGCACCAAAATTGTCGAAGTGTTGCCTGGAGGCGTAACCGATGACTTGGCCTGAGACGTTGATCGCGCTGGGGCTATTGTTGGACGAACCATCCGTCTGCGTGTGCACTGGGTCCGTCAGCCCGATCAGTTGCGTCGTGTTGGTTGCCGGCGAATAGAGCCAGGCGTCCCCGCCACTGAACGTATCGCCACTGTAACGGTTGGCATAACCGGCGACCTGGCCAGTGGCATTCATGTCAGTTGGATCGTTGATCGCAAGCCCGTCCGTCGCCACGTGTGCCGAGTCCATCAGCCCGATCACTTGTGTCGTGTGGGTCGTTGGTGAATAGACCCACGTGTCATCGCCGAGGTACGTGTCGCCGCTGAAGCGATTGGCGTAACCGAAAACCTGCCCGGCGGCGTTCTCGCCGTACAATAGATTGGTTGAATTGCCGTCTACCGTCGTGTGGAGCGGATCGGTCAGACCAATTTGCTGGATTGAATATGTTTGCGCATCGGCGATCGCCGCACATAGCATCGCCGCAAAAACCAAGATTGCTGTTGTCTTCATGAGTGATCCAGAGCGGAGAGCATAGTTAATTAATGTGTGGCTAGAGGAACCCAAAACGCCCGTGCCGCCACTCGCTGCTGTCCTCAAGCCAGGTGCGCACTAAGCACGACCGCGACTACATGCGAGGAAGCCGGCAATTCGTCTCACAGAATCCCAAAGTTTTTCTCGATTACGGCAAATTGCTGCCGCAATGGGATTTTGAGTCGCGTTTAGACCGGCGTAACTCAAGTAAGAAGAGGGGGGTTGCGCCCAGGACACACGCTTATGGGTCACCGGACCTCAATTGCGCTTTGTGGCTTTTGCATCCACCGTGGGTTGTACCGCGAGCAGGTCCGCCGCCTCGCGGCGAAGGCGATCCGAAATCGCCCAATCTGACCATTTGGCCATGGATTCACTGGCTAGCTGTGATTGGGCCTGTTTCTCGAATTCGTCACCTAGGGCCAGCGCCGCGCGGCCGGCTTCTATTTCATGCATCGCGGCGTTGGCGCAAGCTTGGATGAAATAGTTGGCGGACTTTGCCGGACCGGCGTGGCCTCCGTCGCTGCTGGACGTCGCGCGGCCCGCCCAATCAATCGCCGATGCGAAATGGCCGCGACGATACTCGGCAAGTGCTTTGCAGAAAGTCGATTCACTGGAAAGCGATTCGCCCCGCTCTCGACCAGCACCGGAATCGGCATATTGGCAGGCGCGGTCCAAATCAGTGCCATCGACCGGCAACATCAGCGAAGCCACAGCCGCTAGGTACTGGCCATAGTGGTCCCGTGGGTCGCTCTGCCATTCGAGAAAGCGGCGGCAGTGCGCGCGGTATTCGTCAAACTGGCCAGCCTGCACTAGCGCCACGGCCAGAAAGAACGCGCCGTTGTAATGGTCATTGCTCGGATTGAGCTCAACCGAGCGCGTAAGATGCTTTATGGCAGTCTCCCAGTGCCCGCGCCGCCCATTGAGATCGCCCAGCATCTCCCAGTATCTACTGTTTAAGGGTGATGAGTCCGACGCCTCTTGGAACAAGACTTCGGCTTCGTCCCACTTGCCCCGCATCATAAGCACGTGGCCGAGAAGGCCAAGATAGAATTCGCGATTGATGTGGTCTTTGTCGTAGATGCGATGACTGAAATCGACGTTTTCTCGGGCAATGGTTTCCGCTTCATCCAGTTTCCCTTCTTGCAAAAGGCATTGTCCGAGCAGAAATAGGTCGTTGGCAATCCGCGCATCGTCGGGGGGAACTTGGGCGCGATGCAGGGCGAGCGCCTCGCGCATCA
>DASYDU010000211.1:0-5522 GCA_036499445.1 Lacipirellulaceae bacterium
GTCGGGGACGAAGCTTCAATTGGACGAGCCGCCGCGCTCCGCGATACCATTTGCGACGCCAGCGGACGCAATTGATACGGCCGTCGCGACCAGCCCGAAGCTGCAACAGGCGCGGGCAGAGCTCGAAAAAGCAGAGTCGGCGATGCGGGTGGCCCAAGACGATTTCATGCCCACCGTTTTGGCCTATGCCCTATATTCCGACCAGCAAATGACTCCTGTCATTCAAGCCGACTACACGGGCATCGGCGTCACCGCGACTTACACGCTCGAATGGGGCAAGAAGAACGACACTTTGCACCAATGGCAAGCGACGGTTTGCCTGGCGCGGGAAAACCTGAAGAAGGAAACCGACGACGTGCGCCTGGACGCGGCCAAGGCTTACATCGAGGCGAATCGAGCGGAGCAAGCGCTCGGCTTGGCCGAACAACTTGCCAAACTGAGCGGCGAAGTCCATCCGCCGGCCAATGATCCGATGGCGCTGAAGGCTGCCGCGAAGGCCGGTCTCGAGGCCCAGGTGGCCGCGATCAAAGCTGAAATGGACTATCGAACGGCGGTCGCCGAGCTGTGCGTCCTGGCCGGGCGGCTCGATTAGTCGCAGCTGCCGATTCTGCGAATGGTGGGGGGCGCGCCGACTAGCGCGGACCAATGGTGCGCATCGGTGCCCGGCCAGCGCCCGCTCGATTCCAGCCATCCATTGAGCGTGCGCTTTTGACGCGGGCGGGCTTCGGATTCGGCCGGATTTCACGCCAAAAAATAACGTATAGTTCTAATGGCGTGTTGACTGCCGGCGCGGGGCAAGCCCCGCCGATGAGTGACTCTGGCAGTCCTCGCGCAACTTGTCTTTGCGTCTAATCTCTTCCAGGCCGCCTTGCGCTCCAAGGCGCCGCCAATAGGGTCGCCGTATGTTGCACCTCCTGTTTGCGTTTGGTCCGTCGCTGCTATTGGCGACGCTAGGTTTGGCCGCTGGCTGGTGGCTGAGAGGGAAGCCGAAATCGTCGGGAGCGGCAACACCGCAGTCAAAATTAGGTCGCAAGGAATTGGCGGCTCAGGCGCTCGATGGTCTGAACGCCGCCGCGGAAGCCGTGCGGTCGTGCGTCGCGCAGCACATGGAGTGCATTCAAACGATCGAGTCGGAGCTGCGCGAATCGTCCGGCGTCGAGCCGGCCGTAATTTCGAACGCCGCCGACTCGATCGTCGCCGCCAACGGGCTGGTGCGTCACCAATTTGGGGACGTGCACCGGCAGCTGGTGAGCAAGTATGACGAAATCCACGACCATCTCTCCGATCCCTACAATCTGCTGGTGACCTTCGCGTCCTTGGACCGGCAGCAGTACGTCTACCGCCGGGTGCTGAAATCACTGGAAACGCTGGCTACGGAGTTGGCCGGCAACGTGGCGGGTCACGGGCGTCGATTGCAACAAATCGACGGCAAGTTGGCGGAGGAAGACCAGCTCAGTGCCGCCAGCGTGTCGGCCGCGGTCGGGGCGATTCTCGACGCGGCGGGCGAACTCGAGCAGCAGATGGAATCGGCTGAAACCAAGATCGGCCAGCAGGCCGAAGCGGTCCATATGCAGGCGGTGCTGAGCCACACCGATTTGCTGACTTCCCTACCGAATCGCCGCGCTTTTGAGGCAGAGCTGGAACAATGCGCCCGCCGGTCGCGGACCAAAGCCGCCTATTCCACGATTGTCTTCGTGGACTTGGATCAATTTGCTCGGGTCAATGCGGAATACGGACACCAGGGTGGCGACGTGATCTTGCGCCAAGCGGCAGCTGTGATTAAGGAGCAGATGCGTGGCAAGGACCTCGCGGCTCACTACGGCGGCGACAGGTACGCGCTTCTCCTGCATCAGACGACGTTGCACGACTCGCTGCCGATCGTCGAGCGGATGCGAACAACACTCGCCGAGGCCCCCTTTAGCCACGGCAGTCTTCCGCTGCGGCTAACGGCCAGCATAGGTGTCGCACAGCTATTGCCCGAGGAAACGCCCGCGGAAATCGTTTGCCGCAGCCAGGAAGCGCTGCGTGCGGCGCAGCAAGCCGGCGGAAACAGCTGCTTTTGGCACGACGGCCAGGCGAGCTTTCCGGTATCCGCTCCCTTCAAGGTCGTAGAAGGCGCCGAAGGCTCGGCCGCGCCGACGCTGCTCTCGATGTTTCGCCGCTCGATCAGTGGGATCGACGCGGAAGAACCGATCGACTCGGCCGAACAAAACGCCGAGCGACCGACGCTCACAGGTCGGTCGCTGTTCGTCGCAAATCTGCAGCGACGAATGACCGAGTGGAAGCGAGGCGGTCCAGTCGTTTCAGTCATTGTGCTGCGGGTGGATCAGCAAAAAGAATTGCTGTCGCGATTTGGTAATCATGCGCAGACGTTTTTGCATCGGGTTCTCAGCCGGTTGCTCGAGGCGGTGACCCGTGACATGGACGAACGCTGCGAATTCGAGGACGGGCTGTTTGCCGTTCTGTTACCGGGCGCGGACGAAGCGAACGCACTGGCCGTCGCGGAACGTTTGCGGTCACAAATCCGGCAATGCAAAGTGCGGATGAGCGACGCGCTCTGGGACCTGACAGCCAGCATTGGGGTGGCGCATTGTTCGCCGGGAACAAACACCGTCGAAATGATGCGCGCGGCCGAAGGCGCGATGAAGCAGGCAATTGTCGAAGGTGGCGACGCCATTTGCTCCCAACAGGCTGCTGCCGAAGAGTTGCGGGCGGCGGCCGTGTGAGCTCGGCCGCCCGCCTGGCGAGCGCACCGAAGAAGTCATTCCGGTTATTCTTCGTCCGCGTACTGCAATTGGACGAAAATTATTTGCTCGCGTGCGGCAAAGAATGCGTCTAAGACGACGGGATCGAATTGAGCACCGCGCTGCTCGCGCATGATCTCGAAGCACTTGTCCAGCGGAAACGGCTCCTTGTAACAGCGACGCGAGCTGAGAGCATCGAAGACGTCCGCCGCGGCGACAATACGGCCGACGAGGGGGATGTCTTCGCCCTTCAAACCCAGCGGGTAGCCCTTGCCGTCCCAGCGCTCGTGATGCGTGATCGCGATGACACGGGCCATGTCCAGCAGTTGCGAGGTGCCGACCTCGAGGATATGAGCCCCGACCTCCGCATGTCGTCGAATCGTCTTTTCTTCGTCAGGTGAGCAGCGCGCCAAAATACGTTTGCCAAAATTGGCGTGCTTCTGCATAACGGAAAACTCATCTTCGGTCAGCTTTCCCGGCTTGAGCAGCACTGCATCTGGGATGCCAATCTTGCCGATGTCGTGAAGCAGCGCCGCTTGCTCGAGCGTATCAAGGGTCTTCGCGTCGAAGCCGAGAGCCTCGCCGATCAGCCGGGCGTAGCGACCGACTCGCAAGACGTGATGTCCGGTGTCGTCGTCGCGATACTCGGCAGCCTGAGCGAGGCAGCGAACTAAATCGCGATGCGACTTCTCGAGCTCCGCAGTTTGCTGGCGAACGGCCGCCTCCAGATCATGATTGTAGTTTCGCAACTGATCTTGGAAGCCTTTGACGGCCAGCACGTTTCGCACACGCGGCAACAGCTCACTGGCATCGACGGGCTTATTGAGAAAATCGGTGGCACCGAGCTCGACGGCTCGAATTCGCGTTTCACGGTCGGTGACGGCCGTTAGAATCACGACCGGTATGAACGAGATTTCCGGATCTGTCCGAAGCTCCGTCAAAATCTCCAGTCCGCTGACGTAGGGCATCATCAAGTCCAACAGCACGATGTCGGGCTGTTCTTGGCGCACCAGTGAGAGGGCGGTGGGTGACTCGGTCGTCGTGACAAACCGAGTGAACCCTTCCAGCTCCAACAAACGGCGGAGGATCTTGATGTTCAGCGGCTCGTCGTCGACGATCATGACCTTCGATTGCTTGACGCGCGCATTGTTGCCACCATCCGGGGCGGCTGGCGCAGCGGGTTCCAACAGCGAAGGAAACGGCGTAAAGGTGGGAGCGGCCGCGTCCGAAGTGAGAGCCCCGTCAAACTCACAGTCGGGGGTGGAAAGTTGTATCTGAGTCATTTTTAGATGGTCCGCGTCAAGCTTGTCGTGGCAGTCAACGAAGGCTGGGTCACACGACGAGCAGTTGTTCGAAGTCGCGAAGTTCCTGCAGCGTGTGAGAAACGTCGTCCAGTTGATGAGCCTTGGCCAGTTGTTCAATTTTGGCGGCGGGCAGCGTGAAGCAATTGAATCCGGCCGTGCCGCCGCACCCTTTGAGCGCGTGGGCGAGTCGGGCCAGCTCGTCGTATTCATTTGCGTCGAGCGCTGCGCTCATCGCGCTGATCCGCTCCGGAATGCTTTCGACAAATTCCTGAACGATCTCCCGAATTTCGGGGTCGTCCGTCGGCAGCGTGGACTGGAGTTGCCTTCGTGGGGACGCCGGCGCCGGAGACTGCGCCGCTACGCCGCCTTTGGCCGAATTGCCCTGCACGGTGGCGGTCCCGATGCTGCGGCGCACCGTGCGGATTAAGTCGTCCATGTTCACTGGCTTGGTGAGGTAATCGCTGCAGCCGGCCGCTTCGCATTTTTCCTGGTCGCCCTTCATGGCGTGGGCCGTGAGGGCGATGATCGGGCCTTTGTAGCCAAATCCCCGGATGCGCCCGGTTGCCGTGTAGCCGTCCATGACCGGCATCTGCATATCCATCAGAATAGCGTCGAATTGACCGTGCTCGGCCGCATGCACTGCAAGCGCGCCGTTCTCGGCCATTTCGACGGTCGCATTGGCGCGAGTCAGCAACAGGCCAATCAGCTTGCGGTTGGTTTCTCCGTCGTCGACCAGTAGGACGCGGACGCCGTCCAAATTCGAGTTTCCCGACGACTCCTGCTTGACGTCGCCGGCCAGCGAGGTGGGGGGTTGATTCATGATTTTCACGTTGGTTAGGTCTCCTACGTCAATGGCGGCAGCAAACACGCTGCCATGGCCTAAAGTGCTTTCGACCGTCAAGTCGCCGCCCATGGCTTGGGCGATCCGACGGCTGATCGCCAATCCCAGTCCTGTGCCGCCATACTTTCGCGTCACCGAGGAATCGGCTTGGACAAATGGTTGAAAAATTGTATGGAGCTTTTCGGCGGGAATGCCAATGCCGCTGTCGCGGACTTCCAAACGCAGCTTCGCTCCTTGCCGGGCCTGCTCTAGTTTGGCCACCAACAACACGCTGCCTTCGTCCGTGAACTTGATGGCGTTGTTGATCAAGTTCATTAGCAATTGCTTGAGGCGGTGCGGGTCGGAATGGACGGCTTCCGGAACGCCGCTTTCCCAGCGGTACTCTAGCGAAATGCCTTTCTTCTTAGCTGGCACCCTCAATACGGAGATCACTTCGGCCAGCACCTGATGAGGCGAGAACGGGATCGTTTCGACCTGCATCTGGCCCGCCTCGATCTTGGAAATATCCAAAATATCGTTAATCAGTTCGAGTAGGTGCCGGCCGCTGCTGCGGATCGTCTTGAGATAGTCGGTGCGCTCTTGCTCGTTGCCTTGGTCGGCCCCGCGCAGGAGCAGCTCAGTGAATCCGAGAAT
>DASYDU010000212.1:0-26857 GCA_036499445.1 Lacipirellulaceae bacterium
GGCGCAAAATCATCTGGCGAAGCATGAGCCGTATCGAGCGCCAGCCGCCGCCCAATGCGTAGTGGCCGCACTATTCGCAGTCTGGCGGCTGCCCCTCTAATTGATTAGGCTAATAGGTGGATTGGCCACCGTTGGCCGCCCAGGTGTCCGCACGATTCACGCACGATACCGCACGATTCAGGAGAGAAAATAGGTAACTGTAGAGACGCCAGAGAATCAAAAACATCGAGAAAATTCATTCGGGCCGTAGCGCAGTCTGGTAGCGCGTTTGACTGGGGGTCAAAAGGTCGCTGGTTCGAATCCAGTCGGCCCGATTTGCCTTTTTGTGGACGAAACTTCCTCCCGGTGACACTTTCTGGAAAAACGTCGATTGCTGAGGACACGGGTTTGCCCATGGCAGTTCGTGTATCATCATTGGCCTCGTTGTATTCCAAAAGCGCATCGATGTCCTTTGCCAGGTCTGGTTTGCCGCGCTGACTTGGCAGTACGGTCTTCGTGGAGAAGACAAGTGCCACGCCAGCCCGCGCGAGTTCTTATTCGGTCTGCACCGCTGCAACTGTATCTATCGGGCGCGAGAATCGATCGCGGCAAAAGCTGAAATTGTGAGACGTCGACACACAGACACTGAATCTAGAATCACCGCCTTGAAACCGATCCGCGTGGGAAAAAGCTATTGGTGAGCGTCGCGGATGAGACGAATCCACTCAGCTCGAGGGCGTTGCATGTGGCAGCGCCTTCCGCCGTGTTGTCGAAGATACACCACACGCTTGTCGACGCCGACTCGATCTTCGATAAGCGGGACGCAAGTACACTCAGTTTCGCCGCTCTGTAAGATGAATAATACATTTTCGGCGATCCATGCCAACGGAAGTACACTATCTCAGTGAATCCACCCGGATTTGCTCCCTCTGGCATAATTGCTGGGTCGGCGGCAACGCGCGCGACTTCGAACTCTTGCAACTGGCACGATGCCTCGTGTTGAAACCATGTGGGATGCCGCGGCTCACATACAACTGGTCCTTGATAAAGTGTTCGCAAAGTTGAAAAGAAGTTGC
Organism: Lacipirellulaceae bacterium; assembly: GCA_036499445.1. Lineage (GTDB taxonomy): Bacteria > Planctomycetota > Planctomycetia > Pirellulales > Lacipirellulaceae > DASYDU01. The sequence continues at coordinate 1,056 of DASYDU010000212.1, forward strand.
GAGCGGCTAGGTCTGTCCATCGCAGACTCGGCGGTAACTGAACGAGCAAAGCACCCAGTTTGTCGTTCAACCCGCCGACCTCGTCTAAAAACTGTTCTAGATGGTTTTCACAATGAATAAGACACCGGTCGTGCGTCATTTGTTTAGGCACCTTCACGGAGAACGTGAAGTCGCGCGGAGTGTTGTCTGACCATCGGCGGTAGGTATCTCTGCGATGTGGACGATAAAAGGAGGAATTGATTTCAACAGCGTTCAACAAGCGCGCGTACCGTTCTAAATGTGTGCCACGCGAAGTGAACGTATCAGCCATTTCCTTGCGTAGCGACCAGCCGGCGGTTCCAATGCGAATAGTCATGGCGATTGGATACTCTGCCGATACGGTGCAATTCGCCTTTCGTAACGACAATTAACAGATTTTTTGTTAGCGTATGGCGATGTGGCGTTACGGCTTGAGAACGACCTTGATGCAGGTGTTCTTGTCCTCGTTAAAAAGCTTGTAGGCTTCGGCCGCTTCCTCGAGCGGAAAACGATGAGTGATGATCTGCGAGGGGTCGTAACCTGGATGGCCGTTACCTTGGATTTTGTCCAAGAGCGGTTGTAAATACCTGTGGACATGGGTCTGCCCCATCTCCATATGCAGTCCTTTGGCGAACGCAGAGCCGAAGGGAACCTTGTCCAGGAGTCCGCCATAGACACCGGGAATAGAAACGGTGCCGCCTTTTCGACAGCAATAAATTGCTTGGCGCAGAGCGTGAATCCTGTCGGTTCCTAGGTAGGTCGCTTGTTTGACGCGGTCGTAAACGGCGTCGACAGACGTGCCGTGTGCTTCCAGACCGACGGCGTCGATGCATGCATCGGGTCCGAGTCCGCCAGTCATTTGAAGCAAACGCTCATAGACATCTTCTCTGTCGAAGTCGATCGTTTCCGCTTTGCCGAGGGAAGCTGCGAGCTCCAGCCGCTTCGTGTAATGATCGATGGCAATCACACGTTCTGCTCCCAACCACCACGCGCTTTGGATCGCAAACTGTCCGACGGGACCGCAGCCCCAAACGGCCACTGTATCTCCCGGCTGAATGTGACAGTTTTCGGCTGCCATGTAACCGGTGGGAAGAATGTCCGATAAAAAAAGCACTTGCTCGTCAGGAATATCGTCTGGAATTTTGAACGGACCCACGTCGGCGAATGGAACTCGGACATACTCGGCTTGGCCACCGGCATAGCCGCCATACAGGTGCGAATAACCAAATAGTCCCGATCCGGAGTGGCCATAGACTTCATCGAGCATCGGCGCGTTCGGGTTCGAGTTGTCGCACAAGGACCACAGCTTTCGTTTACAAAAGAAGCAATTGCCGCATGCAATCGTGAATGGAACGACGACTCGATCTCCGACCGATAAATTCTTGACGCTCGATCCGACTTCGACGACCTCGCCCATGAATTCATGGCCGAGAATGTCGCCTTCTTTCATCGTCGGGATCATGCCGTTGTAGAGGTGCAGATCCGAGCCGCAGATCGCGGTGCTGGTAACACGAATAATGGCGTCGCGCGGATTGATCAGAATTGGGTCAGGCACCTCCTCCGTGCGAACATCCTGTTTTCCCAACCAACGGACAGCTTTCATCGGACTTCTCCCCTTCAGCTGGCAGTGCTAACGACCGCTCGGCTGTGCCGCGCTCGTGGGCAGCTCCTGGGTTTCCATCATCCGTTTGAAGTTATAGATGTCATCGATCAACTTGCTCTCCAAATCCTGGCCAAACAGCGACGCCAACTTCGCCACGAATTTGCCGCCCGGAGGCTTGTATTGCATCGAAATCGTAACGCGCGTTCCGCGGTCGAAAGATAGCGGAGTGAATCGAACGCTGCCCGCTGTATCGATTTGGCTATTGGGCACGGATTGCCATGAAATCATTTCATTTTCCCGTTCATTGATGATTTCAGCTTCCCACTCAACTTCCTTGCCCAGTGGCCCGACGGCTACCCACCGTGAACGGAGCTGGTCATAAACGTCCACTTCTTTGAGGTGACTCATGACGCGGGGCAGATTGTCAAAGTCCCGCCAGAACGTATACAAATCCTGAGGCGACCGATTAATCGTGACCGAACGCTCGACCTTAATGCCCTCTTTGCTGCGAATGGATGAAGTGGATTTGCCATCGGCGTGATTGACGCCCAGAAAGGCATAGCCGGAACAATGGCCGGTCCAGCCACGGCGGATCAAGCCAGCGCCAAGACAACTCAACACAACGCCGCTCCAATTGCGGCGTTCAGCTGCGGCAGCAATCAGTGAGCTGCCTCCCAGGATCGAGATGGTTCGCTCGATGGGGCCGACGTTCACCGTCTTGCGTTTGCTCGCTGCAGGCTGATATCCGAAGCCTCGAAATTTGTCGCCGTCAATGTTTGTGGTGGTGCGCAGTCGCTTTCGGTGGTGCGTGGAGTGGTCGGTCGTCTGTTTTCGCGTCTTTGGCATGGGTTGTTGTCCTTTTCGTGGCCGGTTACTTGCGGCCGGTGGATTTAAACAAGATGTGCACGCCGGTCACGATTCAACGCAATTTCTTGCCTTGCTGCAGCAAAAGTCTTAAGCCGCCATAGGCGACCGCCGATTGCATTTCAATTGCGCAACTTGCCTGGCCTTGTTGGTGTGACCGCTAACTAGCGCGGTTGGCAGCGATTATTTGCGAGCCGAACCGGGTTCGGCTGTCTCCCGATGCTTTTCAGCCAACGTTTCGGCAGGTGTGATATTCGCCAGAGCGCTTTTCAACTTATTCTTCCAGCCTGAAACGATGTCGCCGTCGCCTCGCATCATTGCGTCAAAACCCACTTTGGCCACGTCGGCCGGATCATCCTTTTCATGAGTACCGATCTCTGTGTCCATCATCCCGGCACGCTTGAAGAACTCTGTCTCCGTACCGCCAGGCATCAGGCATGTCACTGTAATTCTTGTATCCTTGAGCTCATTTCTTAAGGCAAAAGAAAATGAGTCGATGAATGACTTGCTGGCGTTATAGACGGCGTTGAAGGGGCCCGGCGTGAAGCCTGCAATCGAGCCCGTAATCAAGATCCGACCTTGATTGCAATCCCGCATCGCTCGCGCGACTCGTTGTATTAGATAGATCGTGCCCGTGATATTCGTAGCAATGACGCGTTGGACCTGGTGAAAATCCTGGTCGAGGAAGGCGCCTCCAAGTCCGCGACCCGCGTTGGCGAACAAAAGACTGATAGGCCGACCGTCGGTGGCTTCGATGAGTCGCTCGACGCCCTCTTGCGTTGCCAAGTCCGCTTGGATTGGAGTTACCCGAATGGTGCTACGGCGTAATTTTGTCGCGGCAGCTTCAATGGCGGGCTCGTCAGCGGCGATCACCAGGTCATAGCCTTTGTCGACGCAGATTTTGGCAAGTTCATAACCGATGCCACTGGATGCGCCCGTAACAACGGCAAGCGGTTTGGTACCAGACACCATGGATTGATTCTCCCTAGGGTCGCCGGTGCAGATCGGCAAATACAGTTGCACATTTCATGCCCGTCGCCCTGCGACTTCTTACTGACGAAGCGCGCCGCTCGAACATGGCGGGGACGACTGTTTCTTAAAACGCTCGGGAAATCATTTCATTTGCTTATCGGCTGAAAGATGTGGGCGAAGTCGTGGCAACGTGGCGTCGAAAGGCCCAATGGACAGCAGGCATCGCAAGGTGAATCGTCATCCAGTCCGCCGCCCGCGCATCAAACCTCGGCTTTGCGGTCGGCTCTTTCCCACTTGATTGTGCAAGTGTGGCCTCGACTGGAGCGAGTGTCGCTGGCTTCCACATGCTGGCGAGAGTGCTCGCCGGTCAGATCCGGTTAGCGCAGCCACTCGGCATAGCAGTTGCTTCTTTGCTTGAACTACGGATAAATCGTATGATCTTCCCCTTGGAGCAATTGCCAGCACGCGATCCAGAAATCAATCTTATAAACGTGCCTGTCGACACCCCGAAGTGCGAACTAAATACAAGTACGACGAAAGGTCGCACGTCTGGCGCCTCAACAAAATCCTTCCATTGGGCGCTTCATTTCCCTTTGATTTCGGTTTTATTCCAGGCACGAGGGGCGAAGATGGCGACCCAATTGATGTCCTGGTGGTCACGGAGCAGCCTGCCTTCGCCGGTTGTGTTCTTCCAACGCTCCTGATCGGCGTCTTGGAAGCTGAACAAACTGAGAACGGAAAGAAACCGCGCAACGACCCGCTAATTGGGGTGGTCCAGACTCGCTTCAATCCGCCGATTGCCAGGTCGCTAGAAGAGTTGGGCGAGCAGCGCCTATTAGAAATCGAGCACTTCTTCACTTCCTACAACCAAATGGAAGGAAGGGAGTTTAAGGCAATCGGGCGCGGCTCGGCCAAACACGCCCAGCAGATTGTCGATAACGCGATTTGACAGAGTGCGAAAGGCATCGGTTCAATTAAAAGGCAACGCAATGTCCTTTGCGCTTCGCGATGATGAATCAGTCCGCAAGGGAGTCAAGCGAACCGTGCGCAAAGAGTTCAAAGATGCTCTCGACTTACTAACCTATTCCGAAAACGAATCCGTCGATGAGCGAGTCCATTCCGTCCGTAAGTCTTTCAAGCGAGTGCGAGCTATCGTCCGTTTGGTGCGATATTCGTTGGAGGATTCTGAGTACCGCTTTGAAAACGAAATATTCCGCGACGCCAGCCGTCCGCATTCGGAGATTCGCGACGCGAAGATATGGCTTGAAACACTTGACAAATTGCGAAAATCCTCTGATGGCCACCCCAAGCTGGCCTTTAGAACTGCCTCTCGCTTTTTAGTGGAACAGCAGAAACAACTGCGCAAGAAAGTCCTCAAGGACCAACACGGGCTTGAGCGTACGAGCGATGTACTTAAGGCTGCGATTCAAAGAGTCAACGATTGGGATGGCATTTCTAACAAGTGGCAAGAACTGGCCCTAGGTATTGGGCAGGTCTATAGGCAAGGTCGCAAGGCCGCCAAGCAAGTTAAGCTAGATCCATCGGTTGCGAATCTACACGAGTGGCGCAAGCAAATCAAATATCTTCGGCACCAGCTAGAACTGCTCACGCCGATCGAACCGACAATCGTCGGAACGTTAGCTGGCCATGCCGAGTCCGTAGGCGACCTTCTTGGTGAGGATCATGATTTGGCCGTCTTACGTGAGAAACTATCCGCAGAAGTCGCGGGCGAACGAATAGCGAGGCACATGACTGTGCTTGGGCCTCTGATCGATGACGAGCGCCAATCTATACAAGTAGAAGCCATACCAAAGGGGAAGATGTTGTTCCGGGATAATCCGAAGAAGTTTGTCAATCGCTTGAAAAACTTTTGGAGAGAGTGGGCCGAGTCGGCCTAACGGAATGTGCTTTGTCGGTCGCCATGCTTGCTTCGTCCGATTTCAGGCGCTATTGCGCCGAGGCTGCCTCGGTCGGGATTGATATACGCAAGAAACGGACGATTGCACTTAATGAAATTACAAGCAGCTGCGCTATGGAAACAGCACTATAGAATGCGAGCGACGCGCCAAGTTGGCGTATACGAACGGTCACCCATTGTCGAAAGGCTGATTTGAAAACAGCCCGAGCGCGGCGCACGCTAGCCATGGCAGGCGATTGTGGTTCATAAGAATCAGGACCGATGGACCTTCCGATTCAGTCGCGTCATCGACTCTTCAAAAGAGCGTTCCCTCCTGCCGTGGAAGGTACGAAAACACGGCATTCAATGGGTCACGACACTCCGCGACTGACTGACGTACCTGATGCTTCGTTTTCGGAGTCGGTCCATCGGGTCCTGAATTCGTTGAGACGGCTGGAAACCGTTTGCAAATTGTGTGCCATCGATAGGTTGCTTCATAGGCCCTTCCTCTCGCAAAAGAATACGATATGACGGACATCAGGCTGTAAATTTGCAACTGCCGTTCTAGGGCTATTTAAACGACGGAACACAGCCTAGAGGAATTCCGCCTGGGCGTTTGAAAAGCGATGTGGCAGCGTTGAAACCGTCTGCGGGGCCTCCGGTGTGCGTCGATCGTCAGAGCCCTTTCTTCCTCGGTACCGGGCGTCCAGCTCCTCTTTGTCTAGCTGTGCATCTTTAGCGTATTCGTAGCCTTCCACCAAGATACGCGGGCGTCGAAGTAGCGTCCGCGTTCACATCAGGAAGGTAAGATAGCCACATCACTTAGCCAAAAACCGACGAATCGCTCGGTGCTGCGGGCGAGCTCCTGAATGTCCATTGGTTTGGTTATGTACGCATTCGCATGGCTACGATAGGCGCTTGTTACATCGTCATCGGCTGCCGACGTGGTGAAAATGACGGTTGGGATTATCTTCAGACGCTCATCGTGCTTTAGTTCTGAAAGTAATTGCCGTCCATCCATTCGCGGCATGTTCAAGTCGAGCAGGATTATGTCAGGTAGCGCAGCGTCGCAATAAGGGTGCTCGCGTCGCAACAATTTGAGCGCTTGTAGCCCGTCTCGCGCTACTTGGAACTCGACGGCAACGGCTATGTTCTTAAAGGCGTGCTTCGTCAGCAACACGTCGTCGACGTTATCCTCAACGAGGAGAACGTTAAATGGACGTGGCGAGCAACTTCTCTTGTTCATCGGACGCTTCCTCCGGAGAGTAAGGAATCGTGAATCGGAAGACGCTGCCGGCGCCTATCTGAGAATCCACACTGATCTGTCCACCGTGCCGCTGGACAATTTTCTTGCACACTGCCAGTCCAATCCCGGTGCCGGGGTATTCGTCGCGGCTGTGGAGACGTCTGAAAATCTCGAAAATTTGTTGATGGTACTCGGCAGCGATGCCGATGCCGTTGTCCCGAACCCAAAACTGCCAAAGTTCGTTGTCTCTCTGGGCATCAATTTGGATTCGCGGCGGCTGTTGGCCGCGATACAACATCGCGTTGCCAATTAGGTTTTGCAACAGTTGAACAAGCTGCGAGCGGTCGCCGACAACCGTGGGCATTTCGCCCACGGAGACCACGGCGCCCGTCTCATCAATGGCACTTTGTAAATTCGCGAGCACGTCGCTGACGATCTCTCGGAAATCGACTTCACTGACCGCAAGCTGTTCGTCGTGGCTGACGCGCGAATAATTCAGCAAAGCCATCACCAGTGCCTTCATCCTCTTCGCGCCGTTCACGATTCGCTCGATGTAGTTGTCCGCTTGCTCATCGATTTTTCCCTCGTAATCCTCCTTGAGCAAGTTACAGAAACTGGTGATGGATCGGAGCGGCTCCTGCAAATCGTGCGAAGCGACAAAAGCAAACTGCCGCAATTCGTCGTTGGACCGCGTCAATTCCTGGTTGGCCTTCTCCAAATCGGCCTTCGCCTGCCGGAGTGCGATGGCCACTGTCTCGGCGTGCAACCGGCGTTCATCCGCGGCGCGGGCCAGCGCCGTCTCGGTCTCCGCCCGCGCGCGAATTGCTTCGACTTCCTTGTTCTTCAATTCCTCTGAAATGCGCTGGTTCTCTTCCTGAAAGAACTTGCGCCGTAACAACGCCCGGATTCGTCCCTTGAGAACGGCTTGGTCGCTAGATTTTCCGACGAAGTCGTCGGCGCCTGCTTCGAGCGCTCGCGTCAAGTCCTCTTTCGCCTCTCGGCCCGTGAGCATCAGGACCGCGATCGGATTGTCGAGTTGACTGCGCATGGCCACGATTCGCCGGCAAACATCAATGCCGTCAATTTCGGGCATCACGAGATCCACCAAAGCGAGGTCGTAAGACGAGGCCTCAAGGCGGCACAACGCTTCCTTCGGATCGATGACCGCATCCACCGCGTACCCTTCTCCTTGAAGCAAACAGCGCAAATGCGAGAGATACGTTTCACTATCATCGACGGCGAGCACTCTGGCCCGGCGGAACGCGGTCTCGTTGTGCGCCAGGACGGATTCATTGCGTTTAGGCCGGTCCAGCATGGCCCGAATGCGAATTACAAGAATCTCCGTATCGGCCGACTTTTTGAAAAAGTCGTCCGCCCCGCTGTCCAGCCCGCGGACTTCCGTTTCCTCGTCTTCGTCTGCGGTCAGCATGATGATCGGAATCGCGCGAGTATTGATATTCATGCGCACTCGGCGGCAAAGCTCGTCTCCGCTCATCCCCGGCAGACAGTAGTCCACGATTATCACGTCGGGTGGAGTCTCCTCGATCCGTGCCAATGCTTCATCAGCCGTTCCGACGCTGGCGGCGCTCCACTTCTCGGCTTCCAACTCCAATTGGAGTCGCAAAGCTTGCGTCGGCGAGTCCTCGACGATAAGTATTCTCGGTTTTTCGCTCATGCGCAGACCTCCCGCGAAGCCGGCACGAGATTCCTAATTGCCGTGCCGATCGATTCCAAGGGCAAAGAAATACACTCGGCGTTAAGATTGCGAGCGACGGCGGGCATTCCGTTGACAATGGCCGTCGATTCGTGCTCGGCGATGGTGTAGCCACCAGCCCGTCGAATTGCGAGCAGCCCCTCGGCTCCATCGTCGCCCATCCCCGTAAGCACGACGCCGACCGCGCGTGATCCGAGGGCCTCGGCCATCGAGCGCAGCAGTACTGTGCCCGATGGACGTTGCCCGCTCACTTGTTGACTATTCTCTAAGGTCAGGCGATTGCCGCGAACAACAAGGTGTTGATCCGCGGGCGCCACGTAGACACGACCGGGCATGGGCAGTTCACCGTGACGAGCCTCGGTGACAGTCTGCGGCGAGATGCGGTCCAACCAGGAAATGAATCCACCGTGAAAGCTGGCGGTCATGTGCTGAACGAGCACAATCGGTATCGCGAAGTCGGAGCCCACAGTGGCGAGCACGGTTTCGATAGCGTGTGGGCCGCCGGTGGAAGCCACGATGCCGACCAAGCTGGCACGCCGATCGTTCGGTACCGCAATGGGACAGGAAGAGCGTGGCACGCTTGTCGCGGGCTCTACTCTTTTCACATTCGAATTGTTAAACCGCTGGCGAATTACTTTTACCTGGCTCATGACGACGAGCTCGCGACAGATGCGCGCTGCGAAATGCGGAAGCTTTCCAGACTGCTGACAGGAGGGTTTTTCGACGGCCGACACCGCTCCGGCGCGCAAGGCGTCCATGGTGGAATCCAATTCTTTCGCATTCACGCTCCGGGAGACGATGACAATCGGCGTCGGACGGGTCTCCATGATCCGCCGCGTGGCCTCTAAACCGCTCATGTGTGGCAGGTGGATATCCATTGAGATCACGTCCGGGGCGGTGCGGGCCACGCTGGCCAATGCTTGTTCTGCGGACTCACATTCTGCGACGACCGCCAGCCGTGGGTCGGCGCTGATCGCCTGCCGCAAGTATTCGCGAACCGTTGGCGAGTCCTCGACAATCATGACACGTACTTGGTCCATGCCGACGCTCACTCCCTTGTCTACAGCACTTGCCGGATCGTCTTGAGTAGTTCTTGGTGGTCGAACTTGCGCTTTACGATATACGCATCGGCCCCGAGGTCGAGCCCGTGCTGTTGGTCTTCTTGCCGGTCGCGCGACGTGACCAAGATCACCGGTGTGCTGGCGAGTCGTCGGTCGGCCTTCATCTGTTCGAGCAGTGCGAAACCGTCCATTCTCGGCATTTCGATGTCTGAAATGACCAAGGCAAACTTCTGCTGACGCAATTGGGAGAGTGCCTCGACGCCGTCGATGGCGACACTCACCTCGTAGCCTTGTGCTTCCAGGATGTTCTTTTCCAAGGTCCTGGTTGTGAATGAATCGTCAACGATCAGCACTTTGGCCGGCCCCGCTTGTTCAACAACAGGAGACACTGCCGGTGGTTGGCAAGTGCGATGACTTTGTGCGGCTTCCAGTAACTCGGCCGGTTGAACGACGAGCGCCACTTCTCCGTCGTCGAGTAGAATGCCGCCTGCCAATCGGCTGGATTCTGCAAACTCGTCCAGATTCATAATCAGGGCGTCGCGTTCTTCAAGCAGCGCGTCGACCGAGACTGCCAGGCATCGGGCGCCCGACTTAACGAGAACTACCGACATCGTTACGACTTGGTGGTCGCAGTTCGGCGATTCATTCTGACCAAGAACGTCGGATAGCCGAGTGAGCCGAATCGGGCGTCGCTCATGTATCACGACAGTTTGGCCCTCGATCGTCTCCAATTTGTCTTTTCGAATGCGAAGCAGCCGTTCCACTCCCCGTGTCGGAATCGCAATTGTCTGATTGCCGCAGGCGACGAGCAACACGCGGTGCGTAGATACGAATACCGGAACCGACAACGATAGGCGTGTGCCACCGCCGTCTCGCGGCGACATTCTGACGTGACCCTGCAATCGGACGACCGCGTCATGGACGATCGATAGTCCCATGCCGCGGCCAGCGAGTTCCGTCACGGCGTCCGCGGTAGAAAAGCCCGGTTCAAATACAACCGACATTATCTCGTCGCTCGATTGAAGCTCGGCTGCCGCTTCCGTCAACAGACCGCGTTCGACTGCTCGGCGGCGGACCTGCTCAAGGTCGATGCCCGCGCCATCATCTTCGACAACTACGTTTAGCCAACCGCTGGCGACTTCCAGGCTCAAAGACACTCGGCCGCTCTCAGGCTTTTTTGCATCACGCCGTTGTTGGGGACATTCAACGCCGTGCGAAACGCAGTTACGAAGTACATGCATCAGCGGGTCTTTGAGCTCCTGCAAGACCATGCGGTCGGCGCGAATGTCCAGCCCGACTGTCTCAAACTCAATGTCCTTTTGTTCCGACCTCGCCAAGTCGCGGACCATTTTGCGAAAGCCCTGAAAGATGCTGTGCGCCGGCACGAGGCGGGCTTCGTAAACGTCCCGCTGAACCTGGGCGGAGCGTGTCCGCAATTGCCAAGCCACGCGGCGTTGCTCGACCGACAGTTGGCGTGTCCGTTTGGCCAAACTGCTGACTTGTCGATCGACGCACTCTAGATAGCGCGAGACTCGCGTGAATTCCGGGGTCGCCGCCAATTTGTGAATGCTCGACAAAGCCGTGCGACGAATGGCCCCCCGTTCGCGCTCTAAATCGTTGACTTCGAGTTGAAGGGTGGAGAGTTGCCGAGTAAGCCGCGCCACATATTGGTTGTCGGCGAACATTTCGCTCGAAGAACGCATAAGACGATCAAGGCTGTCGACGCTGACACGCACGGTCTCCCCCGTCACCGCCGCCGTCTGTGTGCTTGGTTCGCGCAAGTTCGTCTCGATCCTGGGTTGCGGGCTGCCTTCGTCCGCGGCCAATGGCTCAATGATCTGTGGGCAAGCTTGGTTGTCGTCGCTGGCGTCGTGCGAAGTGGCTGGAGCGTCAGCTAGCTCCCGCATCATTTCCGCCATCGCATCCAACCCGGTCTCAATCTGTCGCAACGCTTCGGCATCCATGCGCTGTTGGTTTGCTCGAATGCGCCGAAAGAGCTTCTCCAATGCTTGGGCCGCAGTTTCTATTTGCCGCAGTTCGACGACGGCCGCCGCGCCAGCCAATGTGTGGGCGACGCGGGAAGCCTCGGAAAGCTCCTCCTCATTGAGTGGTTGGTCCATCCGCCACTGAGCCGTGAGTTGCCGAAGACGCGCGGAGTGTTGCGCTTGCTCCTGACAAAACACCGGAAGCAACCGCTTAGACTTCTCGGGCATTTCGAGTGGTGGTCCAACCGCGACGGAAGCGTCGGTCAGCAAACTCTCGATCGCAACGAGTGCGTCTGACGTGGGTGGAAGCGGCAATTGCTGATCCAGCGCCGCCATCCAGTCCTCAATCGAATCAAGGACCAGATTGACAGTTGCCACGGCATCCTTGGTGAATTGCAGATCGCCGTGACTCAATTTCTCTAAGACGGCTTCCAAACCATGCCCCAGTCGTTCCGCCTCGCGCAGATCGCATACACGCGCGCCGCCCTTAAAGCTGTGTGCCAGGCGAAACGCGTCTTGAACTCGCGCGTCGCCCGTCAGCTCATCGCCCGGACGGAGCGACCCGAACAATGTGCGAATCTGTTCCAGCAATTCGCGGTGCTCGACGCGGAATGCGTCCAGCACCAGCTCGTTGACATTCTTTGTCATGAAATCGTCCCCGATCGGCGTGCATCGGCCGTCATTCACTGGCAACCGTCGTCCACCGCGTCAGCCGAACCTTACACCTTGTAAGTCGCCACCGCCGTCCGCAATTGCTTGCTCATCGCGGATAGATTGACCACCGCCTGTTCCAATTGGCCCGTGCCGGTGGCGGTTTGCTGGGCAGCGAGATCAATGTCCTTCATGCCCTGCGCCACCTGCTCAAGACCGATCTGCTGTTGATTGGTCGCGCCGATTATCTGCTGAAACGCTTGAATGCTTTCTTCCGTGGTCGAAGAAATCTGCCGAATGACGTTTTCGCTCACGTCGGCCTGCTGCTTTCCCGATTCGACTCGCTTGACGGCTTCCTCGGTCAGCATGACCGACGTATTGATCGACTTCTGAATCTCGCCCAGGATCTTGCGTACGTGGACCGTACACTCCTTCGCTTGGTCGGCCAGATTTTTCATTTCGCCGGCGACCACTGAGAAGCGGCTGCCTTCGTCGCCGGCCTCGGCCGCCTCGATCGTGGCGTTGAGTGCCAGCAGATTCGATTGTTCGGCAATTTCGTTAACCGTCGAAATGATCTCGCCGACCGCCTGGGTCTTTTCGCTGAGCGCGACGATGTTTTCGGCCACTTCCTCGACCTGTTCGCGAATCGCTTCCATCGTGCGATTGGTATTCTGCACGGCGTCGATGCCCGACTTGCTGGCCGTCGAGGCCTGCTCCGCCACGGCGGCCACTTCCTTGGCCTTGGCCACGATTTGGGCTCCCGATTGGCTAATCTCCTGCATCGTGCTCGTGATTTCTTGAGCGGTTGCCGCTTGTTCCTTGGTGCTCGAGGCCTGCTGCTTGGTGGAGGCCAGGATCTGCGCCGATGCGGCGTTCATGTTTTCTGTAACCGAGAGAATTTGGCCGCTGATGTTCTTGAGTCCGACCACCATCTCGTTGATCCCTTCGCCCAGCTTTCCGACCTCGTCGGCACTGGTAATTTCTGCCTGCTCGGTCAGGTCGCCCTTGCCGACGCGATCGACGAAGGTCACGAAGCGGCCAAGGGGACGGGTGATCGAACGTTGAATTAGCACGCCCGAAATGCCCACCAACACAAACGCCGCGAGGCTACCATAAAGGATCGTCGATTTGGTGGCCTGCGCGCTCAAGTCGGATTCCTCATTCCGCTGTTTCAGCAGCGCGTTTTCATTGTTTTCCATTTCGTCGACGATCTTGCGGATATCGTCCATGAGAGACCTTCCTTTGTCGCTCATAACCACCGCCAGAGCCGCGTCAGGGCCCTTGTCTCTCCGCAGATCGATCGTCTGCCGGAGCTCCGCCAATTTGCTGGCTACAAGCGGTGTGATCTGATCAAGACGCCGTTGTTGTTGGGGATTGTCCGCGGTCAAACTACGCAATTCCTCAATTACGGTATCAAGGACCTTCGTTGCCCGAGTGTAAGGCTCGAGGTATTCCTCGCGTCCCGTAACTAGGTAACCTCGCTGCCCCGTTTCGGCGTTGGTGACCTCGCCGACAAGACTTTCCAACGAAGTGAGCACGATGTGGGTGTGAGACCGCCATTCCGTATTGTCGATTAACGTGACCGTATTGCGGTACGACACGGCTCCGATGATGGCCAGGATCAACAAGGCCAAGCCGAATCCGAGCAGGATTTTGACTCCGACAGTGAATCTCATACGAATGCCCCTTCTGTAATAACTTGTCCAATGCTTTGCGCCGGTGGCAGCTACAAATGCCGACCGACGCGACAAATGTTTCTTGCTACCGAGTTTTCGCCGCATCCAGCTTGCATCTCTCGGCAACGTGATCGAGGAATAATTCCGTGTTGAGAACAGCAATACGATCGTTCGTCATTCCTCTCATGAAACCGCCTACTGGATTGGTTGCCACCTCGTCCATCGCTTCCAATGCATCGAGATCGATCTGGCAGACATCCTCAAACGCCTCCACCCACACGCCCAGCATTTTGCCGCTCGCGCGCAACAGAAGAACGTATCCAGCATCCGATCTCTTCGTCGTTACACGGAGCAGCACACCGAGGTCAATAACCGACCGCAACGTTCCGTTGAGGTTGGCAACGCCCAACAGTAACCCGCCCATGGCAGGGACGTGAGTAATCGGCACACGAGAAAATACCTGCTTCACGTCCGAGAGTTCGATTCCATACCGTTCGCTGCCAACTCGAATGACAACGACTGGCACTCGCGCGGTTTGTGCCGCGTCTTGACGCCCGCGCCGCGCAAGTCGTTCGGCACGTTCACGAAATACTTTGTTTCGCCGCTCACCGTTCTGGCGGCCGTAGTCGCCGCCCGGCGACTGAAATCGCGCAAGGCGCTCTCGAACGGCGTCCCAATCGATTCTGTTGCATTTCGTGGTCATGATGTTTCCAATGTTTCGAGGTGCATGCGGGTCAGCTCATCTAAGTCGGCGATCGTCATTCCCTCGGCATCCGACAAGCGCTCGGCCGGATCGCGCCCTTCTACTAGCCGCAGCACGTTACGGAACGACTTCGAAGCGCCGACAACATTGGCCAACTTGTGTTGAATCAGGCCCGAATAATAGTGAGCAAGCACGAACTCGCGGTCGAGATAAATCGCCTTGCATAGCGCATGGAGCGCCGCATCGTGCCCCGCCACCTGATCCAGCAATAGCGCCTGATAAAAGTGGTGGACCGGATTGAGTGACTCTTTCGAAATGAGCGTCTCGCAAAGGTTAAGCGCTGCATCGACGGCTCCTTCGTCGGCCAGTGCGCGGACCCGTTCGATTTCGGGGCAAGGCGTTGATAGCCCCGACTTGCATTTGGGCGCGGCCGGCGGCGGCCCGACGAGGCTCGGTATGTGGGGGCCTCCGTCACGTGCCGCGCGGTTCATTGTGGTGAAACCGATGTGGCTGACAGGCGGAATCGCGACCGATGGACGTGCGATGCCAAAAGGCTGCGCCGAATCACGTATCGTGGCCTGGGCTGTGCAAGTCCCTGATTTGCGATACAGCGTTGCGCCGGCGCAATTCACCGTCTCAAGCGTCCCGCGCAGATGTGGGCCATGTTCTGCATGTCCCACCGCTAACCAACCGCCTGGTACGAGGCAATCGGCCAACTGTGAAATAATCCGCTCGACGATGTCTGGCGCGAAGTAGATCAGCACATTGCGACAGAGAATCAAATCGAAGGCGAGTAGGTTGTGTACCAGCGACGGAAACGGATGACGCGCAAGATTATGGTATTGAAAGCTGACTCCCCGCTTAAATCGCGGAGTAATTCGCCAAGAGTCGTCCTGTTCGTCAAAGCACTCGCGGCGAAATTCCGGCGATGTCCCGCGAAACGCCCATTCCTCGTAACGACCTTCGCTGGCCTGGGAAAGAAATGGGCGATTGATGTCCGTGCCGAGGATCGATAGGTTCCAGTCCCGGATCGAAGACTCGAGGTCGCGCCGCAGTAAAACTGAAACGGAATATGCCTCCGGACCGGTCGAACAGCCGGCACTCCACACGCGCAGGCGTTGGGTCGGGCGATTGCGCTCGATAAGGTCCGGCAATGCCACGTCCCGAATCGCGTCGAACAACTCGCGATGACGAAAGAAGTAAGTTTCGCCAATCGTCAGAAGCTCGATTAGCTGATCAAATTCGGCTTCTCCGGCTTGCCCGTCGTGTAGCAGTTCCCAATACTCGCCGCAGCCGCTTATCCCTCGCTTTTTGAGGCGGTCGGCAACGTGGCCGGCCAACACTTGGGGTCGGTCTGCATAGAAGACTAGTCCCGTCACGGCGATAATGTGATCTCGCAACGTGGGGAAGCACGCATCAGCTACGATCGCATCTCTCATTGTGGCCGTCATCGTCATTTGGCTACCGTTTCAACCTCGGCGAGTCGTTGTTGTGCCAATTCTGCCAATTGAGCGACCCGCTTTTGTTCCTGTTCCAACAGGATCCGCTCCGGTGACAGCAGCACGACTGCCTCGCCGTCGAGGCGAGCGAACGCCGAAGCGCAATCGTTTAATGAACACCCGTCGATTGCGGGGATCAGCTCGTCGCCGCCAATGTCGGCAATCCGGGTAACGCCGTCGACCGCCAGAGCAAGCCGCTGCGGCAACCCCTTGAGTATCAACAGCGGTGTGTATAAGTCCGCTTCGCAGTCCGGCATTCCCAACAGGCGGCGCAGGGAGATCACCGCCACACATTGGCCGCCAACGTCGAGAAACCCGGCCAAGAAAGCAGGAGCGCCGGGCACCGGAAATAATTCCGCCGTCGGAACAATTTCTTCCACGTACCTGGTCGGGACGCCGTAAGTGCGTTCCCACAGATGGAAGATGAGATATCTTCCGCGCAGCGTAGATATAGATTCTGCCCCCATCGTGAACCCTCGTCGCTAGGAACGAGACTGCCCCAGACCGTTCGATCAAGCATAGGTCTCAGCCGGCGAGGAAGTCGAAAACCCAGGACGAGTTGTCAAAAAAGATTTGTTACGACGTTTGTACGAGTTATGCATTCAGTTCGGTCGGGAAGACATCACCAGACGGCGCGCGTCAAGGCCGCTACCGTACATGTGTTGAGACACAATGCAAGCAACTAAAAACTCGCACGACATCTGGACGAATTTGACGGGAAGAAGATTGTCTCCCGATAGCATCCGGGCGCCCGCGCAGCCGTCGTACACGCGAACTTCGAC
This sequence comes from Lacipirellulaceae bacterium, assembly GCA_036499445.1. Classification (GTDB taxonomy): domain Bacteria; phylum Planctomycetota; class Planctomycetia; order Pirellulales; family Lacipirellulaceae; genus DASYDU01. The sequence goes on from DASYDU010000212.1 coordinate 17,727, forward strand.
AGGACGGCAATTTGGGCGAGTCACACCAACCAAGGTGAAATCCCGCCCGTGCCGCAATTCTTAACGTCCAGGCAAACTTAGCCGTGCTGCAGCTTCTTATAGCGAAACCGCTTCGGCTCATCCGCGCTGGTGCCGAGCCGATCGTGGCGCTGCAGCTCGTATGTTTGAAAGTTGCCTTCGCACCAGTGAACGTAGCCATCGCCTTCGAAGGCCAAGATGTGCGTGGCAAGGCGGTCCAGAAACCAGCGGTCGTGGCTCACCACCACGGCGCACCCCACAAAATTCGCTACGGCTTCCTCGAGCGCTCGCAACGTGTCGACGTCTAAATCGTTGGTCGGCTCATCTAATAGCAGCACGTTCGATCCGCGCCGCAGAAGTTTGGCCAGGTGGACGCGATTTCGCTCGCCGCCCGAAAGCACGCCGACCTTCTTCTGCTGATCAGTACCCGTGAAATTGAATCGCGATACATACGCCCGCGAATTCATTGTCCGGCCGCCCATATCAAGATTGTCGATCCCGCCAGAAATTTCCTCGAACACGGTATGGTCGGCCACGAGATCATCGCGACTTTGATCCACATAGCCTAAGACAACAGTCTTGCCAATCTTGAGCGAGCCGGTATCAGGCTCCTCCTGCCCCATCAGCATTCGCAAGAGTGTGGTCTTGCCGGCGCCGTTCGGACCGATAATACCGACGATGCCGCCCGCCGGCAGGCGGAAATTGACATTCTCGAACACCACGCGATCGCCGTACGACTTGCCGAGGTTCTCGGCCTCGACGACCATGTCGCCGAGCCGCGGGCCGGGCGGAATTTGAATTTCCAATTCATCCGGCCTGTCCTGATACTGCTGGCTTGCCAGCTCTTCGTAAGCCTTGATCCGCGCCTTGCTCTTCGCCTGACGCGCCTTGGGCGACGCCTGCACCCATTCCAGCTCGCGGGCGAGCGCCCGTTGCCGGGCGCTCTCTTGCTTCTCTTCGACGGCCAGCCGCCGCCGCTTCTGGTCCAGCCACGACGAATAGTTCCCTTCCCAGGGAATGCCGCGGCCGTAATCGAGCTCGAGGATCCACTCTGCCGCGTTGTCGAGGAAATAGCGGTCGTGCGTCACGGCGACAATGGTCCCTTCGTACTCTGTCAGATGTCGCTCCAGCCAGGCAACGCTTTCTGCATCGAGATGGTTGGTCGGCTCGTCGAGTAGCAAAAGGTCTGGCTTCTCTAAAAGGATTTTGCAGAGCGCCACGCGCCGCCGCTCGCCACCGGAAAGCGTCGTCACATCGGCGTCGCCCGGCGGCAAGTTCATCGCGCTCATCGCGACTTCCACCTGGCGATCCAGCTCCCAGGCATTGCAGTGCTCGATCTTGTCCTGCACGATCGCCTGGCGATTGAGCAGCTTCTCCATTTGCTCGGGGTCAGTCACCTCGCCGAGTTTGTCGGAGAGCTGTTCGTACTCGGTGAGCAGCGCCCGGATTGGCGCGACCGCTTCTTCGACGTTGCCGAACACGTCTTTCTCTGGATTTAGCTGCGGTTCCTGCGTCAAAAGACCAACGCTAAAACCGCTGGTGAGCTTAGCCTCACCGTCGAAGTTCGTATCCAGGCCGGCCATGATCCGCAAAAGAGTGCTCTTGCCGGAGCCGTTGCGGCCCAAAACGCCAATCTTTGCGCCGGGATAGAACGACAGCCAGATGTCCTTCAGAATCTCCCGTTGGCCGATTTTCTTCGTCAGGCCGGAGATTTGATAAATGTATTGTTGTGCCATCCCGTAGAGGATACAGGATTTAGGCGGCGGCGGTCAGGGGGCTGAGCCCGGAGCCCTCATTAGCCGCAGCACGACGACGACATTTAGTGGTCGGGCTTGCCCGACAGGAACTTGCCCCTGCCGAGCACCAGGGACCAACGTACTAATACGGCGCATAGTACGTGGTTACTGGCGCCGCAAACGGCACCGCCGGATAGACGTACCGCGTCCGCGTGATCGTGCCGCCAATGAGCGGGCGGTAATACGTCGTCGTGACGGGAACCGGAGCAGCCACGACGCGCGCCGGCGCGTAGTACGACGTGACGGGCGTCGGCGCGTAATAAGCAGTCGTGGGCGCCGGGGCGTAGTATGCCGTGGTCGGAGCAGGCGCATAGTACGCCGTCGTGGGCAGCGGCGAAACCGTCACGGGGCTCGGCGCGTAATAGACCACCTGAGCGACTTGCGCCCTAGCCGTCGCAGTCGTCAACGAAATCGCGATCATCGCCACGAGCAAAATGATGAATTGTTTCACGGCATTCACCCTTTCCAGTAGAAGGACCGGCGTTTTGCAGAGCCATCCCTGGTCGGACAATTAAGTCTACTTCAATTATCGCGGTCATGTGGTCGGATGCAACTGTCGACGAGCGCTGAATTTACCGGTTCGCCGCCTGCGTCGCAGGCGGTGATGTCATTTTGATGGGGCGACAGCCCGTTGTTTGTCAAGACGGGTACGATGGATTGCAACAGGTAAACTGTGCGGGCTAGTTTTGCGGGGCCGACAATTTCCGTACTCATTGCGCAGCAGCAAGTTGCGGCAAATCTACGCAACGATGCCGGTGGCTCGCGGCAACTTCGACGGGGCAACTCGACAGGCGATGGCGGTTCGCTTAGAATGCTTAGCTGTCGGTTTGAGGGCGGGACAACGACTTTCCCACTGTTGACGTGTCGCGTTGTTCCAGAGTTTTGATATTTGGTTGTGGCCGCACAAAGCGGCGCAAGAATTCCAGGCGCAGCAGACGGAGTGTTTTTGGCTGGTGTGTTTTGGCACCCATGAATCGCTGCGATAGTTTCCCTCACGACGAACCTTCCTACCCGTTGACGCGACAAACCGTCTTTGCGTTGAATACCGTCCAGCCGCTCGCGAAACATTTGCGCGCGTTGAAGTCCAGTGACGAACGTAACCACCCCTGGTTGCACTTTTCAAAATGAACTTGCACGTTGATGTCGAGCGTGTCCTTGCCGCGCACGATACGGTTCGATCGGAATTGCTGGCCGAACGGACGTTGGGCGGCCATTGGGTCGGCGAATTGGCGAGCTCGCCGCTAGCCACTGCCACGGCGATTAGCGCGCTCGCGTTGGCCCACGGCAGCCGTCCGGAAGATCGTCATGGCGATGGTGCTTCCCGTAACGGGCGGATCGACGCCGAACACGTCGTCCGTGGCGATCTTAGCGAATTGATCGTCGAAAGCTTGCACTGGTTGGCCCAGCGCCAGAACGAAGACGGCGGCTGGGGCGATACCGAGCGGGGCCGATCCAACCTCGCGGCGACCATGCTCGTCCAGGCGGCGTTTCGTTTGACCGGCGTCCCGGCCAAGTATGCCGGAATGACCGAACGCGCTGACGAGTACATTGCTGCCCAGGGCGGCGTTGCGGCATTGAAGAAATGGTACGGCAAAGACAAGACGATGCTGGCGCCGGTGCTGGCTAATTCCGCCTTGGCGGGCTTGGTGCCCTGGCGACAGGTGCCCGCCCTGCCCTTCGAGCTTGCTTGCCTGCCGCAAGACTGGTATCCGCGGTTACGGTTGCCGGTGGTGAGCTGTGCCATTCCGGCGCTGGTTGCCGTGGGGCAATTGAAATTTCGCCACGACCCCCCGCGAAACCCCATCACGCGAATCGCCCGCTTGGCCACTCGCAAGGCCAGTCTCGCCATCGTCGCCGGAATGCAGCCGGAAAGCGGCGGCTTTCTCGAGGCCACGCCGCTCACGGCATTTGTCGTCATGAGCCTCGCCGGAATCGGTTTGACCGATCACCCGATCGTCCAGCGCGGCGTCGAATTTTTGCTGGCATCGGTGCGCAGCGACGCCAGTTGGCCAATTGACACCAATCTGGCAACCTGGAACACCACGCTGGCGATGAATGCGCTTTCGGGCGAGGCGCTAGATTCGCCACGCGATCTTTCGCCGCAGTCGCCAAACGATTCCGGGGCGTTCCGAAACGCGTGGCATGATACAGTCCGGGTGAATGAATTGACCAATGACACGGTGGTCGAACGCGGCGCACAGCGACATGCTGCGGCCGATGAAGATTCGCGCCACGGTGGGTCGAAGCAATTCGATGAGAAGTGTCTCGATTGGTTGCTCGGCTGCCAACGTTTCGACCCCCATCCCTCCACGGGAGCCAAACCCGGTGGCTGGTCGTGGACCGATTTGGCCGGCGGAGTGCCGGATGCCGACGATACGGCCAGCGCGCTGTTGGCGCTTGCTCGCTGGCGCGACAAATGCCCACCGCTCAAGCAACATCGACTGCAGCTCGCCACGCGTCACGGCGTTGAGTGGCTGCTTGGTCTTCAGAATGCCGATGGCGGCTGGCCTACGTTTTGTCGTGGTTGGAGCTCGTTGCCGTTCGACCGCAGCGCAAGCGACCCCACAGCGCATGTGATTAGCGCGCTCGCAATCTGGCGGCGTTTGTGGAACACAGATCCGCCGACGTTCGACTCGCGCGTTGAGCCAAATTCGGTCACAACGAGTTCTCGTTTGACCACCGCGATTGATCGGGGCGTGGCGTTCCTCGAACAGCAGCAACGGAACGACGGCAGCTTTGTGCCGCTGTGGTTCGGAAATCAGCACCATCCCGAGGGCCACAATCTGGTGTACGGCACGGCTCGCGTGCTCTCGATGTGCGCCGAGTTGGGAATGCTGGAGACTGACATGGCGCAGAGCGCTGCCCGCTGGCTCTTGGGCGTGCAACATGCCAACGGCGGCTGGGGTCCGCCACGATCATCGCCCGCCACTTCGCTCTCGAATATCTATCGACCAAGTTCATCGCGGGCGGAAGATGCCTTGGCCAGCTTTTGCAGTGTCGAGGAAACGGCGCTCGCCGTCGAAGCCCTTTTGCCGCTAGCCGAGACGAACCAGCTCTATGCCCGCTCCGTACAGAATGGGTTAAATTGGCTCATGGACGCGGTCGAACAGGGCCGACTCCGCCAACCGGCGCCGATCGGTTTTTACTTCGCCAAGTTGTGGTATCATGAGCGACTGTATCCTTTGGTGTTCGCCGCCGGTGCGCTAAACCAGGCGGTCCGCCAATTGGCCCCGCAGCGGTCGGTCGCGGTGTCCGTCGGGTAGTTCCGACCGCGGCCAGCTATCGCATCTGCCTCCAAACGCTTCCCGCCAAGCTTGCCGCGCCCATTCCCTCCGTGACTCCTCGCTCCCCCAATCACATCACCGAGGCCGAGCTCTACACCGGCAGCGTCGCGCGCTTGGCGTCCTTGTTTTACGACGACTTGCGCGAGCTGGGCCAGTTTGAGCCCGTCGCGCCGGACGATTTGTTGGACGATTACCGTACGCTACTCGCCCACAACGATCATATGACCGTGACGCTCGAGGCATTTCACGGCAGCCTGGTCGACGTTCGCGTGCTAGGCGAGTGGCAGGACGAGGCATCGTACGCCCGCAATAGTCTGCTCGCTCGCCATCGCGACGGATCGGTCCTACAATTTGGTATCATGCGATTGTGGCTCGGCGATTTGCCGGCAGCCGCTCGCGAGGAAATCACCACCGAGCAATTGCCGCTTGGCCGCGTGTTGATCAATCACAATGTGCTCCGTCAGGTCGAGTTGATTACGCTCTGGCGGATCGCGCCCGGGCCGGCCCTCAAGCGACATTTGAAGCTCGCGAATAACGACCCGATATTTGGCCGCTCGGCACAAATTCTGGTCGACGAACGGCCGACCGTGCAGTTGCTGGAAATTGTGTGTTTGACTAAGTAACAACTGCGTTGTTTGGATAGATGTTTTTGGATAGATATGGTCCCGAGCGCGCGTGAATACGATTGCATCGTGATCGGCGGCGGGCCAAGCGGCTCGACCGTGGCGGCGCTCGTGGCCGAGGCCGGCTATCGGACGCTGCTGCTGGAACGCGACGCGGAGCCTCGCCGCAAGGTCGGCGAATCGCTCATGCCCGACAGCTACTGGGTCTTCGAGCGGCTTGGCGTGCTCGATGATTTGCGCAACAGCCCGTTTGTCCGCAAAGTCGGCGTCCAATTCGTCAGCAGCAGTCAGCGGGAATCATCCCCGTTTCTATTTACGCGCCACGACACGCGCGAATGCGGCCGCACTTGGCACGTCGAGCGCGAGCAATTTGATCAGCTGCTGCTCGACAATGCTGCAAAGAAGGGCGCGGAAATCCATCGCGGCGTCCGCGTGCGTGAAGTGGTGTTTGAGAATGGCCGCGCGGTCGGCGTGCGACTGATGCACGACCCAAGCGCGGCCGCCGACGATGTGATTCGAGCGAAAGTCGTGGTGGACGCAGCCGGTCAGCAAGGGCTGATATCGGGCCGGGCTGCCGCCCGCAAGCTAAGCGAAGACATGAAGAAGGCCGCCATTTGGGGCCATTTCCGCGGCGCCCGGCGCGAAATTATCGACGACGGCGTGATGACGCTCGTTTTACGCACACGATCAAATCAATGTTGGTTTTGGCACATCCCGCTTTCAAACGACGTCGTGAGCGTCGGCGTGGTCGGCGATGCGGAGTACTTGTTTAAGGGCCGCGGAACGCCCGACGAAATCTTTGCCGAAGAAGTCGCCGACTGCCCGTCGGTGGCCCAGCGGCTGGCCGGCGCTGAAAAGGTCACCGGACTCGACGTCGTGAAAGAGTATTCCTACAAGACCGAGCGGGCTGCCGGCGACGGCTGGCTCTTTGTCGGCGACGCCTGGGGATTCATCGATCCGCTCTATTCCTCCGGCGTATTGTTCGCCTTGAAATCCGGTCAGTTGGCCGCTGATTGCATCATCGAAGGACTGAAAACTGGCGACACCACGGCGGCTCAACTCGGCAAGTGGGTGCCCGAATTCGACATCGCTACCAATTGGGTTCGCAAGCTCGTGCTCGCCTTTTATACGGGACAATTTCGGGTCGGCCGCTTCATCCGCGAGTATCCCCAGCACCAGAAAAACATGACGGACATCCTCATCGGCCGCATTTTTTATCCCGGGGTCGGCCGCATATTCGACGACCTGGAACCTTGGCTCGAGCGAATGAAAGCCGAAGGCGCAAGCGCATAAGTCAGAGCCCCTGATCCCCGACCCTGACCTCCGACCTTTCCCATGCGCATCGCTTATATCGCAGCCGGAGCCGCCGGCATGTACTGCGGCAGTTGTCTCCACGACAACACGCTCGCCGCCGCGTTGCTTGAGCTGGGCGAAGATGTCGTATTGGTGCCGACCTACACGCCGATCCGCACCGACGAAGCGGATGTCAGCAGCCGCCGCGTCTTCTTCGGCGGAATCAACGTCTACTTACAACAGAAGTGGTCGATCTTTCGCCGCACTCCATGGTGGCTCGATCGAATGTTGGATCATCCAGCGCTGCTTGAAATGCTTTCGAAACGAGCGGTGAGCATCAACCCGGCCGATCTCGGCGACATGACCGTCTCGATGCTGCAAGGCGAGGCCGGCAATCAGCGCAAAGAACTCGAAAAGCTCGTCCACTGGCTGATCGCAGAGGTTCGCCCCGACGTCGTTCACCTCTCGAATTCCATGCTGCTGGGCATGGCGCGGATGTTCAAGCGGCAACTTGGGCCGCCCGTGATCTGCCAACTCTCCGGCGAGGACTTATTCTTGGAAAAGCTGCCGCCTCCCTACTATGAGCAAGCCCGCTCACTCTTGCGCGAGCGGGCGGCGGACGCCGACGCCTTCGTCGCGATCAATCGCTACTATGCCGATTTCATGGCCGACTATCTGGCAGTCGATCGCGGCAAGATCCACGTCGTCCCGCACGGCCTGAAACTCGACGGCCACGGCAAACGATTTGAAAAACGGCCCGACGAGCCACGTATCATCGGCTACCTGGCCCGAATTTGCGAAGACAAGGGACTACACCTCTTGGTCGAGGCCTGCGAGCAACTGGCCCAGCGCGACGATCTGCCGCCGTTTCGCCTGCAGGCGGCCGGCTATTTGGGCGCCGCCGACCGGACGTACTTTCAGCGGCTACAAGACCGCATCAATGCCGGACCGATCGCCGATCACTTCAAATATCTCGGCGAGCTCGATCGCCGACAAAAGATCGAGTTCCTACAGACTGTCGACGTCTTCAGCGTGCCGACGGTCTACCGCGAATCGAAAGGCTTGCCCGCGCTCGAAGCGCTGGCCAACGCCGTGCCGGTCTTGCTCCCCGACCACGGCAGCTTCTCCGAAATGATCGCCGACACGGGCGGCGGCTTGCTCTGCCGACCGAACGACGCCGCTGACCTAGCCGCCAAGCTCGCCGAATTGCTCCGCGACCCGCTCCGCGCAACGCGACTTGGCCTCACCGGCCAGCAAGCGATCCAAGATCGCTACCATGCAAAAGCGATGGCCCAGCAGACGCTCGACTTATATCGTCAATTGGCCCCCAACGGACCAGCTCCCTGAGGAGCTCCACAAACGGTCGATAAACGGCACTGTCACGCAATGGCGAGTTCGCGGAACTTTCTATGCAGTCTGGCTTCTCCGGAGACACCAGCGAGTCGCAGCGAACATCAGCAAGACCAGCGCGCCGGTGCGGGACGACTCCATTCGCTCTAGCGACCACGCTCCATTTGCGGCATTGCGCTGCTAGCCAGCTCGCGGAAAAGAACACTATGGAAGCGCGTGCTTGTCGGCAGCTGGCTGGCTATTGGGAAAAGAGAATTCAAACTCGTTAACGCCCTTGGTGACTTCGACTCGCTGCGCAAATGATTTCAGCTTGCCGGGGCTACGCTTCAACAGTACGGGCTCTCCCGACTTCACCAAGTCGTTATCTACGATGACAATTTTGACTTCGACTTCGTGTGGGCCTGCAATTGGACCTTGCTCCGCCGGAATCAAGAATTTCCCGTCGACGATCCCCGTGCCGGCGGCCGGGCCTCTTGATCCGCTTGCCGGCCGAAATGTTATCAGTCCACGTTGAAGTGGCGCGCCTTGATAGGTTACTCTTCCTCGGACTTCGACCCGCCCCAAGCCATTGTCATCGCGACACGCAGGCGCTAGCACCAAGACGGTGATCCAGATAAGACGGCTCAAGCGGTGCATGGCGAGATATCGACCAGCGTTTGACGTCAAGGTGCTTCGACCGATTCTCCACCATTGCGCGACGATAAGGCAAGCAACACGTTGTAGTCGATCGAGTACGACAATAGACGGGCACTGCCATCGACAAACAC
>DASYDU010000213.1:0-8163 GCA_036499445.1 Lacipirellulaceae bacterium
AAGGGGCGGCCGGCCGCCACGACGAGAACGGCGAGGGCCCGGATGCCAACAGCAAATCAGCGACGACCGATTCAGACAAAGACGCCACCCGTCGAAAAGGCCCGGGCGTCATTGTCCGCTGGGTCTATCCCGGCAGTCCGGCTGCAGACGCCGGTATTCGCGCCGGCGACCGGGTGGACCGCATCGACGACGTGGACTGCGACACGATTGGCCACGCGATCGCCGCGATGAACTCGTACGCGCCCGGCGCCAAGATCAGCGTCCACATCATGCGCGATGACAAGCCAATGGACTTAGCTGCCACTCTAAGTCAATTGCCGACCAATGTCCCGGGCGAGCTGCCGCCCGCATCATTCGCACCGCCGCGACAGCCCGCCGTTATGGGTAAGCCAACTAAATTCGATCTCCGCGATTTGAAATTGGCGGAATTCTCCGAGTCCTGCCAGGTGTATGTCCCGCCATCCCATGAATCCGGCCGGGCTGCTGGGGTAATCCTTTGGCTCCATGCGCCGGGAGAGCCGCCCACTGACGCGCTGTTTCGCCAATGGCAATCGATCTGCGACCGCGACGGCCTGCTGCTGGTGGCTCCCAAGGCCGCTGACCCGAGCCGTTGGGAGCGCACCGAACTGGACTACTTGCGGCGGCTGATCGAGCGCGTTGTTAGCCAGTATCGCATCGATCCACGGCGAGTTGTCGTCTATGGCCAGGGCGGCGGCGGGGCTATGGCTTCTGTGCTTGCCCTCTCCAGTCGCGACATCTTCTCCGGCGTGGCGACAACTGCAGCGCCACTGCCCCGGACCGTTACCGTGCCCGACAACGATCCAGCCGCTCGACTGGCGGTCTTAGCCGGTCTCCCGGCCGACGAGAGCCAGGCCGCGATCATTCGCCAGGGCCTCAAAAAGCTCTCCGACGCCGGATATCCTGTCACGGCCGTGACACTGGCAAATTCCGCAGGCGGCCTCACTGCCGACGAGCGCGAATTGCTCGCTCGCTGGATTGATACACTCGATCGGTTCTAGCGCCGCTTGAGTTGCTGCGTCGCGAATGCGAAAATCAGGCTGCCGACGAGCACCAAAAGCGCTGAGGACGGTTCTGGTACTGCCCGCGTACCGGTCATGGTAAGCGTAGCATCGGCAACGAAAGACTGCAGCACTCCACCGGATATCACGAATCCAGCGCCGTTGCCGATATTACCCAAACTCATCGCGAGTGTCAGCGTACTGGGATTGAGCTGGCCAGCCAGCGATCCGCCCGTGATGGAAGCGAAGTTGGACGTAAAAAGTCCGCCCGTCGCTGGTGCGCCGATCGGGCCTGCGATCGCGCTCGTGGTTAGCATTCCTTGCAATAGCAATTGGTAGGCCGGACCAGACCCGTACAACTGAAATGTGCCGCCCGAAAAATTCTGAATAACCAGTCCGCTCATCGGCGGCAAATTCGCCGATCCCGACTTGGTCAATCCGTGTAAATTGAATGACCCAAGAGGCGACATGATTGGCGTTTGGCCGCTGAGAACATCCTGGAACGACACGGCAGTATCTTGGTCGCCTGGACTGGACAAGTTGCCGTCACCAAGAGTGCCTAATGTCGTACCATCATAGCTGAAATCGCTGGCACTTGACGGCTCACTCCCGCCGACGAGATCGAGTTTGATAATCGTCCCGCCATACGACAAACTGCTCGCCATGCTCGAGCCAAAAACCGTCGCGACGACTAGCGGGCCAATCCGTGAAAAACGCATCATTAAATCTTCTCCCGGCAGCAGAACTGCGTATTGAAAAACTCCGACGTAGCTGCAAATCACTCAACAGATGCAAGCCGCTGGTCGCGACTCACATTTTCCAATAAAAAAAACGGCGGTCAGATTTACCCGTTCAAGTTCGACCGATAGATGGTCGTGCCCGAGCGGAAAAACCTAACTGCCGTTTCGCTATGTTTAGCGTTACCTCAACCGCGCCGACTGCCGCCGCCACCGAAAGCTCGGCGACAAAAGCAGTACCTCGAAATCCTGTGGGATGCCCGGAATTCAACAAAAAACGACGATTGAAACCTTTCAAGCGCGGCCATCGCCGGCAGGAAAGACTTCAATCGTCGCTTTTGCTGGATTAGCGTTCCCTCGGAACCTTCGAGTACGCGAACTAAATTGACTTGATTGGATCGAACCTCGAAACAATGAATCATACTCGAGCTACATCGCTCTACCGTGATTATAAGCTGGTCCTAAAATAGGCGTCAAGCAGTTGCCGGAAAAAACCAATAGTTTTGTGGCCAAGCCGGCCGGCGACATACTGCTAGCAAAATGGCCGCCAGCAACCCATTTGGTCCGGACTTTGCCCGCTTTCCATGTTCGCAAATCATTCCGGCACAACGAATTGTGATTTCGGCGCTGACCAGCCACGTTCGGGAACTATCTGGAACAGCGCCCGATGCCTTATTCCCCGCGGGACAACTTTGCAAAACGCAGGTTAGTTAGCTCCCCCGCGAGCCTGGGCAGAAACTCATCGACGTACCCCAATACCGCCAGTTCCGCGATCCATTTGTCCACGGTTCCGGACCTCGCTGCGGGGGAGCAACCGACTTTACGAGGACCAGGTCGTCCGCTTCCAGCACGATCGCCAACCGGCCTGCGATCGAGTCGCCCGTGACCGACCAATCGGCCGGCAGCCGTATGCCGGGGCTCAATCAGCCGCAAAAAATCGCCCGGACAAAAAATCGTCGCCCCAGGTTGGACGAAGCAACTCTCAATTTGCTGGAGCCGATCGACCACTGCTATTTCCGGCAGCATAGCGCCCAACAATTGCGCCGTGACGTCCATCAGATCGACGCAAATCCAGTGAGCCGCAGCGGAATCAAGCTGCGCGGTCTCATCGACCTCGCGAACTGCGTCGGCCAGTTTGCCGCCGCCGACAATGAGCAGGAAATGGGTGTCGAGGTGGGCCGCCATTTCAAGTGCCAACCACTTGCGCATTCGACGCGGCAATCCTTCCGACGACAGCAGGCTGCCACCAATTTTCACCACGCAGATCCGACAGCGGCTCATGGACCAAACTCCTCAGCCGCAAGCACGCCCAGCGCATGTGCTGGCGCACAACGGCTGACCTCGCTGCCCAGCTCTTCCGCGAGCGAGACTACGTGCGCGTCGATCGCCAACTCTCGTACCACCCGGCGGCCCAAAAACTCTCCCTCGCCGCTGATCACGACACATTCGAACGGCTTGGCGAATGCGGCTTCATTTCGCATGAACGCAGCGCGCAACTGGGCGATTTGCCGATCGCGAATGGATTCAGCCGCACGCCGCGCATCCTCCACCTCAAACGATGTCACATCTGCACAGATCATCCGCGCCAGTCGTTCACGGGCAAATTCTACGGTCAGCGGGCGACCATCGGCGGTGCACGTCGCTTCTGGCTGTTCCGCGATCTCACTCAAAAGCACATAAGCATCAGCGGTTGTGGCAAAGAGCTCTGCGGTGACCGGACATTCTTGGCCGTGCCATGGAAGTGACTGCGTCAGGGCGCAAATTGCCGTTCGGCAGACGCCCGTGTAGACCAGTTCGCCGGCCAGCAGCCGCTCGGTGTCATTCAATCCAACCGGACGCGGTTGCCCGTCGACTAGCGGCACGATATCGGTCGTCGTCGAGCCAATATCGACAAGTAGTGCCCGTCGTCCCTCGGTGTAGCGACAGGCAAATTCTGCGAGTGCGCGCCAATTGCTGGCTGCCGCCAATTGTGGATTGTCGAATGCTTCGCCCCATGAGACGAATCGGCCATCGACAAGATAAACCCGCAGTTCACGGTCCGCCGCCGCCTCGCTGACCGCTTCCAAAATGTGCCGCACACCTTCCATCTTCGTGCGAAAGCAATCGCACAATTCGCCGGTCATCGTGACGGCCAGCCGATCTGCCATTGGCGCGCCACATATTAATGCCCCGAGCTCATCCGCCAACCGCTTCGGTCCTTGCCACATTGCGAATGGCACGCTGCGAGCCCAGCCGTGCCCGTCCGCCGCTTTGAGATTCGCGCCGCCAATATCTAATCCGAGCCATCTCATGGCACGAAGCTTACATTGCCGTCGACGTCGAACTCCAGGGGTCGGTCGGAGAACGACCCATCGATTGACTCTCCCTGGGCGACACGGAACATCGATTCGGCCAGATTGCACTTGGCAGCGGCCCGCAGCCCAACATAGGAAGTTGTGAGCCGCGGATTGACCTCGATAACGAAGTCTTCGCCACCGTCGGGATCGCGGCCAAGTACGAGGTCGACACCGACGTATCCGATTGCCTCCGGCAGTGCCGCCAGAGCGCCCTCGCCCAACCTGATCGCTCGCTCGGCTAGTCCAGCCGTCAGCGGCAGTTCGCCTCCCAAGTATCGCAATCGCCCATCGGTGGAAATGCGCTGTTTGCAGGGCAGAAGCGGGACGCGGCCGTTTGGCCCGCAAAGCAGCGCCACGCTCGCGGCCATGCCAGGAATGTACGTCTCCAAGCGACGAGGCCAGGCGTAGGGCCGCGGTTCGTCATGCGGCCCGACGACTAGTTGCGTGTCTTGCGATCCGGCCCCATCCACCGGCTTCAACACCGCGGGATAATCAAATGTCGCTGGCAAGTTCGCGTCGGGCTCCAGCACAATCCCCTCCGGCACTCGCACTCCGGCCGCTGCCAGCCGCCGACACGTCTCGTGCTTATCGGCCGTGATCCGGATGAACTCCGGGTTCGGCGACAACAGTCGTCCGCCGCACGCCGCGGCCTGCCGCGCCGCTTTGAACAGGATCCGGTCGAATTCTGGCGCGATCACGATCGTGGCATCAGCCGTAGCCGAGAGCCGCTCAAACTCTTCGCGCTGCGACACAGCACTTTGGATGTCGATAATCTCGCAACGCGGAAGCACCAGGCGCAACACGCGCGGCTCGCGCAATACCGTCACCCGCGCGCTCTCGATGCGTGACAAGTCGGCCGCCAGGGCCTCGATCATCGTAGTTCCTTCGCGGAGCAAAGAGGCCGGTAGCGAACCCGGCTCATCGACCATCCCGCCGCCCGTGGTCCACTCGTAGACGAAGAAGTGCATTAGGCACGATTGGGGCACGTCGTCAGAAGATGCCCAATTGATCGCGTGCGTCCTCGGTCATCCGATCGGGCGTCCACGGCGGATCCATCACAAGCCGCACGTCAACTTCGCCGACTCCGTCGAGCCGGCTCACCACGTCTTTCGACTGACCAAGCAGTTGCGGGCCGGCGGGGCAAGCCGGACTGGTCATCGTCATCTGGATGCCGACGTTCGACTTGCCGTCAGCGAGTTCGTCGATCTTGACATCGTAGATCAGTCCCAAGTCGACGATATTGACGAACAGCTCGGGGTCGACCACTTGCTTGAGGGTTTCGCGGATTTTGTCTTCAGCAATGGGCATGATGAGCTCCGATGTCGTTGCCTAATCATTCTACACGCGCGAGGGCCACTTTGGCTAACCGTCACACAATCGCACGAGAATGCGATCGCCGTCGATTTTGACCTGATGGGAGGCGGTTGGCTTCGTGGCGGGCATCGTGAGTGCCGCGCCCGTTTTTACGTCGAATTTTGCCCCGTGCCGCGGACACATGATCGTGCCGGCGTCCGGATCGAGCGGACCCTCGCTCAACGGGCCGCCGTCATGCGTGCAAATGTCGTCCAGCGCGTAATAGTGTCCCGCGGCGTGGATCAGTACGACCAGCCGCTCCCCGACTTCGACCAGCAATTTGCCTGGGTCGGATAGCTCATTCGTCTTCGCAACCGCCACAAATTCAGACATTACAAATGGGCCCGATTGGCGAGCCAAATTCCCAATGACAAAAAAAGCAACCCAACCAGCAACAATGGCACACCGAATCGCAGAGCTTTCGCTGATCGACGTCGCTCGTCGATTCGGCCGGAGACCACCACACGCATGCCACCCGCCAAATGCCATAGCCCCGCGATCGAAACCGCCAGACCCGCGAAACGCAAAATGTTCGCGATCGTTTCCACGGCAATTACCGCGCGGCCACTTCCTGGATCGCCCGCACGCGCCGACCGATTGCCGTGCCGAGCGCGTCGCGGACGCTTTCGATCGGTATGCGATCGAACACCTGCTGAAAAAATCCCGCGACGATCATCCGCACCGCCTCGCCGCGAGTGTAGCCGCGGGCCATCGCGTAAAACACCTGCCCGTCGTCGACGCGGCCCGACGTGCTGCCGTGAGTGCAGCGGACGTCGTCGGCCTCAATCTCTAGACCCGGGATTGAGTCGGCCCGAGCATCGCGCGAGAGCATTAGATTGTCGTTCCGCTGATAGCCGTCGGTCCGCTGGGCATTGCGGTCCACCTTGATCATGCCGCGCCATACGGTCCGTGAGCGGTCTTGAAGCGCGGCCTTGTACAGCAAGTCACTCTTGCAGAACGGAGCGCGATGGTGCTGAAGCGTGTTGTAGGAGAGATGTTGCCGGCCCTCGGTGAACATGACGCCATTCACTTGCACTTCAGCATCTGGGCCGGTCATGGCCACGTGCTGATTCACTTTGGCGAGCCGGCTCCCGAGCGCGCCAATCGTCCATTGCAGACGCCCTTCGCGGCCGACGTCGGCTTTTTGATGCGCAAAGTGCCAGACGTCGTGACCCCAATTCTGCAGGTTGACGTACCGAAGCCGCGCGCCGTGGCCCACCAGGAGCTCAATCGAGCCGCAATGAAGCCCGCCACCGCTGGCAACCGCGCTGGCCGTTTCGGAGAGCAGCGTGGCCTCCGCGCCTTTATCGAGGATTACCAATGTCTTGCTCAGATCGATGCCGCCATCGGTGAGGGCAGTGAGGGAATGGAGTGGCTCGTTGAGGCACACGCCCTGCGGCACATAGAGCAGAGTTCCGCCACTCCAACACGCCGCCTGCAATGCTGAAAACTTGTCCTTGTTCGGGTCGACCACGCGTCGTTCGAAATAGGGGCGCAACAAATCGCCATGTTCGACGACCAGCGCGTCGAGACTGCCAAACAGAACGCCGGCCGTCGCCCATTTCGCCGACAATTCGCCGGCGACCGGCCGGCTATCCAGCGTTGCATCGTGGCCGCCCAGATTTACCGCCTCCGCGAGCAGCGCCTGCGGCATCGTCGGCGATGGAGACGCCGACACTGCATTGGAGTCGGGCAAGTTGAAGCGGTCGAATTTGAACAGCCGGATGTCAGTCCGCATCCACTCTTCGTCGTGGCTGGACGGCATCGGCAGATCACAATACCGCCGCCAAGCGTCTTTGCGCATCGTGGTAAGCCAGGACGGCTCATCCCGCGCAGCGAGAAATGCATTAAACGCCTGTTCCGTGAATCCCGTCGAAGCAATCGCAGTGGACATCGGTCTCGAAACTGTCATTCGGTTTTCAATCAAACAATTCATCGACGGGAAACTGCCAACCTGGCACTACCGGCTCCGCGTCGGCTTGGTCGCCGCGGCGAAAGATAGTTGGCGTGTCTGGCGAATCAGCTCCGTACTTTCGCACGACGTCCTCACTCAGCAAATCCACATCCCACACGACCTTGGTGCCCGCCGCGATATAGTCGGCCCGCTTGGCAGCCATGTCGCGCTCGGCCGCCGGGCCATAATCGCCTTCACTGCGGACTTCGACGGCGAACACGGGCGCTTGGCTCAGGAACTTCATGCCAGTCCGAGGTCCAAGATAATACGCAGCATCAGGACAATATGATTTTCGATTTGGGAGGTTCACCAAGAATCCGACATTGTCGCCATACGCGCGGCCGCCAAACTTCTTGGCGATTTCTCGAAGGCGCACATAGATTGCTCCGATCGCGTCGCCGGGCTCGTCACCGGTTGGACTCATCACTACGATCCTCCCGCCGACGATCTCCGCCTTGCCCTCGATTTTATAGAGCTCAGCAATTAACTCGCTGGTATCCGCGCCGATGGCAATGCTCATAGTACCCGTCCTCTCATCCGCCTCTCTAGCCGACGCTGCCTTCCATCTGCAACTCGATCAGCCGATTCATTTCGACGGCGTATTCCATCGGTAGCTCTTTAATCAGCGGCTCGATAAAACCGCTCACGATCATTGAGCTGGCCTCGGCTTCGGTGAGCCCGCGGCTTTGCAAATAGAACAATTGCTCTTCGCCGATCCTCGAGACGCTGGCCTCGTGCTCGACCTGCACGTCCTGTTCTTCGAC
>DASYDU010000214.1:0-5619 GCA_036499445.1 Lacipirellulaceae bacterium
TTCGGCACGAATGTCGGATTCTGGAACGCCGAAGATGCGAGCGAGCTGAGCGTCGGAAAAACCTTGCCGCTTGGCTGTGCGTAGGAGTTGCGTCGAAATAGCTTCTATTGCGGATTGCGGATCGCGGATCGCGGATCGGTCAGAATCCGAAATCTTCCTCAGTTCATCTTCCGTCTCGACGATCTCATGCAGGTTGTCCAGGAACCAGGGATCGATGCCGGTGAGTTCGTGGACCTTGGCGACGTTCATCCCGCTCTTGAAGGCGTAGCGTAAGTACCAGACTCGCTCAGCGCCGGGCTTCATCAGTCGGGCCGTGATTTCGTCCGTGTCCGGCTGTTCGGGCGTACCCCACAGGTCGACTCTGTCGCAGCCGAAGCCATCGCTGCGAACCTCAAGGCCGCGAAGCGCCTTCTGGAACGATTCTTTGAACGTGCTGCCGATGGCCATCGTCTCGCCGACGCTTTTCATTTGCGTGGTGAGTGTGGCATCGGCGTCGGGAAACTTCTCGAATGCGAACCGAGGCACCTTCGTAACCACATAGTCGATTGACGGCTCGAAGCAGGCGGTCGTTTCGCGCGTGATGTCGTTGGGCAGCTCGTGCAGCCGGTAGCCAACGGCGAGCTTGGCCGCGATCTTGGCGATCGGAAAGCCGGTGGCCTTCGACGCCAGCGCGCTCGACCGGCTCACGCGTGGGTTCATTTCGATGACGATCATTCGCCCGGTCTTGGGATGGATCGCGAATTGAATGTTCGAACCGCCGGTCTCGACGCCGATCTCGCGAATCACAGCCAGCGAAGCATCCCGCATTCGCTGGTACTCTTTGTCCGTAAGCGTTTGAGCCGGGGCCACCGTGATCGAATCGCCTGTGTGGATGCCCATCGGGTCGAAGTTTTCGATCGAGCAGATGATCACGACATTGTCGTCTTTGTCGCGCATCACCTCCATTTCGTACTCTTTCCAGCCGAGAATCGACTCTTCGATCAGCACTTGCGTGACGGGCGACTGGTCGAGGCCGCGGCGGACGAGGATCTCGTAGTCCGTCCGGTTGTAAGCGATGGCCGATCCGCTACCGCCCATCGTGAAGCTAGGCCGCACCACGGCCGGCAACCCAATCTCTTCGATCCAAGCCCGGGCTTCGTCGAGATTGCGAACCGTGCGGCCGCGCGGCAAGTCGAGGCCAATCGACTGCATCGCATGTTGAAATCGATCGCGGCTCTCCGCTTTGTCGATCGCGTCGGCGTTCGCGCCAATCATTTCGACGCCGTACTTCGCTAGCACGCCTTGCTTGTCGAGCGCCATCGCCAGATTCAGCGCCGTCTGGCCCCCCAGCGTCGGCAGTAGCGCATCCGGCCGCTCGCGCTCGATCACTTTCTCGATGATCTCCCACGTCAGCGGCTCGATGTACGTGCGATCGGCCGTCGACGGGTCGGTCATGATCGTGGCCGGGTTCGAGTTCACCAGCACGACCTGGTACCCCTCTTCGCGCAGGGCTTTGCAGGCCTGTGTGCCCGAATAGTCGAACTCACAGGCCTGGCCGATGATGATCGGGCCAGATCCGATGATCAGGATTTTTTTGAGGTCGTCGCGTCGAGGCATGCGAAGGGGTGCGTGAAAGCTGGGTCGTAGGTTCGAGTCCTGCCCGGGAAGCTACCTGGTAGACCGAGGACTCTTAGTGCCAGTTCGCTTTGCGGCTAAAATCGCTCAAGATTAACACGTCGCTGGCACGGTCGACTAGTGACGCCGCCGATTCCCGGTGCTCCTTGCTTGAATTCCGGGCGAATAGAGGGGATACTAGGGGCTCAGGGGCCGCTCCGCGCTGTTGGGCCAGTCCGCCACGGCGGATCAGCCGGAGAGGTGCGTGCGCTAGCCACGTGCATTCGCTCGACAGCCTGTTTGATTCTTGCAGACGGAGTTTCCCTATGCCCAGTTCGTTCCGCGCGCAGATACGCATTCTTTTGGCAGTAATACTCTCGGCCGCAAGCTTCGGCAGCAGGATCGAAGCGCAAACCGTTTGGTCCGGTTTCACGAAGTCCTTCACCAAGGCAGACGGCGCCGACGGATCGCTTCCCGAGAATCAAGACATTTTGACTCCGAACGTGACTTTCGCCCGGTCGTTCACCACGGGCCTCTACAATGCCTCGACCGAGCCAAATTTTTTGGCCGGAACCAGTCCGGATTCTACCGAGTGGGCCACCGATCTGGTGAGCGGCAACGAAAGCCAGACCATCGTCGCCACGAATTGGGCCGCCTTGAGCTTTACCGACTGGGTCGACGCCTTCGGCGGCCAGGGCACCCATGCGCTGCCCACAAATCTGACCACACACAACGCGGTCGTGCACCTCATTTCAGATAATGTCTATCTCGATCTGAAGTTCACGAGCTGGGGGAGCGCCGGCGCGGGAGGCTTTTCGTACCTGCGGGCCGAGCCGCCCGGACCCACGGGCGACTACAACGGCAACCACATTGTCGACGCGGCTGACTATACAGTATGGCGCGACACGTTTGGGCAAATGGTGGCGAACGGCACCGGCGCCGACGGCAACGGCGATGGCACGATCAACACAGGCGACTACGATTTCTGGAAGATGAAATTTGGCAACCCGGCCGGCGCGGGCAGCGGCGCGGCGATAGCGGCGCCGGAGCCGACCAGTCTAGCGCTCTTGGCGCTTGGCAGCCTGGCGCTGGCAGTTCTTTGCGCCGGCCGACAGCTCCGCACAGCTTAGCCGCGAAGTTCTACGGTTTTGCGTCCGATTGGAGCTGGTCGTTGAGTCGTCGCACTCGTTCGTTGTCGGGATCGCACTTGACCCAGGCGGCGAGCGCGTCGCGGGCCAGCTTTTCATCCTGCAACTGCTGGGCGAGTTGAAATCGCTCGGTTTGCAGCAAGATAAGAAAACGTTTGCGGTGGCTCTGCGGCCAGTTCTCGGGAAGCGGCAACGATGCGGCCGTGTCAAGGTAGCGGCGGGCGGCTTCCGTTTGCCCATCTGTGCGGGCTAATTGCCCCAAGAAAAGGAGCGGCACCGGGTGATCCGGTTGTTCGGCGTGGGCTTCGGCTAGCAGCGTGCTGGCCCGCTCATTTTCGCCGCTTTGAAACAGATACACAGCGAGCAGCACCTTGGGCGGATGCGTGTAGGGAGCCAGCCGTTGTGCCTCCTTGAGCAGTTTTAAGCTTTCACCATAACGTTTTTGGCGGACGCGAATTTCGGCCAGTTTAAGCAGGGTGTTGGGCATCTCGGGCGACGCTTTGAGCGCCGCTTCGCAAGCCGCCGAGGCTTCCTCCAATTGGCCGCCCTGCATCAGGATGTCGGCACGATTCAAATGGGCGTCGACAGTCGCCGGCGCGAGCTCCACGGCGCGGCGATACGCGCGCTCCGCCCCGCCGAACTTTTTCTGGGCGCCGAGCGCCTTGCCCAATCCCAGCCAAGCCATTGGGTACTGCGCATCCATGCCGGTCGCTTGCGTTTCGAGCTGTTCGGCCTTCGCGTAATCGGCGGCCGCGAAATAAGCCATGCCGAGCATCGCCACCGAATGCACCTCAACGGCCCCCAATTTCATTCGATCTTCAAGCTCATGAATCGCTTCTTGCGGCTTCCCCAAAACGAGATAACTGGCTGCCAGGCCTTCGCGACTCCACGGATCTTGCGGATACTTTTCGATCGTTTTGCCGAAGCCGACGACCTTCGACAGGTTCTCCTGGCGATCGAAATCTTCCAAAAGCGCGGCCCGCTCGTCGGCATGATCCGTTGTCACTTGCAGATACACGTCCTGCATCTCGTCGGCGGCATTCGATCCGTAGACCGTGCGCTCGGGTGGATGATGCCGGTTCCGGATATTGCCGTCCGAATTGTCGTAGGCAAATTTGGTGACGAGCTTTGTCCCGCGCGGCAGATGTACCGGCGCGACGTAGCGATAGTTATCGTGCCACTTTTCGTCGAAGTGCTCGATCCAAATCAGCGGCTGCTCGCTGCCGTCGGGAAGTTCCGCATCCACGCGGACTTCGTTGCAGAGCGAATGGGCGTGCGGAAAAATCGAATGCACGTCGAGGGCAATCGGCAATTCGAAGCGATTGACGATGACGTGATGCGCTTCGCCCGCCGGAATGTCGACGTCGCGACTACCGATCCGCAAGATGACGGGTCGCTCGGTGGGTGGTTTGTCCACGAAGTGAAAGCCGATGCGAAATTGAACGGTCTCAGCCTTACCCGAAGGTTGCAGATGCGAGTGGAGCACCAAGCTTGTCTTGGGCGATAGACGCCAGGCGACGCCGGGTTTGCCCGGGCTGGCCACCATGCCGGGCGCCCAAGTGACAAGCTGGCCGTCGGGATCCTGTCCCCACGCCATGCCGTCGTATCCGGGCTGCCCGTCCTCGGCGTCGCGACGGGTCGACTCGTACGTGCTGTCGATGCCGAGACGCGCATGGTGCGTCACGCGTGGATTCGTCGGCCGCAGTTCGATGGCCTCCACCCATCGAGGCGCCTCCAAATTGATCGGGATCACGAAATTTCGAAACCGATCTCCGTCGCCACCTTCCAACTTGTACGGTGGACTTTCGAGCACGAGGTCCGGCGGTCCCAACTGCCAACCGGCAACAAACGTGGGCGCGGGCGGCAAGTCGGCAACGTTGCCGCGCGGCGCTTTCGCGGCCGCCCAAGCGGCAAATGTGGCGATTTCTTGATCGCTGAGTCGCCGGGCGCCGGAGAAGTCGCCATGCCCTTGCGTCGGCGCCCAGGGCGGCATGTAGCGAGTGCGCGTGACATCTGCGATTTGACTCGCGCGACGGCGAACGTCTTCGTAGCTGAGCAGGCTAAACGGCGCCGCCTCGCCCGGCCGATGGCACGATGCGCACTTCGCGAACACGATCGGCGCGATATCGTGATTGAACGTGACTTCGCCGGCGCCGGCCGCAAGCGTCGCCTCGGCCGCAGGCCCGGCCGCTTGCCGGCACCCGCTGATGGCACTCGCCAGCCCGGCGAGGATGGCGACAAGAATGAATCGCGGCAGACCGTTCGGCTGTTGATGCATTGATAAATGGCGGTCGGGCCGCACGAAACGGATACCATTTGAACCGGCGCTATTCCAAGTCCCCGATGTAGCAACCGACCGCTTTGGTAACGGGTTCGGCCACGCACTCGCCGGCCAAAGTCGCTTCGATGGCATCCGCCAGATCGTGTTTGGCTGCCGCCGACGCCGCCTTGCCAAAATCGGAGTTGCGATCATCAATGCGACCGCGATAGGTAATCTTCCGATCCGCGGCAAATACCGCCGCCTCGGGAGTGACCGTTGCACCGGTCAGGGCCACGAGAGTGTGCTCGGGATCTCGCAATGCTGGACAGGGATATTCGTAGTCTTTCAGATGGGCGCGAATCGCGTCCACCGGTTCTTTCGGATCAACATAGATCAAATAGAATTCCACGCCGCGCGAGTGAAAACTGTCATAGAACTGGCGAATCTCTGGCGCATAGCGATTGGAAATCGGGCAGTCGGAACGCGTGAAGATGGCGACAGTTACCTTGTCCTGGCCAGTTTGCCATAAATCGACTGGCTGGCCGTCGAGATCGACGAGGCGGAGCGAACTCTGCGCCGCGGCCGAAATTGGTTGGAGTGGAAGACCGGTCGGACGAT
>DASYDU010000215.1:0-7554 GCA_036499445.1 Lacipirellulaceae bacterium
GTCAAAGAAATAGCGTGAGTTTAGATGGTGCGGGTTCCCTTCGAGCGTACCACACATGATCCCCAATCTTCGCCGGCACACGCGAAAATTACCGACAGCATAATTGCCAAGCGACGATTCCTTTGATGATCCATGATTCACGGAATTATGCGATTCCGATCGTGGCATTTGTCGAACGGATCGGCCTAAGGTACAGAGGACCTACAAGTATTGTCCTGCGACCGCTTAGTTCCTCTGCTCAAAAGTAATGCCAAGATGCGACAACAGGTCGTAAGACTTCCGAAACGCCTCACCAAATCGCTCGCGTCTGTCGGGCATGAGCATGTGCGAATCGAGCCTATTGATATGGTTCGTAAATTCGGCACCGCGATCGTGGGGGAGTTTGAATAGATCCGCGATATCATGATAGCTGTCACCCACCTGCGGATACCGACCGATGTAGCCAAATCGCTCCTGCGTCAGGCTCGCTACCTCGCGAATGGCAGCTGCGCTCTCCGGAACCGGAAATGCCAGAGAGGGCAAGAGCCTTTGACACAAAAGGCCATAGAAGTGATGGTAATAGTAGTAGCGGAAGAACGGCTCTTGTGCGGCCATGTCCAATATCGCCTCGATGGGGATGTCCCTGCGCAGCATTGCGTCGGCGAACACCGGCTGCCAATGCGCATCTCTAATTAGATTGCGCTTTAACACTTCGGCAATGTTGGGCCACGCTCGGTGTAAATGGCAGACGTCTGAGATAAAGCGATCGATCGGATCGCGGACGATCGTGGCATAAACGATGTCGATCTCGTTGAGAAAGTAACTGATGTTGTGAGGTGTGTGCAAATGAATCAGCGAGGTGACGTTGGATAGCGACTTCTGTCTCTCTGTCAAAACGTTATATGTGAATTCGTAGGAGCCGTAATCCTTTTGCGCGAGGTGGTAGAGATCGACAATCGGGAATTCGGCGCAAGCGGCTGAGGCGGCCAGAGCGTGCCAAATCGAGGAGCCGCCGGTACGTGGAATGTGATAAAACACCAGATGCCGGCCCGCGCTACTCGTCGGGGCGAGCCGACTTGGCGCTTCGTCGCAATTCCGCAACGCAGAACTGCGTTCTCGCATGTTGTTCCTGTCCGCGATGATGCGACGCAGTTCTTGCTGCGACACCTGATAGCGACTGGGTTGAATATAGGACGCCATTGTCTCGACACCTCTTGCCGCTCTCCGCCTAATAGCGAACCGCCATTGGAACAGATTCTCATAATCGGACGCGTCCCAAAAGGTCATTCGCCAACTGGTTAACCTTTGGCCCAGGTCGTGGCAGGTTTCGCGGACAAATGCTAGCACGCAAAACCGCGGGCCGGGACAACAGCGACGATTCTATTGTCCGATTGTTGATGCGGATAATGTTGGTAACGGAGTGAGCATTTGCCGGGAGAAACATTAGTAGAATTGGCGTTTGTAATTCGGTTGGGATGGCATAAACTCGTTTCACCCCAGCAATCACACCATGCCGACTGCAGGCACGCATGTCGGCTGTCGGCAAACGTGACAACTTGCCGGACTGTCCCGCCTAGCGATATACGAGATTCTCATCGCTCATGTTCGAGGATCCGATGTTGGGAAAAAAGCAAATCAGCTGTGGCATTTTAGACAAAAGGAATTGTCATGAAAGCCATTATCTTATGTGGTGGCCAGGGCACTCGCTTGCGCGAGCACACTGAGCTTCGACCGAAGCCGATGGTCGAAATCGGCGGCAAGCCGATCATTTGGCACATCATGAAGCTCTACGCCTTTCATGGAATTCGAGATTTCGTGCTTTGCCTTGGTTATAAGGGCCACGTGATTAAGGAATATTTTCTTAACTACAAGGCGATGAATAGCGACTTTACGGTGAAGCTGGACGAGGCGGAAGGCATAGCTTTCCACGGCGGCCATGAGCAGGATTCGTGGTCAGTCACCCTTGCCGATACCGGCGAAGAAACGATGACCGGCGCCCGGGTGCTGCGAGCTTCGCGATACCTCGACGACAGTGACGACACTTTTCTCGTGACGTATGGCGACGGAGTCGCGAACGTGAATCTCAGCGCCGTTCTCGATTTCCATTTACGACGCGGGAAAACGGCGACCCTGACAGGCGTCCATCCACCCACTCGCTTCGGTCAGCTCCACACCACGGGAGACCGCGTGACCGCCTTTTGCGAAAAGCCCCAGATTGGCCATGGATTGATCAACGGGGGCTTCTTCTGCTTTCGGCGGGACTTTTTAGACTATCTCAACAACAGCCCCGATTGCGTGCTGGAGCGCGCGCCGCTGGAAAAGTGCGCTGCGGAAGGCGAACTTCACGTCTACGAGCATCTTGGATTCTGGCAATGTATGGACACGTACCGTGACTGGCAAGCGCTTGAAGCTCAATGGCAAGCAGGGAATGCACCCTGGGCAGTTTGGCAGAATGAGCCGAAAGAAGAGACGAGTCAACTGAAAATACCTGAACGGTGGCGAAAGGTCGCCTGAGGTGGGGCGGACTGCAAATCGAGTCGCGTCGAAATCAATGCGACCGGGCATGCGCAGCGAGGCAGAACGGAATTAGTATGACGAGCGATGCCACCCTTTCTCCGACCGCGGTCGATTGCCGGTTTGCAGGCCGTCCCGTATTCGTCACCGGACATACCGGCTTCAAGGGATCCTGGCTGACGATCTGGCTGCATCATCTGGGCGCTAGGTTGACGGGTTATTCGTTGGCGCCGCCCACCACGCCCTCCAACTTCGAGGCGTCGGGCGTCACCGAGTTGCTCCAGCGTCATCACGAGGCGGACATGCGCGACATTAAGACGTTGCGACGCGCGCTCGACGATTCGGACCCGGAAATAATCTTCCATTTAGCGGCCCAGCCGCTCGTGCGAGAGAGTTATCAAACTCCCTACGAAACCATGGAAACTAATTTCATGGGCACGTGCAATTTACTCGAGGCGGTTCGCCAGCGCGAAAGACCTTGCGTCGTAATCGTCGTGACAAGCGACAAATGCTACGAGAATCGCGAGCAGCGTGGCGCGTATAGCGAATCAGACGCGATGGGCGGGCATGACCCCTATAGCGCAAGTAAGGGAGCCGTCGAGTTGCTCGTGGCGTCCTACCGCCGTTCATACTTTCCGGCAGATCGCTGCGGCGAGCATCGGATCAAAGTGTCAACCGTCCGTGCTGGAAATGTGATTGGCGGCGGCGACTGGGCTCGCGATCGGATTGTGCCCGACATTGTTTCCCACTTACGGATAGGTCATTCCATTCCAGTCCGAAATCCACATTCCGTGCGACCATGGCAACACGTACTCGAGCCACTCAGCGGCTACATGATGCTGGCTGCCAAGATGTTGGCGTCTGACGAGCCCCATCTGTGCGACGGGTGGAATTTCGGCCCGGAGGAAGAAAGCAACGCCACGGTTCAGGAATTGGTTGAGCGATTCTGCGCCGCCTGGGGAAGCGGCAATTGGGTCGACGAAAGCGACGCGGCCCAACCACACGAAGCACGACTTCTGAGACTGTCGATCGAGAAGGCAACGTCACACATCGGCTGGCGACCTACTTGGAGTTTTAAGCAGGCGATCACGCGTACCGCTCGCTGGTACCGCGAATTCCATTCCGCCGCCGAACGCTCGATGCGTGACGCTTGCCTGCGTGACATCGCCCAATACTCAGCGGACAGAACTTGCTCGATCCAACTCTCGGACGAGCGGCGAGGCCGCCGAGTGGTCAACGCCGCCTAGCGCACGTCACGCAAATCTCTCGGAAGAATACATGAGCACATCGCTGAAAGATTTGTCGAACGGTCGCAGCCGGCGCGAAAGTGTACTGGGTGCCGATATATCAGCCGCCGATCCTCAAGCGATTCGCGCCCAGATCCTCGAGTTGACACGACATTATTATGCGGCGAAATACTCTGATAAGCAGTTTATCCCGGGACAATCGACTGTACCTGTCAGCGGTCGCGTGTTCGATGACGACGAACTTGCCACGCTCGTCGACAGTTCTCTCGACTTTTGGCTGACCGCCGGGCGATTCGCCGCCACCTTTGAGCAGCAATTTGCCGCGCTCATGGAGGTCCGCTATGCACTCCTAGTAAACTCGGGATCCAGCGCGAATTTGCTGGCTTTTACCACGCTCACAGACGAGTCGTTGGGTGAGCGCCGGGTGCGCCCGGGTGACGAAGTCATCACGGTCGCCGCCGGTTTTCCAACCACCGTCAACCCGATCATCCAAAACGGCTGCGTCCCGGTATTTGTGGATGTGCAACTTGGCACCTACAACGTTGATGTGTCCGCGCTTGAGGCAGCACGGTCCAACAAGACAAGGGCGATCATGATCGCTCACACGTTGGGCAATCCGTTCGACCTCGAGGCGGTTACTGCCTTTGCCAAGCGACACGGACTTTGGTTAGTCGAAGATTGTTGCGATGCGATCGGCGCGACCTATAAGGGAAAGAAAGTCGGCACGTTCGGCGACCTGGCGACATGCAGCTTTTATCCGGCGCATCACATCACCATGGGAGAAGGGGGCGCGGTGCTCGTCACCAATCCAAAGCTCAAAACTATTGCGGAATCATACCGCGATTGGGGGCGCGATTGTTGGTGCGACACCGGCAAGGATGACACCTGCGGCAAGCGGTTTGCGTGGCAATTAGGCAGCCTGCCATTTGGCTATGACCATAAGTACACGTACTCGCGAATTGGCTACAACTTAAAAGTAACCGATATGCAGGCCGCCGTCGGCGTTGCCCAGCTGAAAAAGCTGCCTTCATTTATCGCGGCCCGTCGGCGAAATTTTCAATTGCTGCTAACTGCGCTCAGTGACCTCAAGGACGTATTCTTGCTTCCAGAGGCTACTCCAGGCTCCGATCCAAGTTGGTTCGGCTTCCCGCTAGCCGTGCGACCGGACGCCGGTTTCTCGCGCGAGCAATTGCTCAAGCATCTGGGAGCGCGAAAGATCGGCACGCGACTGCTCTTCGCCGGCAACTTGATTCACCAGCCTGCTTACAAGAATTGTGACTATCGCGTCGTGGGCGATCTCGCCAATTCTGACTACGTGATGAAGCACGTCTTCTGGCTAGGCGTTTATCCGGGGTTGTCTGCCGACGCCATTGAATATATGGCCGATACGATCCGGGAATCCGTGGAGGAATAATGTCCACTTTAGAGCACGCGACTTTCAGCCTTTTTCCCGACGACTTAGAGCACGTATTCTCGCGAACACGCGATGTGTGGGAAGAGCTGCGGGGTCAACGCATCTTTATCACCGGCGGAACCGGCTTCTTCGGTAAATGGCTGTTGGAGTCGTTTGCATATTCGAAAGAAAAGCTGGAGCTCAAGTCCGAGCTGGTAGTCCTTTCGCGCAATCCCCAGCGATTCTTGGCCAGTATGCCTCACCTGGATCGCAGTCTCGGCATTCGTCTTCATCCGGGCGATGTTCGTAGCTTTCCATTCCCGTCGGGCAATTTTTCTCATGTAATTCATGGTGCGACGGACGCAAGTGCGCGGCTCAATGAAAGCTCGCCTCTGGCGATGTTTGACGTAATCGCCGCCGGAACTCATCGCGTGCTTGATTTTGCGGCGAGCTGCGGGGCTAAAAAGCTGCTGCTCATGAGCTCCGGAGCCGTGTACGGCAGGCAACCCGCGACAATGCCACAGGTGCCCGAGGAATACATGGGCGGCCCAGATCCACTTTCTACATCATCGGCTTATGCGGAGGGCAAGCGCGTTGCCGAGATGATGTGTGCGGTGGCCCACAAGTCTCGCCATATCCGTGTCTTGATTGCCCGCTGCTTTGCCTTTGTCGGTCCCTATCTTCCGCTTGACCTTCACTTCGCCATTGGTAATTTTATCGGCGATGCCCTCCGCGGTAATCCTGTCGTGGTACGGGGCGACGGCGGGACCAAGCGGTCATATCTTTACGCGGCAGATCTGGCGACTTGGCTATGGACGATCTTGTTGCGCGGCGAGCATTGCCGACCGTACAATGTCGGCAGCGACCAGGCATGGTCCATTCTCGACGTGGCTCAGGCAGTGGCCGAATTGCCGTCACATTCTGTTGGCGTAAGGCTCGACGGTCGCGTAAACTCCGCCGAACAGCCATCCTGCTACGTTCCATCGATCGAACGAGCGCGGCGCGAGCTTGGATTAGATATTACGACAGATTTTCGCTCCGCGATCGCCAATACGTTCCGTTGGCACCAACAAACAAACGGGTTTCTCGATCAACAAGACGAGTAGCAGTGACGATGAGGGTTGCCGACTACATCTCGGAACGTACAACTCAACAGGGAGTGCGCCACGTATTCCTTGTCACGGGTGGCGGCTCGATGCATCTCAACGATGCGTTCGGACGCCGGCCAGATCTTAAGTATATCTGTTGCCACCACGAACAGGCCTTAGCCATGGCGGCCGAAGCGTATGCCCGCATCTCCGGCACTCTGGCAGTCGTAAATGTGACGTCAGGTCCTGGGGGCATTAACGCCTTGAACGGAGTGTTCGGCGCGTGGGTGGATTCGATCCCCATGGTCGTCGTTTCCGGTCAGGTGCGTCGTGAAACAACGCTTTCCAAGAACGATCTAATTGGCAAATTGCGTCAGCTCGGCGATCAGGAAGCAGACATAGTCGGCATGGTGAAAGGTATCACCAAATACGCCGTCACGATCGACGACCCTCATTCGATTCGATACCACCTCGATCGCGCTTTTCATCTCGCGCGTCACGGCCGGCCAGGTCCCTGTTGGATCGACGTGCCGGTCGACGTTCAAGGTGCGCAGATCGTTCCCGAACATCTAGCAGCATACGATCCGGCCGAAGACGAAATCGTTTGGGAAACAGCGAACTTGTCGATTGCCTGCGATCAGGCGCTGGCGCGGCTTGCCGCAGCTGCGCGACCGGTGGTATATGCAGGATCTGGAATTCGATTGAGCGGTTGCTACCACGATTTCCTGACGCTCATCGATCGCCTGGGTGTGCCGGTGGTCACCGCTTGGAATTCCAATGACTTGTTATGGAACGATCACCCATTGTTCGTCGGCCGACCCGGAAGCATCGGCGATCGGGCGGGCAACTTTGCCGTCCAGAATAGCGATTGTCTGCTGATGCTCGGTACCCGGCTGAATATCCGCCAAGTGAGCTACAACTGGGAGAACTTTGCCCGCGAAGCGTTCAAGATTGCTGTCGATATCGACGCGGAGGAGATGCGTAAGCCCACATGTGCGATTGACTTGGCGATTCACGCGGATCTGCGCAACGTTCTCCCGCTCATGATCCACAAATCGGACGCGTTTACAGAAAACAAAAGCGACTGGCTCCAGTGGTGCAAGCAGCGACAGCGCAAATATCCAGTGGTTCTGCCCGAATACTGGAACACGGATGCGAGTGTAAACCCCTACTGCTTCATGGAATTGCTTTTCGGCCAACTCGCAGAAGGCGAAGTCGTTGTCACCGGAGACGGGACGGCGTGCGTCACTGCTTTTCAGGCGGCGACGATTCGCCGTGGGCAACGCCTCTTCCACAATTCTGGTTGCGCCTCGATGGGCTATGATTTACCGGC